>NZ_JCAXDU010000034.1:0-20694 GCF_059759155.1 Rhodococcus sp. GQ147
ACGCGCCGTGATGCAACACGGACTCGGATCATCGACTGAAAGGTGCGCAATGCAACCACGCAAGATCGCCATTGCCAATCAGAAGGGCGGCGTGGGCAAGACTGCAACAGCACTCGGCCTGGCCAGTGCTGTGTCAGCGAATGGGGGCAAGGTCCTTGTCGTCGATGCCGACTCTCAGGGCAATGCCACCAACGGCCTCGGTGTGACCGTCGAAGGCGACATGCTCACCACCTACCACCTGATGAACCAGACCGTCGAAGGTGGCGCGGCAAATGCCGTCATAGCGACCGACTGGGGCGGAGTCGACCTGATTCCCGCAGACGAGGAGCTCGGCAAAATCGAGTCCGATGGCTCAAACGACCTGGTTTTCCGCCTCGATGTCGCCTTCGAAGGCCTGGATCTGAGTCCCTACGACGTCGTGCTGTTCGACTGTCCACCAAGCTTGGGCAAGGTCCTGTTCGCCGTCCTCATCGCTTGTGACGGGGTGGTAGCTGTCACCGAACCGACGATCGACAGTGTGCATGGCGTCGAACGCCTCGACGAAACCATCCGTACGGTGCGCAAACGTGCCAACCCTCGCCTCAACTTCGACAAGATCGTTCTCAGCCGCCGCCGCGGCACCGCCGAGCACAACTTCCGGGAGACCGAGCTGCGGGAGGTCTATGGCGATCTCGTAGCCCGCACGATCATTCCGGAACTGGCGACTCGTCAGGACGCGCACAGCGCACGGACACCGATCCATCAATTCCGAGGTGGTCGCGCGATTTCTCTTCAAACCGCCTACAGCGATCTTCTTGCCGAACTGTCTCTCACCACTGGAGGTGCATCGTGACCGCACAACGTCAGCCGGCGATCCGCAAGACCCACCCCGCCGAAGAACTGCCCGAACGCCCCACGCGCATCGAGCAATCAACGCCCGCGCCGACCCCAGTACCTGCACGTTCGGTCACGCCGTCAGTGACGGGAAGCGACACCGATCCGGCAGAGGGCCTGTCGGCGACGCACAACACGCGAATCCGTCCGAGCATCAAGGCGCGGCTGCGTAGGGGAGTGGACAAACTTCGCTACGAGACGGGAGACCGAACCATCAGCGAGGCGTCGATTACCGACAAGGCGCTGCAGGAGTATCTCGACAAGCACGGACTCTGACGTAGCACTACGAGACCCCCAGCACTGCGTGCGTTGCAGGCCCGCGACGCACGCAGTGCAGGTCCCTACGCGGCTGCAACCGCAAGGGGACCGTTGACCAGGACTACCCCCCGTCAGGAAGGACACCATCCGGTCATGCCCGACGATACAACCCCGCCCGCAACCGCGTTGCGAACCGAGCTGCCCGTGAGTCGACAGATGACACTGGCGTTGGTGACTGTGGCCGCCATGACCCTGTTCATCGCAGCGCTGTCCTTCATCCTGTCGTTTGATGCACTTCGAGCCTTGGCGATCGAGGTCGGTGTGCAACCGGGACGAGCATGGATGGCGCCGGTTGCCATCGACGTTGCCCAAGCTGCTGCAACCGCCGGCTATGTCATCTTCCGCATCTCCGGCCGCGGCCGATACACCCTTGCGTACTGCGCCACGTTGGCCGTGGTGACGGTGTTGTTGAGTGTGGTCGGCAACGCCTTCCATGCCTGGCAGACAGCTGAGCGCAACCTTGCCCGAGTTGCAGCAGGGGAGGACCTCGGGTTCGTTCCGCAGGCTCCCTGGATCGGAGCGCTGTTTGCCGCGATTTTCCCGCTGCTGTGGTTGGCGTTGTTCCACTTGTTCGTGATGATGATCCAGCGCAACCAACCCTCTCCCGGTACTCCGGCGCTTACCAACACCGTGGCGCCCGCTTCGACTGTCTCTGCCACCGCGCCTCGGACCGCGGTGCGTCCCGAGCCTCGTGCTCCCGGAGACGGCGCAACCGCTGACGGCGGTCTGGCAACCCCTCACAGCGCCGCGCACGCACCGTTGCAGGGCGGGCCCGTGACCGAACAGAGCGATGCAACTGCTTCGGGAACACCCGCCTTCGCCTGCAACTCGGTTGTCGAGCCGACAACAATGGGACAACCGGCGGTGTCCGTCACGCGCAACGGATATGCGCAGACCCAGGAGGGATTGCTTCGATTCCTCGCTGACTCCGGGTTCCACGAGACCGTGCAAGTCGTGGCATCGATGATGATCAAGTCCCCGCAACTGCGGCAGATCGATGTTGCTCACCGATTGCAGATCGACAAGTCCACCGTCAGCCGGCGGTGGCGGCAGTTCTGTCAGGCGGCCGAAACCGAAGGGTTTCTGGTCCCGCCATTGCCTGCAATCGAGACCGCTGATCCGGTGAAAGAGCCCTCCCTCGTCTAGACCTCCGTATCGGAACCTTGCCCCAAGCGGCGGCGGAGAACGCTGTCCGCCGCCGCCTATGTACTGCGACCGGCAGATTGTGCGGAAGGTCGGGGCGGTGACGATGAGGATGGAGCTGGAATGCCGAAGAGAGATGCCGTGTACTTCATTGACGGCCGTCGCATTCGGTCGCTTGAGGATTTTCTCCCTGTTGTGGGCGAAGCAGTATCGGGGCCCGGTGGGTATTTTGGTCGCGGCAGTCTCGGCGGCACAGGCCACTTCCTTCGAGAGTCCGCCGCGGTCTGCAAGCTGACGCTCCCAGAGCGCCATCGGTGGGACACGCAGTGGCTGTCCCCATGGCCACCGCGTATCCGTACGACAGCTCCTGAGGCACCTACTGACATTCCGTGCGGTCTGCCGCTGACATCGAGTGACGTATCGCCAGGTCGACCCGCTGACAAGTTCGTGCGGCCTCTCAGCATCGGTCAATCCGAAGGGGGTCCGGGGCGGATCGCCCCCCGGGAAACAGGACACTCCTTCGATCTCGGGCGCACCCACCGGGATAGAGCAGAGAGCGTGTCGGAGACTTCTCGTAATCTCTTTGAGCATGGCCGCCATACCGGAGACGTTGCATCACTACACGACGGCTGCGGGTTTGATGGGAATCTTTGAACCTCGCGATTTCCGCGGTTGGGAGGTTCCCACCACCTGCTCGCTCACCCTGTGGGCGACGGATGCGCGGTATT
Source organism: Rhodococcus sp. GQ147 (assembly GCF_059759155.1). NCBI lineage: Bacteria > Bacillati > Actinomycetota > Actinomycetes > Mycobacteriales > Nocardiaceae > Rhodococcus > Rhodococcus sp. GQ147. Next base: position 3,063 of record NZ_JCAXDU010000034.1, read on the forward strand.
TGAATGATGCCCAAGAGTTGACGTTCGCGGCCAAGGACCTCGCGGATGCGATGCGCGATCTGGTAGATCGTTCCGATGCTGACCATGCGAAGCTCATCGACGAGCTCGCTGAGCGTATCGGCGAAGGAAACTTCCTCGACCCCGAAGACAACGCGACCACTCACTCGGCCTACGTGACGAGTTTTTGTAAGGAGCCGGATCTTCTTAGCCAGTGGCGAGGATACGGAGCCAATGGGTACTCCATTGAATTCCCCACGGAGGTGCTTAGGAATTTCCTGGTGCCTGTCATGGAGCAAGCACTGGCGAACTTTGGGACCCCATTCCTGGGGGGCGCAGAGCTCGCTCCTGTGCAGTACAAGGTCGATGAGAGTTTCATCCAGCGCCAGGCCAGGAAGATCGTCGACCCGGAGAATCGTCCCTCGGCTCTTCGCCTAGCCCTTGAGTGCCTTGCTCAGTTCAAGCACCCATCGTTTGAAGAAGAGCAGGAGTGGCGTCTGTTTGTCTCACTTGGGGAGACGTTCACTCGGTGCCTGTTCCGTGTGTCGGTTCAAGGCATGTTGATCCCGTATCTGCCGCTTCGGTTCACTCCTTACTCCCTGAAGGACCCGGATAAAGGCCCTTTGTATAAGGGTTTGATTTCCAAATCGGTGTGGGTGGGTCCAAGTCCTGACCGGCAGCTTCGAGCGGTATCGGTGAAGAGAATGCTGCGGCAGTTGTCCTTCAATGACGTGGAGGTTGAGATAAGCGAGACCCCTTTTCGGAGCTGACTACTGAACCGGTGGCGACCGAAGTCAGCTCGGCGTCAGATGGTGATTCTGCACCGACGCACCGACACGCCTGCCACCAATGTCCTGGCTGGGTACATCTAGTGCCGTGTCAGCTTGCGGGCCCGGCGTCCTGGACGATCAGGGGCGGGAGAGTGCGACTTCTTCTCGGGCTCGGCGCAAGGTGGCGTACATCGCGGAACGCGACAGGCCGCTGATCTCGCAGAGCTGAGCTGCGGTGTACTCGCCGGATTCGTAGTCGGCGAGCAGGCGTTTGCGCTGCAAGGCGGACAGCTTCGGTTGCTTGCCTTTGAGTCGGCCGGCCTTCTTCGCTTCGGCCATGCCTTCGCGGGTGCGGACTCGGATGAGGTCGGATTCGAACTCGACCATCAGCGACAACATGCCGAAGAAGAGTTTGCCGGTGGGATCGGTCGGGTCGTGAACAGAGCCACCGATGCTCAGCCGGGTGCCTTTGGCTTCGAGTTTGTCGGCGATCGCCCGGAGGTCAACGGCGGAGCGACCGAGGCGGTCGAGTTTGGTGACGACGAGGGTGTCGCCTTCGCGGCAGGCGGCGAGTGCTGGTCAAGTCCCGAGTAGTGGTGTAATTCGTTTCTGATCCTTCGGAGGTTCAGGCGGGTAGTTGCATCAGTGGATCGGTGGTTACCTCCGTCGGTGTGGGGGTGTCGGTGGTCAGGGTCAGTCGGCAGCGGCTGAGGACTTCGAGGCCGAGGTAGCGGCGGCCTTCGGCCCATTCGTCGGTCTGTTCGGCCAAGACGGCGCCGACGAGGCGGATGATGGCGTCGCGGTTGGGGAAGATGCCGACAACGTCGGTGCGGCGGCGAATCTCGCGGTTGAGTCGCTCGGTGGGGTTGTTGGACCAGATCTGGCGCCACACGTCGTCGGGGAACCCGGTGAAGGCGAGCAGGTCCTCGCGGGCGTCGCCGAGGTGGTCGGCGACCTCGGACAATCGGCCGTCGGTGTATTCGAGGAGTCGGTCGAACTGCTCGTGCACCGCGGTGGCGGTGGGCTGGTCATACACGCTGTGCAGCATCGCTTTTACCGCCGGCCACATGGACTTGGGGCACACTGCCATGAGGTTGGCGGCGTAGTGGGTGCGGCAGCGCTGCCACACCGCGCCGGGCAGGTTCGCCGCGATTGCCTCGACGAGCCCGGCATGAGCATCGGAGGTAACCAAGCGCACCCCGCCCAGGCCGCGGGCCACCAGGTCGGCGAAGAAGGTGTTCCACGATGCCTTGGTCTCACTGGTGGCCACCTGCATGCCCAACACCTCGCGGTGGCCGTCGCCGTTGACGCCGGTAGCCAGCAGCACGACGGCCTTGACGACCTGCTTGTTCTCACGAACCTTGATCGTCAACGCGTCGGCGGTGACGAAGGTGAACGGTCCGGCTTCGTCGAGGCGGCGGTGCCGGAATGCGGCGACCTGCTCGTCGAGGTCTTCGGCCATGCGTGAGACCTGTGACTTCGACAGTGAGTCGATGCCGAGTGTCTTGACCAGTTTGTCCATCCGGCGGGTCGACACACCGGCCAGGTAGCAGTCGGCCACGACGGTGATCAGCGCTGACTCGGCCCGCTTGCGGCGTTCGAGGAGCCACTCGGGAAAGTAGCTGCCCGAGCGTAGCTTCGGAACCGCGACGTCGACGGTGCCGACCCGGGTGTCGAGGGGTCGGTGACGGTAGCCGTTGCGGCGGTTGGTGCGTTCGGCAGAGCGTGCGTTCCATTCGGCCCCGCATACGGCGTCGGCATCCGCAGAGAGCAGGGCGTTGATCATGGTCTGCAGCAGTTCGCGCATCAGATCCGGTGACGCGTCTGCGAGGGCTTGGCCGAGTAGGCCGGCAGGGTCGACAATATGGGGTGCGGTCATCGCGATGACTCCTCGAGGATTCTGTGGAAGGTTGACTCGAAGGATCACGCGGTGGCCGCTTTACGTCCGTCAACGACACAGCGTCAGACACGATCTCGGCCACCGAGTTACACCACTCTATGGGGCACTACTCGAGTGCTTCGCGCAGACCGGGCCGGTGTCGATTGTGGCCGGTGTAGCCCTTGTCGGTGTAGATCCGCTCGTCGGGGAATCCGAGGCGTTTGAGGGCTGTGCGTTGCGCTCGCAGATCTTGGCCCGCGGTGCTGCATCGGGCATAGCCGATCAGGATTCCGTCCATGAGATGACGATCGTGCTGTGTGGGTCAGCTATACGAGACCGACATGCAGGACGGTTAAACAGTACGCTCGGACGGCACCTTCCGCAGGACACGATCGGGTGCCGGACCGTTTCAAGGTGTGCTGTTTGAGGATCTTCAAACAGCACAGGCATCTCACGGGACCGTTCCTGAGCAAGACACGCAGAAGACCGCACAGAGAGTGAGCGCACTCGATACGGGTTCCACTGGAAAGCTGAGCGAAGCAAATGGAGCAATGTTGGCTTGCGTTTGACCTGAAGGTTTTGCTGGAAGTCCACCTCATGCGATGCGGCCGAGGCGATCGACTTTGGCGATGACCAAAATGTCGCCTTCCCGGCAGATGGCGAGAGCTTCGCGCAGACCGGGCCGATGTCGGTTGCGCCCGGTGTAGCCCTTGTCGGTGTAGATCCGATCGTCGGGGACTCCGCGTACTCGATCAGTCTGTCTTGAACCCGGTTTACTCGAAGCGGGTAGACGGCTGAACTAATCTTGGGTGGCTGTCCCCGGTACAATGCGCGATCGGCCACCATATTGAGGGGTAGAGAGTATGCAGGACTCTCGAGTGTTGATGTTCGAGGCCCAAGGTCACAGTTCCCGGTCGGCGGCGATCGACGTGCAGTCGGTGGAGGCGGCGAATCCGCGGGTACAGACGGGTCCGCACGGCCACAACGATCTCGAGTTGTTGTACTTCCGGTCCGGTTCGGGCCCACACATGGTGATGAACCGGATGCTGCCTGTGGCACCCGGCGATGTCGTGCTTCTCCCTCCGGGCGTGGTGCACGATTTGTCGATGGTGGACGCTGCCACCGGGTGGGCCGTGGAGTTTTCTCCGACGGTGCTCGAAGGGATGACCGGGCTCGGCCAATCGTTGCAGTTGTGGCGGTCGAACCCGCTGCTCAGCCCGTTTCTGGCGGCGGAGTCGAGCACGGAGGCCGGCCTGTTCCATGTCGAAGAAGCCGACCGGCCACGGTGGGAGAGTTTGCTGCAGGGCCTCGAAGCGGAGTTTCGTGGCCTTCGCGCAGGCAGTGATTTGGCGGTGCGGGCCTATCTGCTGCTGGTGTTGCTCGAGGTTGCGCGACTGGCCGGTGATGTCGAGGGGGAGCTACGGCATCGGCAGGAGCCGGTGCTGGCGGATGCGTTCGGTGTGATCGAAAAGCATTTCGCGCAGGAGTTGTCCGCCCGGGATGTAGCCGAGGCGGTGGGGATGTCGCCCGGTCATCTGACCACAGTGGTGCGGGAGCGGACGGGTCGGACGATCGGCGAGTGGATCACCGAACGTCGGATGGTAGAGGCGCGATTGCTGTTGTCCCACACCGACCTTCCGGTAGAAGCGATTGCTCGACGGGTGGGATTTCGGGATCCGGCGTACTTCAATCGTCGCTTCCGCCAGGTACACGGTGTCTCGCCGGGAGCATGGCGCAAGTGATCAACCGATGAGGACCGCGCGGACAATGGCAGCGAGTGCTCCGAGGTAGGCCAAGATGATGGCCAATCGGCGGGCACGGTCGGCATCGACTTTGTGACGCAGGAAGCCGGCGACAGCGATGCCGGTGGGGAGTGCGAACACCGCGGCAGCGAGGACCGACCACGAGAGAGCGCTGAAATCGGCCGTGGGGAGCTTGAGGAGCAGGGATCCGGTGGCGACGGTGAGGAAGAACGGTTGCAGGGTCGCGGCGAAGCTGCGATGCGGCCACCGGCTGGCCAGGGCGTAGACCATCAGAGCGGGTGTGGCCACCCCCGCGGTGGCGTTCATCCGGGTCGGGAGCGAAACGGCCAGCCAGGCTCCGGGTACGGCGCCAACGAGTGCGGCGGGGGCGAGCAGGCGATATTTCGACCACGCGATCTCTGCGCGTACCACCGGCAGAAGCATGGCCGCAGAGATGACGCTGCACAGGTTGACGGTCAGGACACCGGAGACGGGACCGAGCAGAACGGACAGAATCGGCGCGGTGACGAGCGCGAGTCCGGTACCGCTGAGCCGTTGCAAAGCGGCACCGGTCATGACCGCGATGGTGACGACGAACAGGAGCGCTGCACTCATGCGCTCTGTCGATCTCGTCCGAGATTGCGACGCTCGGATTCCGTCAGCCCACCCCAGATACCGTGCGGTTGACCGGTTTCCACCGCAAAACGTCGGCAGGACTCGAGGACGGGACAGCGCGAGCAGATTCGTCGGGCCATGCGCTCGCGTCTGATCCGGACCCCGTGGCTTTCCGTGGGGGGACCGAAGAAGGTATCGACGTCGAAGTCGGTGCAGCGTGCGTGGAAGCGCCACGTGTACTGGGTACCGATGTACTCACTCATGGTGCGAGGTGGGGTGAGGTGCGGTGGACGTGCGGTGTGGGCGTGGCGGTGGTGCGAGACGCAGTCGGCACAGGCGCCGCAAGTCCGAGCGCAGATCCGTGGTCAGTCGGGGATCGTGTTCGATGGCGTGGGACAGGCGTCGATAGTATTCGTCGGCGTGGACACCGAAGTGAACGAAGATCTCTCCTTCGGGTGCGCCGTTCCACTGCCGCCAGCGCAGGGCCAGGTCGACCATCTCGTCGTCGACGGTCATCGTGTGACCTTTCGAAGTCGTATAGGGGTACGGGTTCGGGGCGAGTGACTGGATAAGGCGAGGTTCTGTCCGGATAGCTGTGGTGGTGGTCCTCCTGCGACACCGGAGGAGCCAGGGAGGAATCCGGGCAAGATCACTCGGGCGTGGGCCCGGCGGGTACACCGCATGAAGCCGGTGGTCAGTTGGTGCGGGCTCCGATGCCGATTTCCATCAGGTCTTCGCCGATGATGAGTTCTCCGGAGTATCCGGCGGAGGCCGCCTGCCATCGCTCGCTGGGGTTGTTTCCCGGGGCCAGGTGCGACAGGACGAGTGTCTTCGCGCCGGCTTGTTCGGCGACGGGGCCGACCTGTTCGATGGTGGTGTGTGAGTGGAGCAGGTGTTCGATGAATCCTTCCTCATCGGGACTGTAGGGCGGTTCGCCGTACAGTGCTCTCACCCAGTCGGCGTCGATGACTTCATGGACGAGGATGTCGGTGTCGCGTGCGAGACGGACCAGGTTCGGGCTGGGTGCGGTGTCACCGGAGAAGGTGATGGATCCGTCGTCGGTGTCGAATCGGAACGCGAAGGCCGGGTAGACAGCGCCGTGATCGACCAGGGTGGCGCTGACCTTGACGCGGTCGTCTTCCATGACGACGAAGGGGTCCATCTCGGGAAACTGATTGTCGTTGGGACGGGCTGCGACCGCAGCGGGGATGTCGATGTCGCGCGCACGGATCATGTGCTCGAGGGACGGCTTGCCGGAATCGCGGAGGCGGTCGTTGATGTCGGTGGCGTAGGCCTGGGTGAGATAGGCGGTCATGTCGACGGTGCCGGGAGTGGGATTGTCGGGATTGACTACCGCAACGTCCTCGGGGCCGGTGACAGCCGGAAGCGCCCCGCGGTCTCCTGGGCCGTAGACGCCGATCGGTTCAGGTCCGGGCAGACCGTGGTACCACCCGGACAACACGATGTTGAAGTAGTCCATGGTGTGGTCCGAGTGCAAGTGGGTGAGAAAGATCCCGCGGAGTCCCTCGTAGCCGTGAAAATCGCCGTCTTGACCGAGTTGTGCTTTGCGGAGTTGATGGCAACGCCCATCCCGCAATCCACCAGGTAGAACGCATCACCGACAACGACCGCGGTGGCAATACCGTGACGGGGTTGATCGGTGCCGTTGTGCGCGGGGAGCCAGGTCATCGGCCCGCCGGCGGTCCCGAGCAGCACGGCCCGTGTGCGATATGAGCGCGCCTGTCGGACGTAATCGAAGGTGGCTGAAGGGGTCTGCGCAGGCCCGGAGGATGCAGCGGATGAACACCCGGTGAGAGCGGTCGCGGCACCCACGGCCATCATGCCGGCCAGCAAGCCGCGCCGCGACAATGAGTGTTGGTGGGCCTGGTGAATGAGATTGCACATAGAGGTCCTTCACGGGAGAGGTGCATGGCCGCTGTCCACGGCCACAGTGGAGCACTGTGACGCGCTGTCGGAGTCCGTCGTCTGCACCGCTGTTCCCCGGCCCACACTCGACGGACCGGGGAAGCATGCGGTGACCTCAGGCAGGGACGGGGCTGCCGTGGTGGATTTCGTCGACCTCGCGGATGCCGCGTTCGACTCCGGTACCGGGATCCTTGTGGAAGACACCTTCCTTCATGATGGCGACGATGCGGTCCTTGTTCTGCAGGACCGTGATGTCAGCCAAGGGATCTCCGTCGATGAGGATCAGGTCCGCGTAGTAACCGGGGCGGATCTGGCCGAGTTCATCTCCCATTCGCATGATTTCACCGCCGAGTTTGGTCGCCGACAGCAAGGCGTCCTTGGGGCTGAAGTCGAGCAGATTCACGAAGTGGGCGAGGTCGCGGGCGTAGGTACCGTGCGGGGTCCACGCGAATCCGTAGTCGCCGCCGGGAAGAACGCGGATTCCGCGGGCCTTCATCTTCTTGAGTCCTTCGATGGCGCATTCGAGTTCGTGACGGTAGCCGGCTGCTTCGGCTGCCTCCGGGGGGTATCCGAATTCGGCGGCGTCTTCGAGGGTGGCGACGAGCCAGTTGATGCCGGGTGCGACGAAGATGCGGTCTTTCTGTTCTTCCATCATGTCCAGGCCTTCTTCGTCGGTGAAGGAGGCGTGGTAGATGATGTCGACGCCGTTGCGCAGGGACATCTTCACGCTTTCGCCGGAGCGGGCGTGGCTGCACACTCGCAGGCCGCGGCGGTGGGCCTCGGTGACGGCGGCGGCGGTTTCCTCGTCGGAGAAGTAGTTGTCCTTGGCGTGCTGGTTGCCGGTGATGTCCTCTCCCGACATGGACAGCTTGACCAGATCAGCGCCGAGTTCGACGTTGTGGCGCACGGCTTTGCGCATCTCTTCGGGTCCGTCGGCGAAGGCGGTGATGCCGTTGACCAGGGCACCGCCGGTCACGGCGATTTCCTGGCAGTTCGCCAGATAGCGGGGGCCGGGGATCTGTCCGGAGTTGATGGCGTTGCGGATGACCACATCCAGGCGGGGCTTGGCGGCGGCGGCGCCGACGCACATGGTGTAGCCGTGGTCGATGTAGGTCAGGGCGGAGCGGGCGGAGAGCAAGGTGTGTTCTTCCACGCCCATGGTGCCCAAGCCCGGCAGATCGGCGGAGTTGGTCCAGGAGAAGTGGGTGTGGGCGTCGCACAGTGCCGGCATGAGGAATTTGCCGGCACCGTCGATGACGCGGGCGCCGGTGCGGTCGACCGAACCGGGGTGGGCGGTGACCTCGGCGATACGGCCGTCGACGATGCGAACGTCACCGGTGTAGGGGTCGGTACCGGTGGCGTCGAAGATCCGGACGTTGGTGAACACGGTGGCGGACATCGCGTCCACCTCCTTTCGGGAAGGCGTGGAAGAGGGGGTGGCGCCCGGGGCGGGGCCGATCCGCAGGAGGGCAGAGTTGGCTCCCGCCCCGGCGTGCGCCGGTCGGTTGGCTGTGGGAATGTGCTGGTCAGCGGTTGAGGAACTCGGTGAGCAGTGCGGTGACGCGGCTCGGGTCCTCGAGGGTGTGCCAGTGGCCAACCCCGTCGAGGATCTCGAGGCGCGAGTCGGTGATCGACTCGGCCAGCTGCTCGTTGACTGCGACGGGACTGACCTTGTCCTCGTCACCGGTGATCAGCAGAGTAGGGACGGCAATGTCGGTGAACTTCGGTTCGGTGGCCGCGGCGAGGGCTTCGCAGGCGTTGGCGTAGCCGTCCGGGTCCTGTCCGAGCAGTAGCTCGCGTACCGCCGTGACCGCAAGCGGGCGAGTGGTCTTGGTCTCCGTGGACAGTGCAGCGGCGACGATGGTGTCGGCCACTGCCGGCATACCGCCCTCGCGCACGGTTCGGGCGCGTGCTCGGGTTGCGGCCTGGGCCTGCTCGTTCTGGGAGCGCACCGGACCCAGCAGCGCCAGACGCGAGACCCGCCCCGGGTAGGTGGCTGCGAACGTGGTGGCGATCAGAGTGCCCATCGAGTGCGCCACGAGAGCGACCTGGTCGAGTCCTTCGGCATCGAGCAGCGCGGCGAGCTCGTCGACCCAGTTCTCGATGCTGTTCGCTCCGACCACCGGGGACCGGCCGTGTCCGGACAGGTCGTAACGCAGCACGGTGTGCTGCTCGGCCAGCGCCTGTACCTGCGGTTCGTAAACCGTGCTGGCACCGCCCAGACCATGGATGAGCACGACAGCCGGGCCGTTCCCGGTCTTCTCGATGAACAATCGGCGTGAGCCGATGCGGGTGAGCGGCTCGGGGGCCGCGGCGCCGCCGATGACATTGCGCAGTTCCCCCAGGCCCGGGGCGGAGACGACCATCTCGTCGCCGGGGACGAGGTACTTCGGCGGGTCGAAGCCGATGCCCACACCGACCGGGGTTCCGGTGGCGATCACATCGCCGGGTTCGAGGGTGATTCCTGCAGAGAGGGTTTCGATGATGGTGGGCACATCGAAGATGAGCTGGGCGGTGTTCGCGTCCTGACGCAGTTCGCCGTTGATGCGGGTCTGCAACTGGAGGTCGGTGATGTCGATGTCGTCGGCGGACACCGCCCACGGTCCCATCGGGCAGAAGGTGTCGAGTGACTTGCCGATGAACCACTGCTTGTGGGAATGCTGCAGGTCACGGGCGGTGACATCGTTGATCAGCGTGTAGCCCCAGACGTAGTCCATCGCCTCGGCCTTGGACACCTTCGAGGCGCGCTTGCCGATGATGACACCGATCTCGCCCTCGTAGTCGAGGGTGGAGGTGATGTCGGTGTGCGGATCGACCTGATCACCGGAAGCGATCACGGAGGCGGCCGGCTTGGTGAACACCACCGGGAACTCGGGAATCGGGTTGGTGTTGTTGTCGGTGGCGTCGAAACCGCTGCGCGCGAACTCGGCGGCGTGCTCGGAGTAGTTGCGGCCGACGCAGAAGATGTTGCGGTGCGGGGTCAGCGGGGCCAGCAGCGCACCGGCCGTAGCAGTGTCCTCGGCTTCAAGGCGTGAGAGCGCGTCGCGACCTCCGGCGATGATCTGCTGCAGCGACTCCACCGGCGCGCCGGTATCAGTGAAGGTGAGCGGCCGGGGGGTGCCGTCGTCACCGATCACACAGACGCGAGCGCCATCGGGAGTCTGAATTCGGGAAAAACGCACGGAGTCCTCCTGTAGAACCAATGTCGACCAATCGGTGCAATCGGTGGCAAATTCCACGTTAACGGGACGTCATGTGACCCACAACACATGTTCTTGCAGGCTTTTTCGCAAAACTTGGAGTATTTTTGGTTCGGATTGGTTTGAGAGGCGACGATGACCCCGGTCGGTACAGCAGCGCAAGCACTGCGCCATATCGAACAGCTCCTCCACGACGGCGCTTACCGCCCCGGCGATCGGCTCCCCACCGAACGCGAACTTGCCGCCACGACAGGGCTCGGTCGAGGTGCGATCCGCGAAGCCATGCGTCATCTCGTCGACACCGGCCTGGTAACCCGGCACGTCGGCCGCGGGACGTTCCTCGCGCAGCCTCAACATCCCAACCTCGACGTGAGCAGCCCCAGCCCGGCCGACATCATGGCGGCGCGACTGACGATCGAACCGACACTCATGTCGGCTGTCGTGCTTACCGCCTCCGGCCCCGATCTCGCCGAACTGGAACAGATCCTCCGCCACGGCCAACACGCGACATCGTCCGCGGAGTTCGAACAGTGGGACATCCGCTTTCATCACGGCCTCGCTGCCGCGACTCACAACGAAGTCCTCATCGGCGTCAGCCGCTATCTCATCCTCTGCCGAGAACAACCGATCTGGGGCAACCTCAAGGAACGCACCTTCAGCACCATCACGCGCGACGCCTACTGTGCCGAACACACCGCGATCCTCGAGGCCATCAAAGATCGTGACCCCGACGCTGCCGCCGAGCACATGCGTACCCATCTCCTCCACGTGCGACGAACACTGACCAAGAAGATGAGCTGATCTCGGGCGCAAGGAGGAAGCACGGTAGTCCTGAGCCGGCACACGAAAACCGTGCTGGTTAGGGATCGCCAAGCAGGACACCTGAGTCACGACTGTTCGCCACGTGGAGAACAGGACCGACACGCACCGGCCGTCCCGCTAGGCTCGGTGCAATGCTCGTATGGATCAACGGTGCGTTCGGTGCGGGAAAGACACAGACTGCATTCGAGTTGCATCGACGGGTACCTCGCTCTCACGTCGCCGATCCTGAACTCATCGGCTTCGCGATCCACAAAATGCTTCCGGCCTCCGCGCGACGCGACTTTCAGGACCGACCCCAGTGGCGAGCAGCGGTAGTCGCGACCCTGGCCGACGCGGTGGCTGCCCACGACGGTCCGGTGATCGTGCCCATGACACTGGTCAACCCGGACTACTTCGACGAGATCATGGCCGGTCTGTCCGCCGAGGGCATTGACGTCAGGCACTTCTGCCTCGTCGCGTCACCCGGCACCCTCCGGCGTCGGCTACAGACCCGCACCGGTTACTGGCTGGGCCGCATCGCGGGAAGAGATGAAACCTGGGCTATGCACCAGATCGACCGTTGCGTGAGCGCACTCGCCACAGAACGATTCACCGAACACGTCGATACGGATAATCGCACCGTCGACGACGTTGTGGAGCACATTGTGGCGCGCACGAACCTACACCCGACACACGGCCGCTTGTCCCCCGTCCGCTATCAGCTCCGGCGAGCCTCAGTCGGTATCCGCCATATCAGAATCTGAGTACGGGGTTCCCGAACCCTGGTGAACCAGTCGGCGACACACCCAAAAGCTCTCGCTCTCACTGAACGGGTACTTTGACAGAATCGCGAAGCTATCCGCCTTCTGGAGTGTTTCAACAGTGCGGAACGGTGAATGAGGAGCGCATGCCTGCCGACGACCAATCCTATGTCCTGCGACTTCAGGACGTCAGCGTTGTACGCCAGGGCCGAGCACTCGTCGCCCACGTCGATCTCGACATCCGCGCCGGTCAGCACTGGGCGGTGCTGGGCCCCAACGGCGCCGGCAAATCCACGCTGCTCGCCCTGTGCGGAGCACAATCACATCCGACCACCGGCACGGTGCACGTCCTCGGCCACCGACTCGGCCGCGTCGACATGCGTGAGCTGCGCACCCACATCGGTCACGTCGACCCCCGTACCCGGATCGACCCCTACATCCCGGTACGGGAAGCAGTGCTGACCGGACTGTATGCGGCGACCGCCCTGCCGCGCCGCGCCGAACCTACGGTCCTCGAACACCAGAAGGCCGAGGACCTGATCGCGATCCTCGGCCTGCGGGCGATCACCGACAGCCCCTGGTCGGTGCTGTCACAGGGAGAACGGGGCCGGGCATTGATCGCGCGGGCCTTGGTCACCGACCCGGATCTGCTGCTGCTCGACGAACCGAGCACCGGTCTCGATCTCGCGGCCCGCGAGATCCTTCTCGGCGTGCTCGCCGAACTACGGCAACTACGACCCGAGCTGTCCTCGGTGCTGGTCACCCACCACCTCGAAGAGCTTCCTGTCTCGACGACCCATGCGCTCGTCCTCGCCCACGGCACCGTCGTGGCCCGCGGACCGGTCGAAGACACCGTGACCTCGGAAACGATCACCCGCGCGTTCGGACATCCGATCGTCGTCGAGCGCCGTGCGGGACGATGGTCCGCCACCGCAGCGGCCCCAGCGCACACCGGCTGACGTCCGTTGCTCCTCGACTGTTCGCCGGACTCATCATGCCGTGGGTACCACGCGAGGTTGTCCAGCGGTAGACGAGCGTTGCCACTGGCCGTCCAGGATCTTCGAAGAAGCGATGACCACCCCCGAGAAATAGCCGAATCCTGTGGATCGGAAAATCCAGTTCCCGGGCGTCCTGATCGCTCGTTACCGGCGGGGCTTGGGTGAGACGTTCATGGTGATGCGGGTGGGAGACGAACACCGTGCCGTCCGCGTCGGAGACCTCGACCGGGACGAGTTCGATGGGTTCGTCGGTGCACTCCGGGATGACGTCGAGTTCGGCGATTGCGGTCTCGGCCGGTGATGCGAGGGAACCCTCGTAGACTCGTCGAGCGAACAACGCCCGGACCCCGCCGCCAGCAGGGGATGGGCGACGGGGTCCGGCATCGTCGAGGTGGCCCGATCTCGAAGCCCCCCGGCGGCGGTGATCGTCTGTGCAGGGGGGGACAGGCGATCACCGATACCTCGAGCCTACGCCCCCGCACGTGCCGCCGGGCGGAATATGCGCTTCCGGGCACTGCCGACGGGGCGGATCGGCGTCTCCGGCCCCCTGCGCCGGATGTGCCGTACCCCGTCGGCGCTTCTCGCTGGTGAAGACAACCCGCGAGAAGATCATTCGTTTCTCATTCAGTCTATTCACACTGTGCACGATCAACTCGGGAACGGATTTCTTCGGCCTTTCGTCCAGGTGCGGTGCGGTTCCGCCGTAGACGCACCGAACCGCCCTGGACGCGGCGCAGGCTCTGTTCTGACGACCCCTGGAGGCGCAGGCATCGCACCGGCAACGGCAGGTGTGGAGCAGCGTCGCGGCCACGAGGGTGCTCACAAGGCTGACGCGGGACGGTGCCGTCGGGATCGAGCAGCGCGGTGCTTCGGGCGTCACTCACAGCCGACGTACCCGGCGGGCGTGGCGCCCCTTGGGACCCACACCCACGTCGAATTCCACTGCTTGGCGTCCTGGAAGACGGGGACGTTACTGCATTCGATGTCGGTGTGCTCGACGAACAGATCGGCGCCGCCGTCGTCGGGAGCGATGAAGCCGAAGCCTTTGTCACCGTTGAACCACCTGATCACCCCGCGTGCCACCGCCACCACGCCCTTCCTCGATACCCCCGAGGTCGATGCCTGATTGTGTCATCGCTCGATTCGACGAGAGGGGACAGTCGACGAGGACGCGAGGACCTTTACCAGTACAGGACCGCTGCGAGGGCAGGACCGATTCTCCGGGTCGGTCGCAGGATGGTTCTCTGTGTTCGGCAACAGCCCTGAACCTTGCGGTGGAGGTCATGATGCTGCTGCACCCGCACAGACGGTGACCGAGCGACGACGTTGCAAGGTGACCGCTGCCGGGCCTTGAGCTCCCCGGATCCGCGGCCCTTCCCCGGGGTGTCGATGTCCACGACTGCGCCACCGTGGCACCGTCCCCGCGGATCGGCCCTTGCCTCCGCGACGACCGCGGATCATGCGTGCCTGGATGTAACGTGAGAGGCGAAGTCCATATGTGTTTGTCGGCAGTCCCCGCTTGTTCTCCCTCCTCGAGTGACGGGGCCGCTCGGTCCGCGCATTCCTCCCCCGTGTGCGTGGGCCGGCGGGAAGCTCGGTGGTGCACACCCGGGCTTTTCGCACCGCTGTCGGCGGTGCTGCGGACCGCGAGAGCGCCGATGCCAGAAAATCTGTTCGGGCGGAGCCGGGGCGATACTCGGCGGACCGCCGGCCGAGTCGCTTTCGCGGAACCGTCAGGGATTCTGGGCGCGGCCGTGCCACTCGAGCAGGGTGCGGGCCAGGTCGGCGACTTTGAGGTTCATCTGCTGGGAGGTGCGGCGCAGTGCGTCGAAGGCCTCGTCGGCGGTCATCTTCTCCAGTCCCATCAGCAGCCCGACGGCGGTGCCGATCTCGCGGTTGCTGAGCAGCCCGGCTCGCAGAGACGCGATGTCCTGATCGCGGCTGACCGCGGTGGCGGTCACCGACGCGAAGGCAGCGAGCACACCGGCCTGGGCGGCGGCCTCGGTGGTGAACGCGCCCGGAGTGGTGGAGAACAGGTTCAAGGCACCGACCTTGTGCTGGTCGATGACCAACCGGAAACCCATCACTGCGCGTACCGGGGTGGTCTCGACCACCGCGCGGGCGAGTTCGGGCCAGTGGGAGGCGGTGCGCAGATCCGGGTCGATCTGCGGGATGTTCTCGGTGATCGCATCGACGCACGGGCCCTGTCCGAGCCGTCGCTCCAATGCGTCGATGCGGGCGGCGATGTCATCGGTGGCGGCGACGGTGACGTACTGTTCGCGCTGCTGCAGCATCACGCTGGCGTGGTCGCAACCCGGTACCAGCAGGGTAGCGGCGACGCAGATCGCCGCGTACACCTCGCTCGCGTCGGAGCCGCTGTACAAGATCTCGGCCAGCGCGGAGAACACCGTGGCCGGATCCGCCCGGGTCGGCTCGGGGATCAGCGGGGACTCGGCCCCCGCGTCCTTGTCGGTCATCACATGAGGATTTCATGCCCGGATTGCAGCCGGCATCGGGGATGACCCGCACGGTAACCACCACGAGCTGGGCCCTTGCGGTGAGGACGCGCCCACCGGACCGTCCATCCGCAGCACGGACGGTGCCATCACTGTCCCTTCTCGACATCCTGACAGTGCGTGATTCTCACGAACTTGACGTAATCCTCAGCCCGGTCGCTACTTGGTGACCGTCGCCCCGCGGTGCGGGACTACGAAAAAGGTAACGGGGCGAAGCGGAGTGTCCCCACCGGACCGTACTTCGGGGGCACGCTCCGGGAGGGCAGGAACGCCGAGCCACCATCTTCCTCTCCGCGGGCAACGGTAGGGGAGGAGGTGGTGCGGGGCGGACTGTCCGTCGGTGACCCTTCCGAAAGGAGTCGTACGCCGGCATCCGACCGAGTCGGCGATCGCCCGGGGCCGGTCCTGTCCACCTCCGTCGGCGTTGATTCCCCCTGCGAATCAACCGTGTCGGGATGGGACGGACCGGCCCCCTTCTGCTCTGGTGCCTGCCGTCACGTGCAGCCACCCACCCGCAGGCGTGCGCGCTCGGTGCGGGGCCTACCGCCGGGGCGCGAGCCCGTCGGCGGCCTCGATGCGGTACTGCGCTCGCAGCACCGCCGGCACGTGGCCACCGAACCTGCTCCGGGGTGTGTTGCTGTCGTTGGGGATGCCGACGGGATAGGCCACTGGTGGTGTTCAGCTATGACGGTGGAACCCGATGCGGCGGCCGCGGCGGTCGGTCGGGTGAGTCAGCGCGGCCTGCACGACGGCGACCGCGCCGAGTCCCCCCATGAGGATGAGCAGCAGCAGAGCGACGTTGAGGTTCATCATGGCCTGTCCTTCCGGAGTGGGGTGGTGTGGTGCCTGTGGCATCGCGAGAGGGTCGGCACGGTCACCGAGCGAGGGCCCGGCAAGGGTGCACCGACACCACCGGCGCGTCCGTCGTATCCCTCTCGATCGCGGGTCTCCTTCCTGCGCAAATGTGCCTTCACGTCACACTAAACATGATTTGGGTCACATTCGGTGTAGATGACTTTCTACTCCATACCGACCGGAACGCGCGACTCGGACAATCGTCCACCGTCCGGTTGCCACATGGCTACCGGCAGGGATGCCTACAGCTCGAGGCTCGACGTCGATGGAGCGGACCGGCAGCAACTCGGCCGGCACCGCAGCGGGGCGCCGGCAATCCGTGAGCCCTGAGCAAGAAGGTGCATCCGGGACGGAGCGGTCTCTTCCCCAGACGCCTACGCCCCGGATGCCTTTCTTGTCTATCAAAATCGCCAAGGAGAACACCGCGGTATCGGGAAAACGCTTCCATCGGCGTTGTCCGCTGACGACGTGGCGGGTACGCCGCTCTACAACCCGGAGCGATCGCCGTGCCGTCACGGCAGGAGGTGCACGAGTGCAGCAAGTCGACGGCTGGGCTCGTCCTCGAAAGGGGTACAACCTGGGCGGCGCGCGCACAGCTCGACTGTCACGAGCACTGCATCGAATCTCGCCCCACACGGAACCGATCGCGAGACAACGGTGCGCTTGCTCGAGTACATCGGTGCTCAATCGGGCTACCGGTCGCACATCGACGACGAGGGGTTCGTGGTCCGGTCCGACATCGGCCACCGTGCCGTGCAGCAGCCAGGCGAAACGTCTGTGCTCTTCGCCCGAGTTCGGCGTACCTGCGGATCCGGCGCACGATCCCATCCGCCGCCCGCCGCGGCCACCATGGTGCGGGGGAGATGGTGGTCACCGACAATCCCGGCAGCAGTATGTCGGCTTCGTAGTCTGGGCTCGGTCCGTTTCGGCGTCGATGTCGGATCCCTCGAAGTACCGCGGGACGAGCTGATCGTCCTCGCCGACCATCGCCGCGAACCGATCGAGATTGTCGACGACGGGTCGTTCCCGCTCCCGGGCCGGCTCCGAGTCGGTCGGATGAGTCATGTACTCCCGATCCTCTCGTCGATACGGCGGTGCAGGCCACCACCACCAGATCCGGAAGCAACCCGTCCACGATCGAGGCGTACCAGCGCGGCAGCGTGGGTGGTGTCTGCCACGCACTGCCCGTCTCGGTCTCCATTACCGGATGCCAGGTCAGTTCAATGCCGACTCGCGGGGCCGGAGGGCACGAAAAGACCGCCCCGGGTCGTATTCGGCCGTGGGAGGAATCTCTACGCCCATCTCGCGGGCTTCGTTCACGGCCGAAGCCAACATCCGGCAGGTGCGCTCGTAGCGGCACCGCAGGTCCTCGGCCAGCGTGACATGCCGCACCTCAACGCCGGCGGGGACATCATCGAGTACCTCGGCGACGATCGACGCCAAAATCACAACTAATGTCTCGACGTCCTCGAGTGCCCAACGCCGTGTCCAGTCCATGCCCGTGGCTTTCGTTTCTCATTCGTCCCCGTGTGCCAGTATCGGCCTGCGTGGCTTTTCGATCACGCGCACCGT
>NZ_JCAXDU010000035.1:0-19226 GCF_059759155.1 Rhodococcus sp. GQ147
CGTCCGCTCGGGCCTCCTCGTAGTGTGACTCCACCGACTCGGCGATTGACCAGTCCGCCTATCACATCAAGGAGATCACCATGGCACTCGATCCTGTAGTCGAGCAGTTGATAGATACGTTGAACGAGCAGGGACTGAGGTCGTTCGAGCAGATGAGTGTCGCTGAGGTCCGTGAGGTCATCGAATCCTTCAGCGAACTGCAGGCGCCGAAAGCGGATCTTGCTCGTGTCGTCGACACGGTCTACCCCGGACCGGATGGTGATCAGGCCGTGCGTCTGTACATTCCGGAGTCCGATGCGCCCCTGCCGGTTGTGGTGTATATCCACGGCGGCGGATGGGTTGCGGGCAGCCTCGACGTTACCGAGCAGCCTTGTCGCGCGCTGGCCGCGGACGCCCGGGTCATCGTGGCCGCCGTGAGTTACCGGCTCGCTCCCGAACACAAGTTCCCTGCCGCACCCGAAGACGCGTTCGCTGCTCTGAATTGGGTAGTCGACAACGTCGCCGACTTCGGTGGTGATGCGACGCGTGTCGCCATCATGGGCGACAGTGCCGGTGGCAATCTCGCCGCAGTCACCGCCCTTCGGGCACGTGATACCGGCTCACCGGCCCTGTGTGCTCAGGTGTTGGTCTATCCGGTTATCGACGGCACGGCACGCTTCCCGTCATGGGAGGAGAATGCCGAGGGATATTTGATCACCGCGGCAGCAATCGGCTGGTTCTGGGAGCAGTACCTGGCCACACTGGAAGACGCCGAGAACCCGTACGCCTCGCCGGCCAAGGCGAAGAGCTTGGCGGGGCTTCCTCCGACGCTGATGTTGGTCAACGAGTACGAGGTCACACGCGACGAATGCCTGAACTACGGGCGGATGCTGACCGAGCAGGGTGTCCCGGTCCAGGTCGAACTGTATAGCGGTCTTGTCCATGGCGTGTACTGGATGACCGGTGCAGTTCCGCGCAGTGCTGAATTGCACAGCGCGGTTGTCGAATTCCTCGGCAAACAGTTCGCTCGCTGAGTACGAGTGGCCGGTGGCTGTGCCGCAGTCATGTGCTGCGAGTGCAGCCACCCGTTGCTCGCTCAGCGCGTGCCCGCCGGCGTGCTGCACTCAGGTCCTCACGGAGCACATGTCTGGTCCAGCTGCTGGCTCCTCGAAGTGGCGGGCCCGCCGGCACACGATTCTCGAGCGCGGGATGTGCACGAGACACGCACACGGTCGTCCGGTTCCTCTGCGGGCAACTCAGGGAGGTCGAGACGTCCGAATTCGGGCGGATGAACAACATGCTCCTCGTCCTGCCCTGGTACTGAGGTAACAGTCAGTAGACCAGTGCTCGATCGAAGAGGACTCGTCGAACTTCACGACATCGTTCCTGCTGATGCGGTTGCCTTGCCGAACGTCCACGTGTCCGCACCGCTGATCGAGGAGCTTGCTACGTGAGGCATCGTCACTCGCCGGTGAATGCGGTAGTTCGCTTCTCCATGAGGGCGTTGACTGCTCTCGTGTGATCGGTGGTCTGTTGAACCAGCGCCTGCAGAGCAGCGGACAGTTCGAGGAGGCTGTCGAGGCTCTGGTGCTGCCCTTCGCGCAGGAGTTTTTTTGCCATCCGTACCGAGTGCGGAGGATTGGCGGCCACTCTGTTGGCGAGTGCGCGAGCTTCGTCGAGCAGCTGATCGGGAGGAACGACGTTCGAGACCAATCCCCACTCGAGAGCCTGTGTTGCGTCGACACGGTCGCCCGTGAGGATCATCTCGGCCGCCCGCGCCATACCGACCGCTTTCGGCAACAGCCACGCACCCCCGTCACCCGGGATGATGCCCAGCTTGACGAAGCTCTCAGCAAAGAACGCTTTTTCGCTGGCGATTCGGAGGTCGCACATGAGGGCAAGATCGCACCCGGCACCGATTGCAGGGCCGTTCACCGCTGCAATCAAGGGTACGTCGCAGTTGTACATCGCTCGTGGGATCCTTTGTATCCCGGCGCGATAGCCATCGCGTTGTTCGTGAGGTTTCCCGCCGAACAGTCCCTGGCGATTCGCCATGTCCTTGACGTTGCCGCCGGCGGAGAAGGTCGATCCCGCGCCGGTGACAATGACAGCGCGTACCCCGTAATCGGCGTTGACGGCATCCACGCATGCGACCAATGCGTCGACGACATCCATCCCTGAGACTGGGTTACGTTCAGCCGGCCGATTGATCGTCCACGTTTCGATGAATCCGTCGCGTTCTACGAGAACTGGATTTTCCATGTATGTGTCTTCCCGATCTTCACTGCAATCGATGGTTCGGATAATGCACTGCTGACTGGCATGCGAACGGACTCGGCGGCAGTCTGGTCGAAGCAGACCGCCGCCGAGACACGTTCCTCCTTCGTCGGCGCGCTTTGCTTTCAGTTGCACGCCCCACACACGGTGTTCAGGCGAGCCCCAACTTCGGCCGTAGCCACTGGGCGATCCGGTTCAGGGCCTGATCCGCCTCGGGTGCTCGTCCCGCGTTGAAGTGGAAGACATGCTGCTGTTCGTCGACCACGTCGAGCACGGCTTCGCTCCCTGCCTTTTCGATCAATTCGACGACCCGGCGCGAGTCGTCGAGCAGAGTCTCGTAGCCGCCGACCGATACATAGACGGGAGGGAAGTCTGTGTAGTCCCTGAGCAGCGGGTTTGCCCGCGGGTCCGTTGCTTCCGAGAGATCGGTGAGGAAATTCTCTCGCATCATCTCGAGGACTGCCCTCTTGGCCAGGACGTCGACTGCGTCGTTCGATTCGATCGTCAACCCCTTGATCTCCATATCGAGCCACGGCGAAAGAGCGACGACGGCGGCCGGAATGGGAAGTGCCATACCCGCAAGTTCGAACACGGTCGAGATGGCGAGATGTGCGCCTGCCGAGTCGCCGACCGTCGCCGTATGTTCTGCCTTGTAGCCCTGCGTACGGAGCCACTTCTGCACGGCAATGCAATCTTCGAGCTGTGCTGGATGCTTTGCCTCCGGCGCGAGCCGGTAGTCCACCACGAGTGCGTGAACTCCTGCCAGCTTGGCGAGGTGTGCGGCAAGCTTGCGATGGGAAAAGCGTGAACCTGTCACGAATCCGCCGCCGTGCGTGAAGACGATCACCCGGTCCTCGGCGGCGCCCAGCGGCTTGGCCCATGTTGCCGGCACACCGTTGGCTGTCACTTCTTCATACGTGACATCGGTGGGTTCGATGGTGGGAAGATGCCATTCTTCGAACATGTCTCGCTGACCTGCGAGATCCATACCTTCGGACCGTCGAAGCCAGGACGAGTACAGGTCGTTGAGGAACAGCGATTCTTTGCTCACGGACATGTGTTGCTCACTTTCATCACCGGTCGAGAAGGAAATTGACTGATCAGGAAGGCGTGAAGCTGGTGTATCGCGTACGCACGGTGTCACCCCACCCAGTCGGCTGATTAGAAAAGGCCGCTAGGGAAGGTCAACGATTGCCTCGGATTGTCGAAATGTCGATACTCATCGACCGCCACATCGGTTCGGCGTCGAGGCTTGCGCCGTCGAGGCGGTGATGTGATGGTTCCGCGATGTCGCTGATCGAACTTTTCGCATCCGTCGCTCACTATGCGAACGCACAGATGCAAGTTGTGCGGGTCGTTTGTGCCGACGCTACTGGAAGAGTGCTGATTGCAACTCGATGTAGAGATGCTGCAACTTCTTTCCATCGAGGTGGAGCAGCCGGGTCGTCCTCAGATCCCTACGAGGGGTCCGATGACGGGCTTCCACTGGTAGATGCTCTGGTCGACGACAACACCCTGCGTGACATACGGGTCCTTGGCGAGCAGGGCCTGCAGGTCGTCTTCGCTGTCCGCCTTGAACACGAGCAACGCGCCGGCCCCGTCGGCCCAGGCGCCCGCTTCCTGCAGCACGCCTTTGGCGGCCGCGTCCTTGACGAAGACCAGGTGGTCGGCATGAGCAGCCTCTTTGACGGATGCGTCAGTGGTGTACGACCAGATAACAGCGAACAGGGCCATGGTCACTCCTTGAGTGGGATAAGGGATGTGAAACGGTGCGGATATTCAGGAGAATGCGCACTTTAGAACGCTAGAAGCAGGGATGAGGTCACCAGTGTCCTATTTTGCAACACCTGTTGGTGAACGACGGCGAATATAGAACGGAGAGAACGCGATCGGCGTTGAACGGCCGGACGACGGTGTGGCTTGCATACGGTCGGTGACCTTGCCGGCAGCTGTGTGTGGAACCAGCTCTGCTGGTAGGCATGGCCAAGATCCGCCGTGCAGGTGAGCTGTTACTCGGGCAGTGCCCCGGCGGCGCGCAGCTGCTCGATATCGTCTTCGAGAAGTCCGAGTTCTGTTAGCACAGTATCGGTATCGGCGCCACGGTCGCGCGGCCCGAACCGCACAGCACCGGGGGACCCAGCGAGTTTGACGGGTACGCCGAGACCCCGGTAGCCGTCACACTCGACCACCATCTCGCGGTGACGGACCTGCGGTAGCGAAAGGGCCTCTCCGACATTGTTCACCGACCCCGACGGTACGCCGGCTCGCCGTAGCAGGGCCGCCAAAGCTTCGCGCTGCCAAGTTTTGACGAGGCCGCCGAGGATGTCGCGCAGTTGAGCTGCGTTTGCCATCCGGTCGGAGTTGGTGACGAATCTCGGGTCGTCGGCCAGGTCTGAAGCGTCGAGCGCCACGACCAGAGCGCGGAATTGCCGGTCGTTGCCGGCACCGATGAAGAAGGGGCCATCGGCGCAGGTGAACGTTTCATAGGGACAGATCGTCGGGTGTGCCACGCCCGTCCGCTCCGGCGCGACGCCGGTGGCAAACCACTTGCCGGCGTGTGGGTGCAGGATCGACACAGCGTTGTCGAGTAGTGCCAGATCCACGAGTTGCCCGCGTCCGGTCTTTTGCCGCACGTGAAGTGCCATGAGGATGCCGTTCACAGCGTTGAGACCCGTGATGATGTCGACCAGAGGGATCCCGATCCGCATGGCATCACCGTGGGGCTCACCGTTGATGCTCATCAGCCCCGACAAGGCTTGGAGAATTGCGTCGTAGCCGGGAGCACCACCGAGCGGCCCGTCGACTCCGTACCCGGTGATTCGACAGTGCACGAGTCGCGGGAATTCGGCGGCGAGCACGTCGTCGTCGAGTCCCCACTTCGCAAGGGTGCCCGCCTTGAAGTTTTCGATGACGACATCGGCTTCGGCAAGCATCGTGCGCAGCAGTTGTTGGCCGGCCTCGGTACGCAAATCCACACTGATGTTCCGCTTGTTGCGGTTCAAGCCATCGAAGTAGGCGCTGTGGTCATCCTTGACGAAAGGCGGGCCCCAGCTGCGTGTGTCGTCACCAGTAGGTGGCTCCACCTTGATCACGTCGGCACCGTGGTCGGCGAGCACTTGCGCGCACAGCGGGCCGGCCAGCACCCGCGAAAGATCGACGACCCGGATGTCGGTGAGTGCGCCGGTCCGTGGACGCAGAGTCTCGGATGCGGATTCTCGAGTCTCGGCCGGGAGGATGGCAGATGAGGATTCAGGCATGATTGCTCATTCTGTGCGGTTGGAAGTCGCTGGCCTCCGGAGGGAGGGACAAAGCATGAACGGAGTATTCTCAGCCATCGCTGACCTGCATCGACCGCGGGTAGTTGCCCATAGTCAGCGACGCTGAAGACGACGGGCATGCTCCGTGTAGCTACTCGTTCCTTCCATCGGATGAAGTCTCAGGCTGGACGCACTGTCGGGGGCGATATGGAGGGTCTGCGGGCGTTGCGAAGCCTAGACGTATATCGACTTGTACTCGAGATAGAAGTCCAGGGACTCGGGCCCGAATTCGCGGCCGACTCCGCTGTTCTTCACGCCGCCGAACGGGGAGCCGGTATCGAGGGAGTAGTAGTTCACTCCCACGGTTCCGGATCGAATACGTGACGCGATGTCCAAGCCGTGTTCGGTGTCTTCCG
The DNA here is from genome assembly GCF_059759155.1 of Rhodococcus sp. GQ147. Classification (NCBI taxonomy): domain Bacteria; kingdom Bacillati; phylum Actinomycetota; class Actinomycetes; order Mycobacteriales; family Nocardiaceae; genus Rhodococcus; species Rhodococcus sp. GQ147. The sequence goes on from NZ_JCAXDU010000035.1 coordinate 5,930, forward strand.
TGAAGACGACTCCTCCCAAACCGAATGGTGTGTCGTTCGCCATGTTGATGGCGTCCTCTTCGGTCTCATAAGGGATGACGGAGATGACAGGTCCGAAAATCTCGTCCTGTGCCAGCGGACTGCGATTATCGACACCCTCGAAGATGGTGGGAGACACGAACCAGCCGCGGGGACATTGCTCAGGGGAGTCGGTTCCGCCGCGGATCGTTCGGAATCCCTCGGACTGCCCGAGGCGGATGTAACTCCTCACCCGCTCCCGATGCTGCTCGCTTACCATGGGGCCCATGGTTACCGACTCGTCGAGTGGGTCTCCCATGACCAAGCCGTCTACGTAGGACGCAAGGACGTCGATGATCTCGCTGGACCTACCGTGGGGAACCAAGATGCGGGAGTTCGTGGTGCATGTCTGTCCCCCGTTCTTGAGCACGGCGTCTTTGAGGCTTCTGGCAAAGACGCCGAGGTCGGCATCGGGGAGCACAATGGCTGCGGATTTTCCTCCGAGCTCCAGGGAGACTCTCTTGAAACTGCGGCCGGCGACCTCGCCGATCGCTTGTCCTGCTGCAGTGGAACCGGTGAAGGCGATCTTGTCGACATCGGGATGGGCTACAAGGGCTTTGCCTGCATGAACGCCGCCGGCAACGATGTTGAGGACGCCAGGTGGTAGACCGGCTTCCTCGGCTGCCTCTGCGAGTACATAGGCATCGAGCGACGTCTCCGGTGCCGGCTTGAGAACTACAGTGCATCCTGCTGCCAGTGCGGGCCCGATCTTGGCCATGGCCAAGAGCTGTGGATAGTTCCAGGCAGTAATTGCGCCCACGACTCCTACGGGTTCTTCTCGCACGATGGTGGAGCCCATGCTGCTGGGTCGGCGGGTCTCGAATGTTCGTGTCTCGATGAGATCTGCCATGGACCGCAGGATCGCTACCGGAGCCGTTGCGCTTGTGCTCACCGACAAGGAGGAGATCATTCCGGTCTGCCGGCTGACGAGCTCTGCAGTCGATCTTCCTCGACGCTCGAGGCTGTCGGCGAAGCGCCGCATCACTGTAGCTCGCTCGTGGGGGGTGCTGCGCCCCCAGGGTCCTTTCTGGAGTGCGGCCCGTGCGGCGTGCACAGCCGCATCGATCTCCTCGGGCCCGCCCATCGCAGCAACACCCAGAGGGCGCTCGGTTGCTGCCTCGAACACCGGTGCCAGATCGGAGGTGCTCGCTTTGCGCCATTGGCCGTCGATGAAGAAACGTTCACGTTCAATGCTGTTGATGACAGGCATTATTCACTTCTTCCGAGGTTGAATCCGATTGAGCGAAACCTCACGATACCCGCAGTCCGTCGGTGTATCCTGCCGCCTTTTCCTTGTGCCAGAAATCCAGGTACATGGGCAGACCGTTCAGATACTGAAGCATCTGGGGCTTCTTGCCGGGGATGTTGCTGCCGTTGTACCAGGACTTTGCATGCTTGAACAGCGCCATGTCATCGGTACCGTTGATGTGATCGGTCCAGGTCTGGTCGGCTTCGGGAGTCGATTCGAACCGGGTAAGGCCCTCCGAACGAAGAAATTCGAGGAACTCGACCATGACCTCACCTTGAAGCTCCGCGTTCGTGGACCCGTTCGCAAAGGCGGCGGGGCTCTGCGGACCGTACACGAACATGGCGTTGGGAAAGCCGGCGGTGAATGCGCCGAGGTATGCGTCGACGCCCTGGCGCCACTTCTCGCCGAGGGTAACGCCAGCGGAGTTGCGGACCTCCATCGAAGTGAGCGCACCGGTATTATTGTTGAATCCGGTTGCAAGTACGATGATGTCGAACTCTCCGTGCTCGATACCATCGGATGTGCGAATTCCGGTTGCCGTGAACCCGGTGATCGGTGACTCCTGGATGGAGACGAGTTCGACGTTCTCCTGGTTCATCACCTCGTAGTAGTTCTGGTGCAGGGCCGGCCGCTTGGCTCCGAACGGATGAGGCGCTACGTCAGGCACCAGCAGGTCGGCCTTCACCGGGTCGAGGATCTGCGGCTTGATCTTGCTCTTCCAGAACTCGTAGACCATCGAGTTGGTTTCTTCGCTGAAGAGGTAATCGGAGAAGTTCCCGAGCCAGAATGCGAATCCGCCCTGATTCCAGAGACGTTCGAACAGTGCGAGACGCTCTTCCTCGGACGTGTCGACGCCATTTCGGGGATCGAACTCGTAGTCGATCGCAGCGAACGTTTCGCGACACTTGACCGCCACATCCGGCATGGTCTCCTTCAGGACCGCCTGCCTCTCCTCGGTGAGGTATTCCTGATGCATGGGCAACGAGAGGTTCGGCGTGCGCTGGAAGACGGTGAGTTTCTCGACGACAGGGCCGGCTTCCTGAACTACTTGGACTGCGCTGGCGCCGGTGCCGATGATGGCAACTCGTTTGCCGGTCATGTCGATGTCGTCTCGCCACCGCGCGGTGTGGACGAGTTCACCTCGATAGGCGTCCATTTCAGGGATGTTCGGGATGTAGGGTTCGGTAGTCGATCCCGTTGCGAACACGACGAAGCGTGCGCGGAAGCTCTCGTCGTTCTGTGAGACGAGGGTCCACATCCGCTCGTCCTCGTCGAACGTCGCGCTGACGACCTTGGTGTTGAAGCGCGAGTCCTTGCTCAGGTCCAGTTTGGAGTCGACGTAGTTGAAGTAACTGCGCATCTCTTCGTGGTCCGGGAACATCTGTGAGAAGTTCCAGTCCTTCCAAAGGTATTCATCGGTGAACTGGTAGACGGGTGCGTGGCTGTCGACGCGTGCGCCTGGGTAGCGGTTGAGGCTCCAGGCCCCACCGAAGCCTCCACTGGCTTCGAGCAGGATTACGGAGAACCCTTTGTCCCGAAGGTGGCGCAGCTGATAGATCCCGCCGAAACCGCCGCCGACCACGATGACGTCGTAATCCTGCGTTTCCGTCGTGGCGTGCTCAGGGAGATGGGTTGATGTCATGGGCCTAGACCTTTCCGAGGCTGACGTGCGGGCAGAGTTCCGGGGCGTTGTGTCTGGCTTTGCTTTCCGAAAGTCAAACGGCCTGTCGGAGTTGCGACCTCGTTGCGTATGGGGTGTGGCATGGGTCACGGAGATGGAATGAATCGACAATAGCGACCCACCAATAAATCCGCAACTAGAAATAAAAATACGTAAATAAGTAGATAGGCGCTCTGCGGCAAGGTTTGCGCGTCTTCTGAAGGCGAGGGGGGACCATGTCAGGACAAGGGGTGTTTGTTGTCGGCGGGGGAGTTTGACACTCGGGCGCGTGCAGGCCGAGTTGCTTGGTGTCGACGGCACATCGACGAGTGCGGGACCCTCGGTTCCGCCCGATGTCGCGGACGGGTGCTACGGCGACGACGTGGGCGAAGCGAACTCGCTGTTGTGGAGTGCTTGCGCGACGCTCCCCTGCGGCCGGCCGGAGATCAGAAGCAGATCAACGATGTGAATGGTGGCTACAGGGTGCGAGACATGTTCGGGCGCACGTTCCTCCGCTGTGATCGAGGGCGTCTGCCGGACCCTGCCGACCGTTACGGTCTGCGGCGTTCGATCCGGAAGTCGCGCCGCGTGGAGGCGCACCCTCCGATATATCCGGTGGTCGAGCGGTGCACCGGGAATCGATCATCTGTTAGGTGAAGGTCGAGAGATCGAGCAGGCGGGTCCGATCGCGATGTGAGGGTCACGCTCGCTCGAGAGGCGGCGGCCTGGCCGTCGCGTGTTGCTCACGGATGCGGTCGCTTACCGCGAGTGACCGCATCAACCCTGGTCCGTTTCTGTGTCAGGCGGGGTGTGGCGTCGGTCGACACGGTCGTCGAGCCGGGTCGAGCGACTCATCGAGGAATCAGTGTCCGTGTTGCAGGCTAGCGAAAGCCCCACTTGGTGGCGTATCGCAGGCAGATCTCGACGAGTTCGTCCTGCCGTTCGACGATGGTCTCCCGTATCCCGACCACGCCGAGGGTGGCGATGGTCCGGCCGCGTTCTCGGAGGGCGACCGATACCCCGTCTGCATGTTCAACGGCCACACCGGGTGCCACGCATACGCCGGTGTTCTCGAGCTCATCGAGTGAGTGCAGGAAGCGCTCGACGAAGTCGGCATCGGAGGATGGTCGAGAGTTGAGGTACGCCCAGATGTCACGTTGATCGCGATCGGCCAGCAAGAGCCATCCTGCAGAGGTACGCAGGAGAGATCGGCGCACCCGGTTTTCTGCCAGGTATGCGTAATGCGGGTCGGAAGAGACGTGATCGACGTAGAACAGGTCGTCGCCGACAGATGTGGACAGTGTGATGGTCAACCCGGTCTCGGCATGGACCTGCTCGAGCTGATCATGGCTGATCGAGGTGACCGGAGGTCGGCCTGCGATGACGTTGAGAAGATAGGGCGCGGTGCCGAGGGTGTAGATCCGGTCGCGCTCGTCGAGGTAGCCGACGGCGACGAGACCGTTGATCAAGCCCTGGACCGAACTGACGGGCGCGGAGAGTGCCCGTGCGATAGCGGTGAGGGTGAGGCCGTTTTCGGACCGGGCTACGAGTTCGAGGATCGACGCCACCCGATCGACCATGCGGTGCCGGGGACGGCCGGGAACCTTCTCGACCGGCACGGCTCCGGGGGACCCAGGAGTGTCAGCCATTTCGTGAGCCTATCAACAGGGAGAACTCCTCCAACCGATACATAATTACGTAAGATAATGCGCTATTGCGTAGATGTCGAGGACTGGATAGTGTCCATCCGAGATGGGGCCGGCGTTCGCCCCCCCGATCCGACCGGCCGCCGCTTACTCGGCGGCGAAATTCACGCGAGCATGTCGGGCCTCGCCCCAGCCGGAACTTCCTATGGAGGCACTATGAACCCCTCCGTCGCGCCGCCGACGACGGTGACCACTGATGAAATGGATGCTCTACGCGCCGAGGTACGCACCTTTCTCGAGAAGGAGACCGCGGCAGGGACACTGACACCGGGCATCGACACCTGGCTCACCCGGTGGGACGAGGACTTCACCCGCCGCCTCGCCGAGCACGGTTGGGTAGGAATGACCATCCCGACCGAGTACGGCGGGCACGGCCGGACCCATCTCGAGCGTTTCGTTGTCACCGAGGAACTGCTCGCGGTAGGCGCTCCGGTTGCAGCGCAGTGGGTGGCAGACCGCCAGATTGCACCATCGCTGCTGAGATACGGCACCGAAGAGCAGAAGCACAAGTACCTTCCCCGAATTGCTGCGGGTGAGTGCTTCTTCGGCATAGGAATGAGTGAGCCCGACTCAGGATCGGACCTGGCCAGTGTCCGGACCCGCGGCACCCGAGTGGAGGGCGGTTGGACCGTCACCGGCACCAAAGTGTGGACCTCGGGCGCCCACCACGCTGAGGCGTTCATCGTGCTGGCCCGCACGGAACCACTCGACACGGCACACCGCCACGCGGGCCTGAGCCAGTTCATCGTCGACCTCCGTTCCCGAGGCGTGACGATCCGGCCGATCATTTCCCTCTCCGGCGACCACCACTTCAACGAGGTCGTTCTGGACGAGGTATTCGTTCCCGACGCCAGGGTCTTCGGCACGTTGGGCAACGGATGGGAACAGGTCAACTCGGAGCTTTCCTTCGAACGCAGTGGACCCGAGCGTTTCCTTTCGACCTTCCGGCTCCTGGCTGCCGAGATCGGCGCGGTCCGAAAGGGACTGCTGCCCGAGCGCACCGACCTGGGACGTTCTGTGGCCCGGATGGTCGGACTGCACGCACTGAGCCAGAACATCGCCGGAGCCCTTCAACGGGGCGAGAAGGCCGACACCGCCGCCGCCCTGGTCAAACTCCTCGGTACCAGCATGGAAGGCGACCTCGTCGAGTACGTCTCTGATCGGCTGGGTGACGAGACCATGGACGGGCAAGCGGAAATCGAGGCTCTGTGCAGGGCCGGACTACACCAGCGTCCGGGGTTCACACTTCGCGGCGGTACCAACGAAATCCTGCGCGGCGTGATCGCGCGGGGGCTGGGGATGCGCTGATGACCACGACCGCGAGCACAATCGATCTTGCCGTAGACGGGGATCTCCAGGACCTCATGGACGATCTTGTCGCTGGGCACTCGGGGCCGGACATCGAGCCGGATCCGGCCGCTGTGTGGGCCACCTTGGGTGCGGTCGGACTGGCCAGGCTGACCGCACCCGAGGAGACCGGGGGCAGCGGCGCGGGTTGGGTCGAGGCCGCTGCTCTGTTACGCACGACCGCCGCTGGCGGCGTGGCCGTGCCCTTCGCCGAGACCGATCTGTTGGCAGGTCCCTTGAGGCGCGCGGCCGGCCTCGACGACTCGTCGTCGGACACAGCGACCGTCGCCGTCCTGAGGGCGGACGGCCTCGCGCAACGTGTGCCGTGGGCTGGCGCCACCGGGTCCGTTGTCTGCGTGCGTCGGGTCGATGCGGGCTACGAGATCGCGGACGTGCCCACCGATCGGCTGACCGTCGAGGCGGTCGAGGGGATCTCCGAGGTGCCCCTCGGGTCGGTCCGGGTCGACGGTGACGTCACCTGGACACCGGTGGACACCCGTGCCGTCGAGGATTACGTCCTGCGCGGCGCTCTCATCCGTGCGATCCAGTGCGTCGGCGCTATGGAGGGCATGCTGGCTTCGGCGGTTGCACACACCACCGACCGCGCTCAGTTCGGGCGCCCTCTGGCGCGGTTCCAGTCCGTGCAGAATCTCGTGGTCGACACTGCAGCCGAGTCCGTCCTTGCCCGTGCCGCCGTCGACACCGCTCTCGCAGACGCTGTTACCGACGACCTTGCCGGCGACTTCTCGGCCTTTCGTGTCGCGGTGGCCCGCAGTGTGGTCTCACCAGCGCTGGCCGTGGCGGTGCGCAACACTCACCAAGTGCACGGCGCAATCGGCACCACCCATGAGCACACCCTCCACCGGCTCACCCTGCCTGCGTTGCAGTGGCGTTCGGAATTCGGGTCCGCTGCGTTCTGGGAGCGTCAGCTCAGCCGTGCCGCCGTCGACGCCGGTATGGACGGGACCTGGCCGATGATCGTCGAGGGTACGCGGATCACGGGTACAGCTTCTGCCTATCTCGATGCTGTATCCGGACGTTCACGTCCTGACTGAGTGCATGAGTTCATGACGACGGTGACATCGTTGCGGAGCGAGCTCCCCGGCGATGGGGGCGGCTGAGCGGCAGGACCGAAAGGGTCCTGCCGCTCGAGCTCTCACCCTGACTCGTCGGACAGCGCGGGGCGCGGATCGCATCCACGCTAGTCGTAGACCTCGACGTACAGTTCGGCGATTTCGTCGACAGTGGGCACAACCGGGTTGTTGCCCGGCGAACCCGAATCGAGCGCCTGTTGCGCCATCAGTGGGATCAGATCGTTCCAGCGAGCTCGGTCGATACCGTGGTCGCGGGGAGTGGGAACAGCCAGGTCATGACATAGTTCGGCCAGGGAGTCGACGAGGGACTGCGCGGCGATACCGTCACCGGTGGCTTCGGTGGCCACACCGATGGCCCTGGCACAGTCCGCGTACCGTGACTCGGCGCCCTTGACGGAGAATGCGGTGATCGCCGGGAGCAGCATGGCATTGGACAGCCCGTGCGCGACATGGAAGTGCGCGCCGATGGGTCGGCTCATTCCGTGAACGAGGGCCACGCTTGCGTTCGAGAACGCCATGCCGGCCTGGGTAGCGGCGAGCATCATGGCTTCTCGCGCTTGCTTGTTCTCACCGTCTTCATACGCGGTGCGCAGATTCTGGCCGATGGTGCGCATGGCTGCGAGCGCGAGGCCGTCGGAGACAGGGTTGGCTTTTCGGCTCACATACGCCTCGATCGCATGGGTAAGTGCATCGACTCCGGTATCGGCAGTCAGGCGAGGGGGCATGGACATTGTCAGTTCGAAGTCCACGATTGCTGCGATGGGCAGGAAGGACAGGCCTGGACAGAGCATCTTCTCGTCCGTGACGCTGTCACTGATGATGGTGAACTGCGTAGCCTCCGAGCCGCTGCCGGCGGTGGTCGGGATCGCGACGACGGGAAGCGCTGGTCCGGTGTAGACGTGCGGGACCTTGTAGTCCCGCATCCGGCCCCCGCGGACCCCGAGGACGGCCAGCGCCTTCGCAGTATCCATCGGGCTGCCGCCACCGAAGCCGATCACCGAGTCGGCGTTGTGATCGGCGAGCAGGGCGAGCCCTGTTTCGAGGGAGTCGGTGGTGGGGTCGGGAACGGTGTCGTCGAACAGGGCTGGTGTGATGCGTGCTTCGCGCAGGAGAGTCAAGATCCGTTCGGACGCGCCAGTCGAGGTGAGGAACTTGTCGGTCACCACTACCGGGCGCTGCAATCCGAGTTGACGGATCACGTCCCCGATGTCGTCGACGGTGCCCCCGCCGATTCGCAGGAACCGTGGGAAGGCGATCTGGATACTCATGGTGCCGTCCTTAGTCGTTCTGAGGGAAGCCGAGGTTGATGCCGCCGTGGTTGGGGTCGAGCCAGCGGGTGGTGACGACCTTGCCGCGGGTGAAGAAGTGCACACCTTCGGTGCCGTGGGCGTGTGTGTCACCGAAGAGGGAGTTCTTCCAGCCGCCGAAGCTGTAGTACGCGGTGGGGACGGGGATGGGGACGTTGACGCCGACCATACCGACCTCGACTTCGTTCTGGAAGCGGCGGGCTGCGCCGCCGTCGTTGGTGAAGATGGCGGTGCCGTTGCCGTAGGGGTTCGAGTTGATCAATTCGAGGGCTTCGTCATAGGTCTCGACCCGTACGACGGACAGGACGGGGCCGAAGATCTCGTCGGTGTAGACGCTCATATCGGTGGTGACGTGATCCAGAAGGGTCGGTCCGAGCCAGAATCCGTCGCTTCCGCCATCGGCCTGCACGGACCGGCCGTCGACTACGACGGTGGCGCCGGCAGCTTCGCCGGCGTCGATATAGGAAGACACTTTGTCACGATGTGCTTTGCTCACCAATGGACCCATATCCGAGTCCTTTGTGCCGTCGCCGGTTTTCAGGCTCAGGGTGCGATCCTTGATCTTTGCAACCAGCTCATCGGCGATGTCCCCGACCGCGACCAGTGCGGAGATCGCCATGCAGCGCTCACCGGCGGAGCCGAAGCCCGCGTTCACCATCGCGTCGGCGGCCAGATCGAGGTCGGCGTCCGGCAGAACAACGGCGTGGTTCTTCGCGCCGCCGAGTGCCTGGACGCGCTTGCTGTGGGCGGTTGCGGTTTCGTAGACGTACTTCGCGATGGGGGTCGACCCGACGAAGGAGATGGCCTTGATCGCCGGATTGGTGAGTAGTTCGTCGACGGCTGTCTTGTCACCCTGCAGGACGTTGAACACGCCGGCAGGCAGGCCCGCCTCGGACCACAGTTCGGCGATCCACAGCGCTGCCGTGGGAACCTTTTCCGACGGCTTGAGGACCACGGTGTTCCCGGCGGCAATCGCGATGGGGAAGAACCACATCGGAACCATGGCGGGAAAGTTGAACGGGGAGATGATGCCGACCGGCCCGATGGGCTGGCGGATCGACGCCATGTCGACCTTGGTCGACGCGTTCTCGGTCATCCCACCCTTGAGAAGGTGGGCGATGCCGCAGGCAAATTCGACGACCTCCTGGCCGCGGGAGACCTCACCGAGCGCGTCGGAGAGCACCTTGCCGTGCTCGGAGGTGATGATCGCAGCCAATTCCTGCTTGCGGGCGTTGAGCAGTTCACGGAATGCGAACAGAATCTGTGTGCGCTTGGCGATCGAGGTATCTCGCCATGCGGGGAACGCCGCCGCGGCTGCCTCGATCACCGTGCGGGCGTCGTCTGTGCTCGCAAGTGCAACTTCTGCAGTCACTGCGCCGGTGGCGGGGTTGGTGACCGGGGCCGATGTGCCGTTGGTGCCGGTGAAGGGCTTGTTGTCCAACCAGTGTGGGATGACGGTCATGGTTATGTGCTCCTGTGACTCTGTGGTTTTCTCGAGTCTGTCGGTGCATATGTGCCGCGGTCAACGAGTATCTTCGCAGTGAGAACTGCAATTTTGCAGCAGCGAGGGAGTGGGATGTTCACCGCCGATAACATGCGTTTTCTGCTGGAGTTGTCACGGACCGGGCGGATCGCGGACGCGGCCAAACGTCTGGACGTCGATCAGACCACGGTGTCGCGCAGGATCACCCGACTCGAAAAAGACATGGGAGCGCGACTGTTCGACCGGGGATCGTCGGGATGGCAACTGACCGAGGCCGGCCGGCGTCTGGTGCCGTACGCAGAAGCGGTCGAATCGACTCTGTTGGCTGCACTCGACGCGACATCGTCCGCTGGATCCGGCAGTCTTCACGGCACTGTCCGGATTCTCACCCCGGACGGCTTCGGCGCCTATGTGTTGGTTCCGGGACTGGGCATGGTGCGCGACAGACACCCTGACCTGTTCACCGAGCTGCGTACGTCGACCACGCACGATCTGGTGACCGGTCGCGACTTCGACCTCGCAGTCACTCTCGAAAGGCCGTCACCACGATCGGTGTCCGTCAGCAAGCTGGCCAACTACGACCTGCGTCTTTATGCATCACGTCGCTACCTCGACTCGCACAGTGCCATCGAGTCCCTCGACGACCTCGAGGACCACACGTTGGTGTGGTACGTGAACGCCATCTTGGACGTCGAGCCGCTACGTCGACTCGAGCGTCTCCTGCCCGAAGATCGCGCGCAAGTCCAGACGAACAACATCACCGGCCACTATCAGGCGGTCAGGTACGGAGTGGGTATCGCACCGCTCCCGACCTACATCGGTAATGCCGACCCCGATCTCGTGCCCGTACTCCCGGACAAGTTCGTGGCCGAGAGAACCTATTGGTTGGTTGTTCCGCGAGAACTGGCTCGCCTGGCACGGGTGCAGGCCGTCATCGAGATTCTTCTCGACATCGTCAGCGAGAATCCGGATCTGAGGGCGCCGGGTCAGGGCGGTGATTCACGCTGATTCGCGTGCCGCTCGGATGGCTGTGGCGGTGGAAGGACGCCTCCGGCATCTTGTCTGTTTTGGGAACGGACGGACCAGGACGGTGTGGGAATACCGGGCAGCTCTTCACTTTTCAGCCTTCGGTCTTCGGACCGTCCATTCGGCCGATCCTACCGATCGATAGGAGGGTAAGTCAATGGTCCATAACTGTCAGTGATCGTCGCCAGATGGTGGTTTGACCTCTCATCTGAGATAAACAACCTGCATGATCTGTGCTTGCGGGTGGTTCATGTCGGGTCGCAGACGCAAATTAGGTAACCTGAGGTAACAACTTGTCGTGGCCGGTGTGTGGCTGCGAAGTGTCTCCGGAAGATTGGATGAGGTCTGTGCTCGTTCAACCGGAGCGACGTAGCAGTCTCGCACGACCCGACGGGGGAGCGCCCTGGCTGGGGCGTAGCTGGACCGACATGCTCAACAGCGACGCGACGTGTCTACCGGAGGCGAGGTCCGGAGCTGAGTCCGTCACGAACGGAGAGACCCATGGGGGCTGAAGCCCGAATCGCACCGACGTCACGTCGGCCGAAAGACCGCAATGTGCAGATCGCGAACAATGCACGCGAGCTGTTCGCACTCAGGGGCTTTCACGCCGTTCGCGTAGACCATATCGCCGAGGCGAGTGGAGTCACCGCGCGTGCGGTGTATCGGCACTACAAGAACAAGCAGGAACTCCTCGCCCGCATCATCGATGAGGATCAACAGCGTTGGATCGACGCTCTGGATTCGATCTCAGAGGTCGAGTCGGATGAGGAGCTGGCCCGGCATCTCGACTACCTGGCGCGTGTCGGTATCGAAAGTCGCCGGCTGTCGGTGCTGTGGCAGCGTGAAGCGCGCCATCTGGACGAAGATGATTTCCGAACCGTACGAAGCAGGGCAGTGTGGATCTCGGACAACGTTGCCGGTCGACTGATCCGTCCGTGCCACCCCGGCCTCGGCGCGTTCGCAACCGATGTTCGCAGTTGGGCGGTTGTCAGCGTCTTGACCAGCCCGGCGTTCTACGACAGCGCGCTTTCGCGGTCTCGTCTCGCTACCGTGATGGCAACGGCATGCGAACGGATCATCGCTGCGCCGACAGTCGAGCCTGTGCGTCGCCGGCAGACGCCGACTGTCGAGAACGTGCCGATGGCGCGGCGCGAGCAGTTGCTTGCGGCCGCGGCGGCAGCCTTTCGTCGCAGTGGATATGCCGGCGTCAGCATCGACGATATCGGAGCGGATGTCGGGTTCGCCGGTCCGGCGATCTACCGGTATTTCAAGACCAAGTCGAGCATCCTCGTCGCATTGATGGAGCGATTCGCCGAGTGGCGAGCATTGGAGGTCGTTCGAGCGCTGCGCACCTCCATTGATCCGGCCGAAGTGTTGTCCGCGTTGATTTCCGGGTACGTGCGTCTCGGAATCGAGGCCGTGGATCTCCTCGCCGTGGCACTGACCGAAGGGCATTACCTTCCAGACGAGGATCGTGAGCGCTTCGAGCGGATCAATGACGATTTTGTCTCCGAGCTGCGCCGGTGGTACTCCTCGGTCCGGCCGGATGTCGACCCGGCGGCCGCGCAGTCGCTCGTGAGCATCGCGGTCACCGTGGTGCACGACTTGGTTCGGATTCCCCATTTCCTCCGCTCCCCGGACTTCGAATCCGAGCTCGATCGGGTAGTGCATGCCCTGTTTGCAGACTGATGTCGACCGGCGTGCTGGGACGCGTGGGTCAGGCACGCCTCTGCCTTCCGATCTGTAGGTCGGTTTTCGAACCGGACCCTTCTCCCGCTCTCGACCGGTCGGAGCACCGGAGTTGGAGACGACCGCCTGGTGGGCCGTACGTGACAGATCGGCGTCGACGTCGTCCATATTGGTGCGTTCGGACCTGAGGGCGTAGTCGACGTCGGGCGGATGCCGGCCAGGTCCCGACCGTGTCGTTCGGATCGAAGGACCTGCCGAGGTTCCGAAAACTGCTCGAGCGCAGTGTTCATCGCCGTGAGCGAGTATTCGGTGACCTCGGGCTCGAACGTCGAGCTCACACAGTGGAGCGGCGCATCCATCTACTTCAACAGTGACGGCACGGGTGCTGGGGTTGTCCGACCCCAGCACCCGTGCCGTCACATCACTGTGTTCAGGTGCGGACGAAGCCGGCGTAATCGTTTTCTGCCGACTCCTGGTTCTTCTTCAGGTACTGGGCCAGACCACCGGGGTAGGCCAGCAGTTCACGCTTCTTCCCGGGCACATTGGCATTCATGTACCAGGAGTCCGCGAGCGGGAAGATCGTGGCGGCGGTGACTTCCTCGAAGTGCTGCTGCCACTCCTTCTCGCCCTCCGGCGTCGCTTCGATCCGGGTCAGGCCCCGCTCACGCATACTGACCAG
>NZ_JCAXDU010000036.1:0-17979 GCF_059759155.1 Rhodococcus sp. GQ147
CGCCCGGTGGCCGGCAGAGGGCGACCCGCCCGGTGGCCCGATTCGGACAGTGCTCCCGGGCACCGCTCAGCGCGCGGACGAACTACCGGTGTAGGCGGGGACCGACAGATCCTCCGACGCCTGCTGCGTGTAGCCGAGTTGATAGCGGGCCGCGTACTGCTTGTAGATGCGGATACCGGGCTCGGCGTCGAGCGCGGCCTGCAGCCGTGCCGGGTCGCCGAGCGCGGTGACGACATAGGGCGGTGAGTAGGTGCGTCCGTGCAGCAGCAGCGTGTTGCCGATGCAGCGTGGTGCCGACGTCGCGACGATCCGCTGATCCTGCATGGCCACGGCCTCGGCACCGCCGGCCCACATCGCGTTGAGCACGCTCTGCACGTCCTGCTGGTGCACGACGAGATCGTCGGGTGAGGCACCGGACGGATAGCGCCCGTTGGCGTCGCGGGGTGCGTCGGTGAGAGTGACGGTCACACCCGGACCGCGGCGGGCCACGAGTCCGGCCGGGTCCTCGATCGCGGACAGGTCGTCGAGCACCGCGGCGACGTCCTCGTCGTTCACCGCGGCACGGTCCTGGAGTTCGTCGATGCGGGTAGTGAGATCGTCTCGGGTGGCGGCCAGTTCGTCGGCCTTCTCCTGCGCGGCCCGGACCAGATCGGACAGTCGCGGGGAGTCGCCGGCGCGCAGTTCGTCGCCTTCGGACACTCCGCGGGTGGTACCCACGAGCAGACCGGCCACGAGGCAGACGGCGAGGGTCGCGACACCCCACACGGGCGCGCGCAGTCGTCGTTCCGACACGTCGTACCTCCGATCCTGGCCTTACGTTAGCGTGATCTCAACAGGTAGTTGACCGACCACTCCATCCGTGTACGACGGGTGGAGACGTGAGAACGAGGACACCATGCCCAAGTCGAAGGTTCGCAAGAAGGACGTCTCCGCGACCCGGACGGTGAGCCGCACACCGGTGAAGGTCAAGGGCACGCCGTCGAGCACGTTGTACGTGACGGTGATGCTCGCCCTGATGGTCATCGGGTTGCTGTGGCTGATCGTCTACTACCTCGCGGCCGAGCAGATCACATGGATGAACGATCTCGGTGCCTGGAACTTCCTGATCGGTTTCGGGTTCATGGTGGTCGGTCTGATCATGACGATGAACTGGCGCTGACCTCCACCCCGCTCGGGTTACACCGATGTTATTCATCCCCACCTGGGGATAACACTGTGCACAACCGGTGAGAGGTCCCCGGGGAACGGATCGGAAGAGGACGCAGATGCCCGACGAGACACCGCTGCGGTGGGCGACGCCGCCCGCCGCGATAGCGGCGTTGTCGGCCGCCGGTATCGCCTTGGCCGTGACCGCAGCGGTTGCGGTTCCCGACGCGGCCGGTCGCGTACTGGTGGGTTTCGCGGCGGTGCTCGTCCTCGTGATGGTCGCGCTCGCGCTGCGGCAGCGTCCGCGTCTCGAAGTGCTCCCCGGAGGAATGGGGATCGCGACGATGCGGTTGACGGGTCGTCGCGAGTTCCCGCGCGCGGCCCTGCACCGCGTGCGGATCGTCGAGTACCCGCGCTTCGGGCGGCGCGTGCCGATGCTCGAGATCGACACGATCGACCCCGCGACCGGCACGGAGAACCTGATGATCTTCGGCCGGTGGGATCTGGGCACCGACCCGCGGAACGTGCACGCCGCGCTGGCGATGCGCGATCTCGCGCCCGATCAGACACCCAGTTGATCGCGTAGCCGCACGACGGCGAGCACGATCGCGACCAGCGTCACCGCGACGACCGCGACCAGCGCGATCCATCCGGTGCGCACGATGCGGTCCCGGTCGGTGCCGGCACCGAGATACTGCGGGGCGTAGAGCAGGGCCGCTGTCGCGGCGGCACCGGCGACGAGACCGCCCAGGTGACCCCACAGGGAGATGCCCGGGACGGTGATGCTGATGATCACGTTGAGGCCGACGATGGTCAGCACGGGTGCCGGGCTGCGACGCAGGCGCAGCAGGATGACGGCCTGCGCGCCGAGCAGACCGAAGACCGCTCCCGACGCTCCGGCGGTGACCGCTCCGGTCTCCATGAACATCACTGCGGCGGACCCGCCGAGGATCGACACGAGGTAGACCGAGAGGTACCGGGCGCGTCCGAGCACGAGTTCGGTGTCGCGCCCGATCACCCACAGGGCGAACATGTTGACGGCCAGATGGAGCAGGCCGAAGTGCAGGAATCCGCTGCCGAGGATCCGGATGTACTCGCCGTGCGCGGCGATGATGGGCGGCCACAACGCCCAGTCGAGGAACAGCGCCGAGCCCTGCTCGTTGGTCATCACGCTGCCCGACTGCGCGGCGGTGATGCCGAAGACGAGCACATTCAGCGCGATGAGCACGTACGTCACGATCGGCGAGGGCCGATCGGAACGGACGGGTGCGCCGGCGATGGTGCGGGCCTGCGGTGTCGACCGTTCGGCCGCGGCGACGCAGTCGACGCAGTGCTGACCGACCGAGGCGGGACGCAGGCACTCGGGGCACGCGGGCCGGCCGCATCGGGAGCAGGCGAGAAGGGTCGGGCGGTCGGGATGGCGAACGCACCGCGGCTGGGGTTGCGGGCCACCACCCTCGGCCGCGGAGCCCCAGCCGGGGTTCGTCATGGGAACTCTCTCAGGAGATGGTGATGCTGTTGATCACGACGTCGTCGACCGGGCGATCGGCGCGGTCGGTGGCGGTGGTCGCGATCGCGTCGACGACCTTCTTCGACTCGGCGTCGACGACCTCACCGAAGATGGTGTGGCGACGGTTGAGGTGCGGGGTCGGGCCGACGGTGATGAAGAACTGCGAGCCGTTGGTGCCCGGGCCGGCGTTCGCCATCGCGAGCAGGTAGCCGCGGTCGAACTGCAGCTCGGGGTGGAACTCGTCGGCGAACTGGTAGCCCGGGCCGCCGCGGCCGGTGCCGGTGGGATCGCCACCCTGGATCATGAAGCCGTCGATGACGCGGTGGAAGACCGCGCCGTCGTAGAACGGACCGCTGGTCTCGCCCTTGGCGTTCTGGGTCTTGTACTCCTTGGTGCCCTGGGCCAGGCCGACGAAGTTCTCGACGGTCTTCGGCGCGTGGTTGCCGAAAAGCGCAATCGCGATGTCGCCGCGGTTCGTGTGGAGCGTGGCCGTTGCTGTCTGATGCGGTGAAGTCACCCCACCATGGTGCCATTGCCCGCTTCCCGGGCAGGACAGGCGGCGCGGGACACGCTCTCCGGTCACGACCACAGGTCCGGGCGGTATGGAAGAGTGGACGCATGAGCAAGCTGATTCATGCCGAGACCGACGACGTGTGGCTTCCGGCATTCGTGCGACGCCACGACGAATCCGGCAATCTCGCGGGTGCTCTCCGCGTGGCCGGCGAGGGCGCGGTAGCTCTCGCGCAGGGCTCGAGTGCGGCCGGACTGTTCGCAGCACGCAAGGGTCTGGACGTCGCGGGCGAACTGCTCTCGGTGGCCCGGCGGGCCGCGGCCGAGCGGTGTGCCGCGAAGTCGTCCTCTCGTCCGGAGCGCACGGGCAGGCGGTTCGGTCTCGTCGTCGCCGGCGCGGTTGCCGTCGTGGCCGCAGGCGGGGTCGTGTTCTACCGGCGACGACGGCCGGATCACCCTCCGATCGCTCCGGAACCGCCGCGCGTGCGGCCCGCGGAGTCCGCCGAGACGACGACCGACGAGGCCGCCTCGACGCCGGTCTCCCCCGAGTCCACCGACACCTCGGAGGCCTGATCGCCGTCCGCGGTGCCGAATTCTCGTTCCGCCGATCGGATCTCGCGGTCGACGATGAGGCACGCCGCGAAGTAGAGCGCGCCGAGGAAAGTGAGCAGGAAGGGGACGAAGGCCAGGAATTCCATGGCCACCTCCGTTCCGATCCGCGATGGGGATCGGCGAGTGACGGGCGGGGCACGTCGTCGGTGACGATTCGAGCGTAGGCGCGTCCGGGAGTACCCGCACGTCCCCGCCGACTTCCGCGGTAGTGATCTAGTTCACATCCGACTGCTTCATGATCGACTCGGCCGAACCTGTGATAAGAGGCACATCCGGGTGCATACTCACCAGTAGGCACGCGACCCGGAGGCAGTCATGGCAGAGAGCGCCGATGCCCGAACCCCACAGGTCACCGAGCGGCAGGCTCGTGAAGTAGCGGAGCAGGCGCGCGAATCCGAGTGGAACAAGCCGTCCTTCGCGAAGGAACTGTTCCTCGGACGGCTCACCCTCGACCTCGTCCACCCCTTCCCGCGACCGACACCCGACGAGGACTCCCGTACCGAGGAGTTCCTCGCACGCCTGCGCGCCGCGTGCAGTTCGATGGACGGCGGCCGCATCGAACGCGACGCGCGGATACCCGACGAATACGTCCGCGAGCTGGCCGAACTCGGCTGCTTCGGCATGAAGATCCCGCAGGAGTACGGCGGCCTCGGGCTGTCGCAGGTCGCCTACAACCGGGCCCTGACGGTCGTCGCCTGCGTGCATCCCAGCATCGGCGCGCTGCTGTCGGCCCATCAGTCGATCGGTGTGCCGGAACCGCTCAAGCTCGCCGGCACCCCTGAGCAGAAGCAGCGCTTCCTGCCGCGATGCGCGCGCGGCGCCATCTCGGCTTTCCTGCTCACCGAACCCGACGTCGGGTCCGACCCCGCCCGACTCGCGTCCACCGCCATCCCGGTCGAGGACGGCAGTGCCTACGAACTCGAGGGCGTCAAGCTGTGGACGACCAACGGGGTGGTCGCCGAACTGCTCGTCGTCATGGCCCGCGTACCGGAGAGCGAGGGCCATCGCGGCGGGATCTCCGCCTTCGTCGTGGAAGCGGATTCACCCGGCATCACCGTCGAACGCCGCAACTCCTTCATGGGCCTGCGCGGCATCGAGAACGGCGTGACCCGGCTGCACAAGGTGCGGGTTCCGAAGGAGAACCTCATCGGACGTGAGGGCGACGGGCTGAAGATCGCGTTGACGACGCTCAACGCCGGTCGCCTCGCCATCCCCGCGATGTGCTCGGGTGCCGGCAAGTGGGCGCTGAAGATCGCCCGCGAATGGTCGTCGGAGCGGGTGCAGTGGGGCAAGCCGGTCGGTGAGCACGAGGCCGTCGCCGCGAAGATCTCGTTCATCGCCGCGACCACCTACGCACTCGAGTCCGTCGTCGAACTGTCGGGCCAGATGAACGACGAACAGCGCAACGACATCCGCATCGAGGCGGCACTGGCGAAGTTGTGGGCGAGCGAGATGGGATGCCTCATCGCCGACGAACTCGTGCAGATCCGCGGCGGACGCGGCTACGAGACCGCCGAGTCGCTGGCGGCGCGCGGCGAACGGGCCGTTCCCGCAGAGCAACTCGTCCGCGACCTGCGGATCAACCGCATCTTCGAGGGGTCGAGCGAGATCATGCGTCTCCTCGTCGCCCGCGAGGCGGTCGACGCCCACCTGCGCGCAGCCGGCGAACTCGCCGACCCCGATTCGACGGGCAAGGAGAAGGCGCAGGCCGCGGTACGGGCGAGCGGGTTCTACGCCCGATGGCTCCCGAAACTCGTCACCGGCAAGGGACAGCTACCGCGGACCTACAACGAATTCGGTTTTCTGGCAACACATCTGAGGTACATCGAACGCAGCTCGCGCAAGCTCGCCCGCTCGACCTTCTACGGGATGGCCCGCTGGCAGGCCGGACTCGAGAAGCGGGAGAACTTCCTCGGACGGATCGTCGACATCGGAGCCGAGCTGTTCGCCGCGACCGCCGTGTGCGTGCGCGCCGAACGGCAACGCGTCGACGGGCACCCGGGAGCCGACACGGCTTTCGAACTGGCCGACGCGTTCTGCAAGCAGTCGCGGCTGCGCGTGGAGAAGTTGTTCGACGCCCTGTGGACGAACACCGACGCCGAGGATCGTCGCACCGCGGCCGGCGTTCTCGAGGGCAGATACGAGTGGCTCGAGCGCGGTGTGCTCGATCCGAGCGAGGGCACCGGTCCGTGGATCTCCCGCTGGGAACCGGGCCCGTCGACCGAGACGAACGTCGCGCGCCGGATCATCGACACCCGTCACTCGGTGTAGACCCCGCACACGAATCCGGCCCGCACCCCCGGAAGGGAGTGCGGGCCGGATCGATTGCGGATTCGAAGGAGCGTCAGAAGGCTCCACAGTTCGACGGTGCGGGCTCACCGCGCAGTCGCGCTTCGATGTACGCGACGGAGTCGGGCAGTCCGCCGATCATGGGCACCGCATGGTTGATGATGAAGCCGGGCAGGATCGGCGGCGTCGTGTTGGGCAGGAACTGCACCGTCGCGCCCTGATCGCACCAGTCCAGCGCCAGCTGACGGCCCTGACCGTAGGGGACCGTGTCGTCCTGCGTGCCGTGCTGGAGGAGGACGGGCACGGCAGGCGTGCGGTTGCCGATGCGCTGCTCCGCGAGGATCTTCTGGACCTGGGGCAGGCGGTCGAGCACGACATCGAGGGGCTCACCCGTGCGGGTGTAGTCGCCGGTGCGCTGGAATGCGAAATTCGCCACCGTCTCCGGGACGCACTGGTTCGCCACGGCCGCGAGCATCTTGCGGCCGCGATCACTGATCTCGGCGTCGATCTCGTCGCGGATCTCCGGGTAGGCGTCGGCCAGACCGTTGATCGTGTACCCGATGGCACCGGTGAGCAGCGTGCCGTCGATCTGCTTCAACGTGGCCACGAGGTCGGCGGGCGGAGCACCCACGTAGGCGCCGACGAGGTTCAGTTCGGGGGCGTACTCGGGAGCGAGCTCGGCCGCAGCGCCCGACGCGCCGCCGCCCTGCGAGTAACCGAAGAGGCCGACCGGGCTGTTCTCGGTCACCGACGCGTTCTCGAGCTTCAGCGCCGCGCGCACCGAGTCGAGCACCGCGTGGGCTTCGGCGGCGCGGTTCACGTAGGTGTGGTGCCCCGGCGTACCGAGACCGTCGTAGTCGGTGACGACCACGGCGATGCCGCGCAGCAGCAGCGCGTTGATCGACAGCACCTCGTACTCGGTGAAGAAGTCGAGGGGCGGATTATAGTTGACGAGCGCGCCGAGATTGCGGGACGGCGCGCACTGGTCACCCTGACCGTGGGTACCGACGGCCAGCGCGACGAGCGGCCGGTCGCCGGGACCGTTCCACGGCGTCGACGGCTCGATGTAGGTGCCGCTCACCGCGTTGGGTGCGCCCTTGGCGTCGTTGCTGCGGTACAGCAGCTTGGTGCCCTGACCCGGGAAGATGCCGTCGGCGACCGGTGCGCGCAATGCCAGATCGGACGGTGCCGTGCGCAGGACGTCGCCGGGAGCACCCGTCGGCAGTGGGTCGGGCGGGAGATAGAAGTCCGTCTCGGCTCCCGCTGTCGCCGCGGTTCCGAGAATTCCGCCAGCAAGGACGGTCGTCGTCACCGCCGCGGCCATCCACTTCCGAGCGCGCCCCACCATGTTGTTCCTCCACCTGGATCCACCGGAACCGTGTGTCCCTCGTCACGGCGGTACGGACTGTAACACGCACTTACCGGAAAGTAAGGTCGGCACTTCCCTCCCTGTCTGCCACAATCGTTCTTCGCGCCCGAAGCGGTGCATTTGTCCGGCGCACCCGGAGCGAGTCGGGTCCTCGGCAGCACGACGGACGAGCAGCCTCTCGAGGAAGGGAAGACATGGCAATCGGTGTCGGCCTCCGGATCGGGCGAGTCGTGTCCACGGCGGTCATCGCATCCAACGAACCCGGCACTCCCGACCCTGTCGTCCTCGCCCGCGACTCCGTCCTGCACGTCGACCACGACGGCAACACGTCGCTCGGCAGCGTGGCGCACGGGGACGAAGCACGCACGATCGCGGGCTTCCTCACGCGGGTCGGCGACGCCTCGGGCATCACCGCGAGCGACGGTCGCATGTACCGCGCCGAGGACGCGATGGCCACCGCCATCCACTGCCTGTTGCGGGAGTGCCACCCGTTGCCGACCTTCGGCGGCATGGACCGGGACAGCGACCCCGGCTACGCCGCCACCTACCCGTCGCACTGGGATCCGGACACCATCGCGACCTTGCGTGCCGCCCTGGACTACGCGAATCTGCGGCACGTGGATCTCGTGTCCGACGCGCAGGCGGCCGCCGCCTGGTACGCCTCCGAGATCTCCGAGACCCCTGGCCAACTCGTGGGGGTCTTCCATCTCGACGACGGCGGCTCGACCGTCACCCTCGTACGCTCGGGCGTGCCCGCCGGCAAGGCCTACCGCACCCCCGCCCAGGGCGCACCGTCCCCGGCGGCCCAACTCGCCACGGCCCTCGGATCGTTCGGCTGGATACCGGACAATCTCGAGGCCGTCGTCGTCATGGGCGACGGTCTCGTCGCACGAGATCGCACCCACATCCAGGAGATCGCGAACAGCCTCGCCACGAAGCTCACGGTGCGCAGCCTCGTCGGGCCGGGCCCGGAACAGACGGCGGCGCTCGGCGCCGCGATCCTCGCGGCCGGATTCACGCCGGCACGCGAGACCAACAAGACCCGGATCGGACTTCCACCTTCCTACGACGAAACCGACGTACTCACCGGCGGTTTCGCTCGGCTGCGCGAACTCGAGGAGAGACGTCTCGGGGCCGAGAGCACCGCCGAGAACCGCGGAGCCGCGAGGAAGGAGGCCACACCCGTTCCGGTGCTCACCACGGGCACCGCAGACGAGAACACCGGCAACACGAGAACGGTCGTCATCGGGGTGGTCGCCGTTCTCGTGCTGATCGCGATCCTCGCCGGCATGCTGCTCTGATCGATCTCCTGTCTCCGATCGACCCTGCTCAGTCTGCCGGGGTGCGGTCGGGAGCCGGAACCGCAGCGAGCGCGGCGGCGTCCTCGTCCCCGAAACGGTCCTCGAGCACGGCGGGAGCGAAATCGAGATCGATCTCCTCCAGCGGGCGTCCGCGCGCGGATTCTATTGCGCCGAGCCGTCTCTGTGCCCGGTCGGCCGCATAGGAGATGAACTCGTCGTTGTCGAGACCGTAGGGCTGTTCGTCGAACTGCTCGTTCTGCCACTGGATCATTCCGGTCGCGAGGGGAAGCAACTCCTCCATCCGCTGCAACACGACGTTCCAGTTCGAGTCGTCCGCTGCCACATGCCGTCGGCAGGTGAACGTGCCCCAGGCCATGTGCCGGCGCTCGTCGGAGCCGATCCGCCGGATGATCTCCTGCATGCCCGGCAGGATCCCGTACTTGGTGCACACCTTCTGCCACGCGTAGTAGCCCGTCAGCGCGAGACTGCCCTCGATGACGTGGTTGTAGGTGACACTCGCGCGGACCTGATTGGCCGGGGACGGATCTCGATCGAGCACGCGCAGGCTGTGCGGCAGTTCCTCGTAGAACAGCCGCCGGTAGTAGGGATTCTCGGCAACGAACGGGTGCAGGTCGGATGTCAGTCCCACGGTGTCCATCCAGCGACGGAACACCTGCACGTGCTTGGCCTCCTCGTAGCAGAACTGGGTCAGGTACATCTCGTCACCCAACCGGCCCTCCGCTTCCATGGCGCGGAGGAACGGAAGGATGTCCTGCGTGACGGCCTCCTCGCCGGCGACGAACAACGCGACCAGATAGGTCGAACTGCGGCGTTGTTCCGAGTTGAGCGACGCCCAGTCCTCGGCGTCGTGGGAGAAGTCGATGTCCATCGGATCCCAGTGCGCTGCGTTGCCCTTCGCGAAGAGCCGGAGCGGGAAGGCGTCCCAGTTCAGGCCGCCTTCCCGCAGCGACGCGAAACCCTGACGTATCTGTGTAATCTCGGTCACACCCTCGAGGCTAGACCTCGATTCCACATACGTCGCGGTCTTGTCTCAGTCACCCAGCAAGGTGTCGCCGGGATACCCCTTCGGACCGAATCCCGGAGGGACGAGAAAGACCGCCGACCCGATCGGCGTGATCCACGGATTCAGCGCGTCGTGCTCGGCGAGGCGCTGCTGCACCGGGACGAACTGACGGTCCACGTCCACCTGGTAGGTGGCGAACAGCAATCCGGCGCCGTCCTGGTCGTCGTAGTTGTAACCCCGTCGCAGGAACTGCTCGTCGCCGGTGCGGGGACGTGCCCGCGCGACGTGCGATTCCGGCGGGATCACCGGGATACCGAACCGGTCGGTGGCCTCGAAGTCGGCGTCGTCGTGTTCCTCCGAACCCGTCAGCGGAGCACCGTTCGACAGTCGCCGGCCGACGGCGAGTTCCCGAGCGGGACGGTCCAGCTCGTCCCAGGTGTCGAGTTCCATGCGGATCCGGCGTAACACGAGCGAGGTGCCACCGGCCATCCACGGCGGGTCACCCGGATTCCACACCTGCCGGTCGAAGTCCGGGCTGTGCGGCGCGGGATTGACGGTGCCGTCTACCTGCCCCATGAGGTTGCGCATGGTCGTCCCGTCGGGTCGTGTGCCGGCCGCACGCCGGAACCCTCGCTGGATCCAGCGGACCGTCGCCACCGATCGCACACTCCTGGTGAGTGTGCGGACCGCGTGCGAGACGGTCACCGGGTCGTCGGCGCAGACCTGCAACAGCAGGTCGCCGCCGGACCATCGTTCCTCGAGCCGGTCGATCGGAAAGGCCGGCAGCGGTTTCAGCCACGCGGGTCGTCGGTCGGTCAGGCCCGCGGCGTCGAAGACCGCGGGACCGTAGCCGACCGTGACCGTCAGCCGGGCCGGGTCGACGGCGAGTTCGGGTTCGGTGTCGCCCAGCGCCGGCGTCCCGGTGGTGAGTCGCCGCGAATCCTCGGCCCACACCCGCATGATCCCGACGAGCCCGTCACGATCGACACCCTCGGCGAGGTCCAGTGCCACGAACGACGCGAAGGACTGCGCGGGGGTGTCGATACCGGCCTGATGGGTGCCGTGGATCTCCACGGTCCGCGCGCCGATCGGTTCGGAGATGCGGGACGCGACCGCCGTCCCACCTCCGACCGCGCCGAGTCCTGCTGCACCCAGCGCGGCGACACCGCCCCCGAGCAGGGTGCGTCGAGTGAACCTAGCCATCGTGGGCTGCCCCGTCGTGGGACGGCACGTACTCCTCCTGTGCCCCGGCGAAGTCGCGGACCTGGGCCGTGAACTCCTCGGTCGATCCGTCCGCGAACTCGAGTGTGAAGGTCACCGTGCTCCCGGGTCGCAGAGGCTCCACGAGGTCCATGAGCATGAGGTGGTCGCCGCCGGGCGCGAGGCTGTGCACGGTGTCCGCGGGGATGACGAGCCCGTCCCCCATCTCCTGCATCACCATCGAGGCGCCGCCGGACGACACCATCTCGTGCAGTTCCGTGGTGGCGGATGCAGGACTGGACGCGCCGACGATGTGCACGTCACTGCTGCCGGTGTTCTCGATCTCGGCGAAGGCACCGGTCATCCCGGTGTCGGATGCCTTGACCCAGGCTTCGGACACGACGACGGCCTCGGCCGAGTCGGTGGTGCCGGTGTCGGAACCGCAGGCGGCGGCGAGCAGGGCCGTTGCGGCGATCGCAGTGCCGAACATGGTCTTCTTCATGATTCTCCGTAAGTGTCGGTGCCTCTGCGGGCACACGGAACGAGCGGTCGCCGGCGGCGGCGACCGAGAAGGTTGACCTAGCGGAGAACAACGGGAGGTGCGCGGCTGCCGGTTCCGCCGACGAGTAGTACGCCGGGACCGATATCGGGGCGGTGGATCGTCGGGACAGGTTCGGCGACGGCCACGGGCAGCGTGCGGTACGTCTCGGGAACGATCCGGCGCAGCGCTGCGAGTGCTGCTTCGCAGCCCTTCTCGGCACCCCGTACCAATACTGCGGCGAGGAGGACGGCAACCGCGTGGGCGGACATCATTCCGGATCCCGGTGTGTGCAGGTGACCGTCGTGGAGTCCCAGCACGAGGTGGCCGGCGACCTGCCCGAGGACGAGGACGAGCGGCACCGGAAGCCTGATTTCGCCGGTGAGGACTCCGACAGCGAAGGCAAGCCCGAGGAGGAACACCAGGGCGTCCTGGTGGGGAATCGCTCCGCCGGCGAAGGCGTGCGCGGCGATGCTCAGTGCGGCCGAGATTCCGCTCACGAAGACCGCGCGCATGCGCATCACGGTGTTCACCTCGGCCATGAAGTCAGAATACTTCCCTCACCTGCGATTACTACCCCATGTAGTAACTATCACCGAATATAACGACAGAGCGTCGGTAAGATATCGACGTGCCGTCGAGAAGATTGGGCACATACCCGGTCCAGCCCACGAAGGACTCCACATGTTTCTTGCCATGCGCGAACTATGGTTCGCGCGCACCCGCTTCCTGTTGATGGGCGCCGTCGTCGCGCTCATCTCGATCCTCATGGTGATCCTGTCCGGTCTGTCGTCCGGTCTCGTCGTCGACGGCGTCTCCGCACTGCAGCGCACACCGGTGCAGGCATTCGCCTTCGCCGAAGGAACCAAGGCCGACTCCGCATTCTCCCGATCCGTGGTCACGGAAGACCAGGCCGACACCTGGCGTGCCCGCCCGGACGTCGCTCGCGCCGAACTGTTCGGCAACACCATCGTCAACGCGAAAACCGAGAGCGGGGTCCCCGTGGACCTCACACTCTTCGGCATCCGGCCGGGCTCGTTCCTCGAACCCTCGGTCTCCGAGGGGGCACCGCTCGGTGGTGACACCGATGTCGTCCTCAGCGACAGCGCCCGCGCCACCGGCGTCGAACTCGGCGACACGATCGTCGTCGATCGTCTCGGTACCCGGTTGGACGTCGTCGGGTTCACCTCCGACAAGCGCACCTTCGGTCACGTCGACGTCGCCTACCTTCCCCTGAGCACCTGGCAGGAGATCCACGCCGGTGTCCGGCTCGGTGAACAGGTCCCTCCGAGCGCGTACACCGAAGCCAGTGTGGTCGCGATCGAGGGTGTGGACGGAGCACTGCCCGATCTCACCGCGGGTGACGCAGCAGCCGGTACGACAGCGAAGACCCTGGAGGAATCGTTCGATTCCTCCCCCGGCTACAACGCCGAGATGATGACGATGTCGATGATCACCGCCTTCCTCTACGCGATCTCAGCCCTCGTCGTAGGAGCGTTCTTCACGATCTGGACCGTGCAGCGCAGCCGTGAGATCGCCGTCCTCCGCGCCATGGGCGCCTCCACCGGATTCCTCCTGCGCGACGCCCTCCTGCAGGCCGTGATCGTGCTCGTCGGCTCGGTCGCCTTCGGTGTGCTCGTCGGTCTCGGACTCGGGTCGGGCCTCGAGGGCAGCGGCATGCCTTTCGTCCTCGAATCCGGCCCCGTCGCTCGAGGTGCCGTTCTGCTCGTCGTCCTCGGCCTGCTCGGCGCCGCCCTCGCCGTGGTCCGCATCGTCCGTGTCGATCCGCTCGCTGCCCTGGGAGAGAACAGATGACCGTCACCACCTCCACCGGCCTCGCACTGTCCGACGTCTGCCTGTCCTTCGGCGACGGCGACAGCACGGTCCACGCCCTCGATCACGTCGACCTGGGCGTCGAGCCGGGTGAACTGGTCGCCGTCGTCGGGCCGTCCGGTGCCGGCAAATCGAGTCTGCTGGCGGTCGCCGGTGGCCTCGGCCGACCCACTTCCGGCACCGTGAGTGTCGACGGTATCGAGGTGACCGCACTCGACCCGCGGGCGACCGCGAAGCTGCGCCGAGAGCGGGTCGGGTTCGTATTCCAGTCCGGCAATCTCCTCCCCGCCCTGACCGCACGCGATCAACTGCTCCTCGTCGAGAAGATCGCCGGACGCCCCGGACGGAACCCTGACGAGCTGCTCGCCTCGGTGGGTATGGAGCACCGCGCCCAGCGGCGACCCGGGCAGCTCTCGGGCGGTGAGCGTCAACGTGTCGGCATCGCGCGGGCCCTGATGGCCGAACCGTCGTTGTTGCTCGTCGACGAACCCACCGCCGCCCTCGATCGGAAACGCAGCCACGAGGTCGTCGAACTGCTGGCACGGGAAACCCACACCAGTGGAGTGGCTACGATCATGGTCACCCACGACCACGAAATCCTGCGGCACTGCGACCGCGTGCTCGAGATGGTCGACGGAAGACTTCGACCACACGACTGAACGGTCGACAGCCGAACGAGGAGGGCCGGCGGTGCCGAAAATTTCCGCAGCGACGGTCGCGGAGCACCGCGCAGCGCAGCGCCGTGCCCTCCTCGACGCGGCGCTCGAACTCCTCGCCGAGAAACCGGAACAGGCACCCTCGCTCGGCGACGTGGCGCGTCGTGCGGGTCTGGCCCGGTCGAGCGTCTACAACTACTTCGATTCGCGCGACGACCTGCTGCACGCGGTCGTCGTCGACATGTTCCCGCGCTGGAACACGCGCGTGGTCGAGGCGATGGAGAAGGTGTCCGATCCGACGGAGCGGGTGCTGACGTACATCGACGTCAATCTGCAGCTGGTCGCCGAGGGAGAGCACGCGATCGTCGGTGCTCTCGCCGCTTTCACCCCTCAGGCGTTCAGTGACGAGAGCATGCACGCCATGCATCAGGACCTCGTCCTCCCCCTCGTCGAGTCGCTGCGGGCCCTCGGTGTCGCGGATCCCGAACTCGATGCCGAGCTCGTCACCGCGCTCGTGCACAAGGGAACGGAATTGATCGAGGCCGGTCGCGGGCTCGACGACGTAAGTGCCTCGATCCGAAGAGTCCTCACCACCGCCCTGTCCTGATGTTTCACGTGAAACGGGGCACCGATTAGGGACTCTTCACGATCCTCTCGGGATCGGAAGTTCCCTCAACGGCTCACCACCGTCGATGAACAGTCGCGCATCCGGGCGCGTCGCCGCCGCGATGCGTGCCAGAGCTGCCCTACCGGCTTCGGGGTGCCGTCCGTCGAGGGCGCCGACCCTGATTGCGAAGACTAGGTCGAACGGCTCCTCGTCCACGCCCGGGACGAAGTCCTCGACGGCGACACAGCGCGCCCTCAACCGGCCCGCAGCGATCAGATCTCCAGACGACGAGGTCAGCCGGTCGATCGCCACCGGGGACCGGTCGAGAGCGAGAATGTGTCCGGTGGTCAACCGTTCGGCGACCGCACGCGCTGCGGCCCCGGGCCCACAGCCGATCTCCAGCACCCTCAGGTGCGGCTCCAGAGGCAGGGCCGCGACGATCTCGGCGAGTCGCGGAGAGAGGCGAGGCATCACCCTTCGAGTATGGGATGTAGGCACACCATCGGGGGCAGCAACAGAGAAAGGGCGCTTCCGGAATCCCGGAAACGCCCTCTACCTGAACATTTTCTTGTGGAGCCTAGGAGATTCGAACTCCTGACATCTGCCTTGCAAAGGCAGCGCAAGCGTTCACCTAGGAGACCGAAACTGCCTTCAAGCTGCAAAGAGCGTTCAGTTCATCTCAGTACTCTTCAGTCACACTCACTACTTTCCGTGGGCAGAATGTGGACAGAAGACAACTAGGCAACACCGCCGGAACACTGCCTGCACAAATCGCCAATCGGAATACATGCAGATTCGACGTTGAGGGCTGTCAGCAACCCTTAAGTTCCTATCCTCATCCCCGCCCTCACTCACCGCCTCCCGACCCGACTTTGATTGGCCAGGCTTTCACAGCCAAATCAGCAAGCTTGTCCCCTCGATGATTCGCTTCCTCGAATCCCCACTTCGAAAGATCTCCCACGCTTTGCGTCATCAAGTAAGCAGACTTCTGATATGTTGAACGTTTGGCAGAAAAGGCCTTGTTATCAAGTTCTGCATTAAGCTTCTTTTCAAGTAACGTTAAGTTCTTAAGTTGATCCCTGGCAATATTGAATTGGTCATACTCTTCATCCGAAGAGAAACCCTCCCGCTTTGACGATTTCGCAAATATATGCTCGACCGTAACACTCTTACTGCTCCAGTCAGGTGCAGCTTCATCAGACTTACCCTTCTCAAGCCTAATCTGCAGCTCAAGCTGACTCAACAAGTACTTCGCTTTGGTTGTAGTAATACCACCCATACTCTTGAATGCTTCCTTAAAGGACACATCATCAGGGACAATATCCTTCATATACGGAAAAACTTCTTCCGCCTTCTTCAGTTTCTTGTTCGCGATAGCAACGGCGGCATCGCAAAAAGCATTTTCTGCCACGCCACCACCCAATAGTCCCCCCATCCATGCCCGTACCGACCAATTTGCAACTATCTCGACAAAACGAGTGGCATCACTATGCTTCCAATTGGCGAATGCCGCGAGAAGCAGAGGGGTGTTGGCTTCAAAGCCAAATCTACGAAATGCTAGAAGCGAGTCTTTCACGTCGATCGCTTGAGAAGACCAGCTTGCGTCATCCGGCTCGCGAAGCGCGATGAACCGACTTAGGCTTTTCTCTAGCTTGTCAAGGTAGTCCTTAACATCCTTCGGGGTCGAGCCGATATCACTCTGCAATGCTTTATAGAGTTCACGGTGGGTAACCCGACCCTTTCGAGACATGTATTCATACCTGAGGAACTTTACGAGGTCCTCACTTTTCTCGAATTGCCCACTGATTCTGGTCCATACGGACTGGGCATGGTTTATTCCAGTCGAACCAGCGTTACTGAAGAGATAGTTCTTTAGTAGATCTGCCGTAGTTAAGTCGGCCCCTCGATCGTTAAGAGTCTCGAATATGACATACGCTTCTTGAAGGCCTGTCGCTACAGCCAGGAGGACTTGCACCTTCTTTGCCGAATACTCGATTAGGTCAATGATATTCCGGTACTGTTCCTCGTCCGGAGCAAGCTCCTCAAGGAAAGCTCGAACCTGTTTGTAGCACCCGGTCACCAAATTTTGATCGATTTCATCAACCAGCTTGCCCTCTAGCAGCGATTCGTAAGTGCTGTGGTCATCGGCACTTAGGACAAGTTTAGCGACCCGCCGCTCTTCCGAGAGTACATAATCACTCAAATAAGTGTTTTGAACTGACGTGGCAGCTTCATCCCGCCCGAGCTGCTTCAATAGGTCCCGAGCAGCTATTAAGAGGACGGCCGTAGTTGTGATTCTCTGCTGACCGTCAATGATCAATTTCCTCTGCGGCTCCTGAGTATTGGACGCCAGAACAATGGTACCCATAAAGTATGAGTTTCCGTCAGATCGCGCTTTTTCAATATCATTGAGATACTGTTCGACATGCTGCTCTTGCCACGAATAACGTCTCTGGAATCGAGGCACTGACAGCAAACGGTCAGCAAGCAAGTGCCCGAGATGATCGTGTCCGAATTGCGCAGGATCAGCCATGCAGACATCCAACCACGAAGACTGCAACGCGCCGTGTAATGGTCTGCCGTTCGTACATGAGGCTTCAGGCGTTCCTGCACGTTGCACTCCCTGCCGGAAGACTCCTCGTACGTATGGATGCTGGCTCCGAAGGTGCCAAAGATTCCCCTTCACATGAGACGACACCTTCGGCACCTTCGCTGGAACCTTGGACACCTTTCCCGCCAGGGAGTTGTGCGAGCGTCCACACCCAGCCCTTGCTGAATCCGTCCTTGCACGTTTGCACCCTGGCCTTCTTCCGAGCCTTCTTCACCGCGTTGTCCGACAGTCCGGCCGCACGGGTCACCTTCAAAACGTCAGCTGCCGGCGCCGAGCCACCGCATTCCATGAGGTAGTCGCGGATAACCATGGTGATCTCGTCACGCTCTTCGGTTTCCTCATTGATGCCGCTCAGGAGCTCGCGCGCATCACGCGTGGTCTCCCCCAGCCACTTCAGGACGCCGACCTCGGTCGGGCCGTCCTCCGTCTCGACCGCCGCAGACAGGATGGTCGCCTCCATCGACCGTGTCCTCGGCGCGAGATTGGCCTTGGTGTTCGTGACGATTAGATTCCCACTGTCGTCGTCCCGAGCGACTGAGAGCACCGATCGCGCGACCTGCGACCACGCGATCGAACCGAGGATCAGCTTGCCGGTATCGGTTCCGTCCCGCTTACCGAAGTGACAGAGGCCGAACACCACACAACCTTGTCTCGCAGCAAGCTGCGCGAGGGGCTCGAGGTACGAACGCACTGCGCGGTCATCCTTGCCCGATAGCTCGGACGACATACTCGACGTCGCGGCATCCAGGACCACGAATGCCACCTGGTGCTGG
>NZ_JCAXDU010000037.1:0-13086 GCF_059759155.1 Rhodococcus sp. GQ147
CGCATGGTACCGACCCAGCCGGTTGTTGCGCTCGATCCCGCGCCGGGCGATGCCACGCCCGCAGCCACCGCCGGTGCACGAGATGGTCGTAGCCCTTGTCCGCCCGAACCCGCCCGAACCCGGCCGGGCTCGCGGCGGGGCGGCCCCCGATGCGAGCGCACCATCTTCGATCGCGGTGACCATCGGCAGCAACATCACACTGCCGTGGGTGTTCGCGCAGGTCACTGTCGACGTCGATAGAGGTGAAGTTCTTCTTGCCTGACATGAACTTCAATCATGAAATGGAGACCGGTCCGGTTGTGCCGGTCACGGTCCACTGTCCGTCGACCTGGTCGAGGACGTAGGTGAGGCCGAGTCCGCAGTCGATGCCGCACCAGAGTCCCGCGCTGATATGGACTGTTCCGTCGTCCTGCGGCCAGGTGGGGGACAGGCCGACGATGACGCCGTCGTGTGCGACCCCGGTCAGGCCCTGCCGTGCGGGATCTGCGTACTGCTGCGGATCGGCGGTGAACTCGACCGGCGGCAGATCCGCGGACTGCGCGGTGATCTCGTTCTTCAGTTCCGTGTCGAACGGTGGCCCGTCGGCGACGGTGAACATGTGTGCGCTGCGTGAGGCAGGGCCGTCGATGATGTAGACGGACCCGATCGGGGTCGGTGCTGTCGCGAAGGGATTGTCGACAAGGATGAGGTGGTGTAAGGCCACGGCATAGAGCTGTGACTGCTCGCTGGATGGCAGAGGACTCGTGGGCGGGTCGAGTTGATCGGTGCCCGCGTCGGTGTCTGTGCTCGCGCAGCTGGCCAGGATGGCAGCAAGGACCACCGAGAAGGTCGCCGCTCGAACGCTCATGGTTCGGAGGGTACCGATTGCCGAGGTGATGCCGGCTTTTCGTGGATCCTCCGGAGGGGTCGGCTCGCCCGACACCCGCCGGTGGTTGTGCTCTGGTGCGGGGGTGCGTGCGAAGGTGAGTTATGACTGTCGCTGGGCGTCCGGCTCGTTGGTGGACTGTGCTGTCGGGGGTGACTGCGGTCTTTGTCGGGCTGGTGTGCGGGGTGATCGTGTGGACGTTCGTCCCGCCGGTGGTGTTCTTCCCGTGGTTTGCTCTGGCGTCCTGGGTTCTTCTGATCCTGGGGGCGGTGTGGTTGGTGGTCGGGTTGATCGGCTGGTTCAAGGTTCGCGCTCTGCGCGCGACCGCGATCGCGCCGGCGTTGGTGCTTGCCACTGCGGTGTTGGTGGTGTT
Organism: Rhodococcus sp. GQ147; assembly: GCF_059759155.1. Taxonomy (NCBI): domain Bacteria; kingdom Bacillati; phylum Actinomycetota; class Actinomycetes; order Mycobacteriales; family Nocardiaceae; genus Rhodococcus; species Rhodococcus sp. GQ147. Next base: position 1,239 of record NZ_JCAXDU010000037.1, read on the forward strand.
GTCGGTTCCGTCGACGGTGGCGTTTGCGGTGTCGAAGGGGTCTTTGGTCACAGCGTCGGCGCAATGTGCGCCGTCCTGGGACGGTCGGCGGATCGGTGTGTATCAGGTGTGGCGGATTCAACCCGTCGACGGTGGGTGTCTGTTCTACATCGAAGGTGGGCTGATCGACCCGATCGGACTTGCGTATCTGCCCGGTGGCGCGCCGTATCTGGGTAAGCCCCGCCACGACGGCGACATCGGGTACGAGCAGTACAGCGGCGATTGGTATCGATTCGTGGAACGTTTCTGAGCTCTGCCCGTAGGCGGCGGTAGCGCGCTGAGTTGATTGCTGGACGGCGACCCCTGAGGCCGACCGGTCTGTCGGCGGTTCGTATCGCGATCCTGTAGCGCCGCGAAGGCGATCACCGTGATAATCAGGATGGATGTGTGCGATCGGGTGCGATCGGGTGCGGTCGGGTGCGGTCGCGCTGTCGTTCGACCGACAGCCCACGGGGCTATCGCCACGAGCGCGACCAACCCGATTGCCAACGGCGTCATACCGATGAGACTGCCGGAAAGACCGTGCGCCGGTGCGCAAGACGTCGGCGAACCTGCGGACGCCGGTATCGCGCGAACGTGTCGGTTTCCGGTGCCACTGTCGAAGTGCGGGCGGTCAGGCTTCGGACCAGGTTTCGGTGTTGGTAACACGCACCCAGTCGACGATGTCGCCGTCGGCGTGGACGTCGTCGGTGAGCCAGAATGTTTCGTCGGGTGCCCAGCCCGCGATCACCGACGCCGTGTCACCGTCGACGTCGATGGCAGTGCCCGCCGCGGCGAGATAACCGGCCACGGTCAGGTGCACTCCTCCGTACACCTCGGCGACGGCCCGCCAGTCGGGCAGAACCCACTTTCCGTCGCGGCCGGTGGTGCGGTACCAATCGTGACGTTTCTGGGCGGTGACCTCGAGTGGAAACCGCCGGCAGAGTTGCGCCCAGTCGTCGGGCCCGTGGATTTCGAGCACGTCGACGGTGTCGGGAACGAAGTGTCGCCGTGCCCCGGCATGGTTCTCGCCTCCGGAGTCTTCGACGAACCGCAGACATGCGGGTGAGCCGTCGTCCAGTGCTCGTGTGGAGCACAGGACGCCGAGCGGCGTCGACCACCACACCCCGGACCAGTTGGCCGTCGGGTTGGTGGGGCGTTCCCGTGCTGCTCGTTTCTCCTCGGTGACGACCTTCTCGCGCCAGGTGGCGAGCGCGTGCCCGACCCGAGGGACATTGGCGTGTGGTTCGACCCAGCCCAGTGACCACTGCTCGTCCCGCACGATGCCGGCGGTCCACCACCGAGTGTGCTCCGATGCGGTGAGGTGCTCGGCGATGCGTCGCAGTTGCGGGCGCATCGGCTCCGTCGCAGCGAGAATGTCGTCGCCGTCGGGTTCTTGCCAGTATCGGGCGGAGTCGGTGGTGGCGGCGAGCACGGTGCGCAGGTCCTTTTCCGTCACTTGCGGCAGCGGCACGTTTGCCAACCGTCGCGCTACGTCGCCGGGGGAGATGTTCGGGAGGGGTCCGTCGGCACCGTGCCCGTAGAGGACGCCTGCGGTTCCGCGTGCCACGTCGATGCGGTAGGTGGCGTAGAAGACACCCGACGAGAACGAGTCCTGCGTATGCCCGTCGCGGGTACGGTCGTCGGCGATCTGCGCGTATTCGAGGAGAAGACGACGACCGCGCGGACCGGCCGGCAGTGCCTCGGTCAGGTTCGCCGGAGTGTCCCGTGCCGTCATGGCGTCCAGTAGATCATTACCACCGCGACCGTGACGGGCGGAAGATACTGACGCCGCGGCGCGCGGCGTCAGGTCGCCGACCCGACGTGTGTTCGACCTGTCGCGGGGCTCCCACGCTCGTCGCCCGCCACATCTGGATCAGATAATCCTCGACGGGGTCACCGTCGAGATAGCCGTCGAAGCGAGTATCTCTGCCTCGGACGCAGATACGGACTCGGTATCGGTGATTGTCGGGCTCGGTGATGTCGGAACTGTCATTCGGAATCCACCGCAGCCGATCAGGCTCCCTACCACTGCACCGGCGCCGGCCGCCATCGAGCAACCCCGCCCCACGAAGGAGAACTGAGTCGATGTCGCGAAGCGTAATCGAAGACCAACTGCTCGCCGAGGTGGTCACGGGGCTGCCGCTGCCGGACACGGCTCTGGAAGCGGTGGTGGCGGCAGCCCACTGCTGACGGGTGGGAACACCGGACCAGCAAGTGGGCTCCTGGTAAGGGCAGGGACGTAAGCAATCGCCGACCTACCAGGAGTTCGCCCGTATTCGGTCCGTCACACGCCGACGCTCACCGAGTTTTCAGATGCGCCGAGTCGTTGACATTGTGCTGCGGCTCACATACGGTCTCCGCAACACATTCAGATGAAAATATTTCACGTGAATATGTTCCTCCGGGGCGTCCGCTCCTGAGCGTTACCCTTCCACAAGGAGTGTGTCGTCATGGCACTGTCGGTACAGGAACTTCTGGCGAGCAAGGGCATACGCCCGCCGCAGGATCGGATCGCCGCGCTCGAGTCCAAGTGGGCCGAGATCGTTCAGCGACGCGGTGACCTCGAGGCTGTGGCAGTCGACGACGCGGACATTTCTGTTCGCAATATCCCGGGAGGCGACCATGTCCGCTGACGAACTCGTCACCAAGTCGGTGACCGAACTCGCGCCCCTGATCGAGAGCAAGCAGGTGTCCCCGGTCGAGGTCACCACGGCGCTACTCGATCACGCCAAGGCGCTGAATCCGGAGATCAACGCCTACATCAGTTTCCGCGAGCACGCCCTCGACGATGCCCGACGTGCCGAGGAAGAGATCGGCCGAGGCGATTACCGAGGGGTCTTCCACGGAATTCCCTTGGCACTGAAGGACAATCTGTATGTAGGTGGCGAGGTCACCACGATGGCATCGAAGATCCACAAGGACTTCGTGCCCACCGAGGACGCGTCCGTGGTGCGCCGTCTCCGCAACGCCGGCGCCGTGCTGACCGGCAAACTCAACATGCACGAATACGCATGGGGTATCGACAACAACAGTCCGCACTTCGGCAGCGTCCAGAACCCCTGGAATACCGCGAAGGTGCCGGGGGGCTCCAGCGGCGGCTCGGGAGCGGGCGTCGCGGCGCACATGACCTACGCGACCCTGGGCACCGACACCGCCGGCTCGATCCGGATTCCTTCCGCCGCCTGCGGCATCGTCGGCCTCAAGCCGACGCACGGTCGTGTCCCCAAGGACGGATGTTTCCCCCTCGCATGGACTTTGGATCACATCGGACCGATGACCAAGACCGTGGACGACGCCGCGGCGATGCTGCAGGTGATCGCCGGGTTCGACCGTGCGGATCCGACAGCGGTCGATGTCCCGGTGGGGGATTACACCTCCCATCTCACCGGTGATGTCTCCGGATTGGTGATCGGCATCGAGGAGGACTATTACTTCCGCGACGTCGACAACGAGATCGAACGACTCGTACGCGCCCAGATCGACGAGCTCGTGTCTCTGGGCGCCCGGGTACGGACGGTCGAGATCCCGACCCTGCGCTACTCGGAATGGGCCGAACTGGCCACCAGCCTGTCCGAAGCATCAGCGATTCACCACAACGACCTTGTGCACAGGGCCGACGACTTCGGGGCCGACATCCGCTTCCTGTTCGAACTGGGGGAGCTGTTCTCCTCGGTGGACTACCTTCAGGCGCAGCAGGTTCGGCGCCAACTCAAGAACGACTTCGGAGCGGCCCTGTCCGAAGTCGATGTGCTGATCGCCCCGACCCTGCCGGTGATGGCTCCGGACATCGGATCGTCCGAGGCCGACCTCAATGGAACGAAGGTCGATCTCATCGACTCGTTCATCCGGTTCACCGGCCCGAGCAACCTGACCGGCCTGCCCGCGATGTCCGTTCCGGTGGGCTTCAACGGTGATCTGCCCGTCGGCCTCCAGATCATCGGTCGGGCCTTCGACGAGCGCACTGTGCTCAACGTCGGTAAGGCGATCGAAGCCGGCGGACCGATGGGGGATCGGACTCCTCCCGCGCTCCTCTGAGCCTGCTCGACCCACTGCACCTGCTCGACCCGGATATCCGGCCTGCCGATGCCTTCCGGCACGGCACCCGGCCGTCCGGTTCGAGTGGGTGTTTCCTCTCCTCATCGAAGGGATGTCACATGGTCCCCGTGGCACTGTTGTTCGTCGGGGCGGTGCTCCTGGTCAACGGATTGGTCTTCCTCGACAGGGTCACTCCGCGATCGGCCGTGGCAATCAATCTCCTCACCGGCGCCCTGTTGGTCGGTACGGCACTCGTGCTGCTCCTACCCTCGGACAGTGCCTCGTCCGACGGGCTGGCGTCGGCGGTGGCGGCCGGAGGGTTCGCATTGTTCGGCTTCACCTACCTCACGGTCGCGATCAACTCGCTCTCGAACGCTCCCGGCGCCGGCCTCGGCTGGTACTGCGGTTGGGCCGGGGCGGTCGCCCTCTTCCTGTCGATGGTGCATTTCGTTCAGCTCGGGGACGCTCGTCTCGCCTGGCTGTGGCTGGCATGGGCCGTTCTGTTCGCCGCCTTCTTCCTCGCCCTGACCACCCCCGCAGCGGAATGGGCCGGCAAGGCGACGGGAATGCTCACAGTCATGCAGTCGCTGTCCACTGCGAGCATCCCCGCTGCGCTGATGCTTACCGGGAAGTGGGACGACACGCCGGTACTTGCCGTCGCTGTCACGCAGATCGTCGTCGTCATCGTTTACGTTCTCCACGTCGCCGATGCTCGGCGCCGCTATCGATCGACCACCACCCGCGACCGCGCGTCCGTGACGACGACCTGACAATCTACAGTGGAGGACCCATGCGATCAGTGGCCCTGTCGGCCGTACTGATCGGGATGCTGATCGCATACGCACTGTTTGCGCCGCGGGTTCAGATCGTCGACCTGGTCGGCCGTCTGGGCCCGATCGTGCTGTTCCTCGCCACCATTTAGGCCGTGATCAACCTTGCTGCCAGGGCGGGGGTCTTCCACCGGGTCGCCGCAATCGCGGCCAGTGGACGGGCAGCCAGCGGACCAGGGCTATGGATTCTGGTGGTGCTGCTGTCTGTGGTGTCCACGATCTTTCTTTCCCTCGACACCACCGCCGTTCTCGTGACACCCCTGGTATTGGCGCTCGCCGGGCGGGCCGGCAACGATCCGATACCGCTGGCACTGACCGTGGTGTGGATCGCCAACACCGGATCGCTCCTACTTCCGGTGTCCAATCTGACGAATCTGCTGGCGATGGAGACGGGACTGTTCGACGAGACGAGTCACTACGTGAAAGTCGCCGCGATGCCCGCAGCCGCATCGCTCGCGGTAACAGTGGGATTCGTTTGGATGGTGTTCCGCAGGCGCATATGCACACCCACCGGAACCCCGGTAGCGTCGCGCGAGCCCGGCACACCGGCTTCATCGCACCCGCTGCTTCCCTTGGCCGGGATCGTCATGGTGATACTGCTGCCGCTGCTCGCGACGTCGATCCCCTTCTGGTGGTCGACGACGGCGGCGGCCATCGTGCTCGTGACAGCCTTCGCGGTCACAGACCGATCGGCTCTGCGCCCGAGCTTGATCCCGTGGACAGCCCTGGCTCTCGCCATCGGCCTGACCGTTGCGGTTCAGGTCGTTCATTCCCTCGGCGTCGAACAGCTTGTTCGTGCGGCGTTCGCGCACGTGGAGGGCGACTCCGTCGGCACGCTGTTCGTGTCGGCCGCAACAGGAGCGGTGCTGAGCAACCTGATCAACAACATTCCGGCCTACTTGCTTCTCGAGCCTGCGGCCGCGTCCGGTGCAGCCCTGATCGCTCTGCTCATCGGCTCGAATGCCGGGCCGATCGTGACACCGTGGGCCTCTCTGGCCACGCTGCTGTGGGCAGATCAGTTGCGCCGAGCCGGCCACATCGTCCCCTGGCGGCAGTTCGCCGCCCTGGGGATACCACTGGCGATCGGTGCAATCACGGTGTCCGTGGCCGCGTTGTCGTTGTCCCAGCGGTGATCCGGCCGCGTATACACGCTGGTCAGAGAGCGGCAACCACCTCGAAATCCAAACCGTTCGCTTGCGCGAGATAGATCTGCTGCCGCGCTTGGTTCCCCTCGAATCGAACGACGCCGCGAGGACTGTCGAACTCCAACCCGTCGATCCGGGCATCACAGCGGGTCGGATCCAATCCTCCGGCTCGGCGTGCAAGATGGCTGAGAGCGTAGATCCCCTGATAACAGGACTCTGCCATGTTGTTCAGAGCGGGAGCCTCGTAGCCGTTGGCGTTCACGTAACTGCCGACGAACTGCAGAGAGGATTCGGTGTTCAAGGCGCGGAAATAGGCTGCGGATGCGAACAAATTCTCGGTCGTCTCGGCGCCGCCGGCCAGGAGCATGTTCTCTTCCATCAGGGGACTGAACCGGAGCATGCGGTGATGGAGGTCGCGGGCAGCGAAATTTCGGTGGAAGTCCACGGCGTCCTGGCCGACCAGAAGTGTCAACACCGCCTGGCATCTGCTCTCCGCAGCCATCACTGGCAGTTGCGGGTCATCGGCCCGGCCCATCGGAACGAACGACGAACCGACTATGTCCACCCCGAGCGCAGCAGCGAAGTGTCCGATCAGTTGATACGTACGCAACGGCCAAATATAGTCGGCGCCGACGACGTACCACGACCGCACACCGTGGTGATCGCGCAGCCACCGCATCGCCGGATAGATCTGTTGTTCGGGAGATTCTCCCGAACAGTAGACGTTGGAACTGACCTCGCCTCCCTCGTAGAGCGAGGTGTACACATACGGGACCCGACCACGAACGACGGGCGCGAGATGTCTTCGGATCGAGGAGATGTGCCATCCGCTGATCGCATCGAGGGCGCCGGCATCGAGCAGGTCGGACACCTCGGCTGTGACCGCGCGGGGGTCGCGACCGCCATCGATGAACTCGAGCTGAATTTCACGGCCGCCGAACCCGGCTCCCGCATTGAGTTCGCGTCGAGCCAATTCGCTGACGGCCATGCACGAAGGTCCGAAGATACCGCCCGGGCCTTGCAGCGGGATCACCATGCCGACCCGGTAGACCTCCGACCGGCGGTGTGGCGCAGATGCCAGCATCGGATCCTCTCGGGTAATGTCGGCGGAGGTGCATCGGTTCATCGTCCCGCCACTCGTACAGATCGAAGGGCTGAAAAGGCAGGAGACTCACGTGGCTCCCCGAAACTCCGATCGGCTGGCGACCCGAGCAACGGCGATTTCCGGCGATATCGCTACCATCGACTCTCCTTCAGCGGTCGTTGCGCTACTGCAGGCTACCAAAGCCATTGTGTCCTCGCTCACGTCGATCGGCTCCGAATTCGATTTGACCTGCGATGATGTGCTCGTGCTCGATGCACTCGCACGCCACGGAAGCGCATCGATGGCCGAGCTGTCGTCGCATACCGCCATATCAGGAGCCACCCTCACCCGGTCCGTCGACAGGCTGGTCTCCCGGACACTGGTCTATCGTGAGGTGAGCGCCGAAGATCGGCGCCGGGTCGAAGTTCACCTCAGCACCCGCGGAGCCGAAACCCACCGAGCACTGGAAGCACAACTCGCCGAACTCGATGCAAGAGCCGGCCGAATCTGCAGGACTCCGAGTCAGGCGTGAACCGAGCCGAACTCGTGTTCGTTTCGGCGAGTCGAGGTGAACCCGGAGTCGCCCTCCAGATGCCACGTCACAACGATTGCGCCTCCCGGACGGACGCACGGCTGCGTGCCGAGCCGAAACGGCGCGTCAAGCAGATCTCCCGCCAGATCCGCGCCATCAAAAAATCCTCGAACTTCAAATACTGAAGGCATTTCATCATGGATCTTCACGATCCGTGAGAGCAGCCACCGCATCCACAACCCGCTGACCCCCGACAAATTCGCCACCCTCGGACAGGCACTCCACGTCCCCCCGGGACACGGGTACTCGACCTCGCCAGCGGCTCGGGCGAGATGCTCTGCACGTGGGACCGTGATCTGGGATTCACAGGCACGGGCGTGGACATCAGCACGCTCTTCACCGAGCAGGCCCGCGCCCGCGCTGTCGGCCTCGGTCTCGCCGACCGCGTGGCGTTCGTCCATGGCGACGCATCCGGGGCACGTCGCGGACGAGTCGGTCGATCTCGCCGCGTGCATCGGCGCCACGTGGATCGGTAACGTGTCCCTATGGATTCGTCAAGCGGCGGCAGCAGCGGGCGTGCGGTAGAAAGTCTTGTTCTTGAGCATCGCGTAGAGCACGTCGCAACGACGGCGAGCGAGACAGATCAAGGCGGCATTGTGCTTCTTGCCCTCGGCGCGTTTGCGGTTGTAATAGGCACGGCTGGTTGGGTCGTGCAACGACGCGAACGCAGACAAGAACAACGCCCGTTTAAGCTTGCGGTTACCCGACCGAGCTGGGTGCTCACCACGGATCGACGATCCGGAGCGATGGGTCACCGGAGCGATATCGGCATAGGCCGCCAGATGTGCCGCCGAAGCGAACGCCGAACCATCACGGACTTCGAGCAGGATGCGCGCTGCAGTCCTGATGCCGACGCCGGGCATCGACATCAGGACTTGGGAAAGAGGGTGGCCTTCGAGCATCCTCTCCACATCTTCTGCAATGCTCTTGCGCTGTTGCAGAACCTCTTTCAACGAGTCGGCCAGTTTCGGCAGGACGATCTCGGCGGCGTTGCTGCCCGGCACCGTCACCGTTTGTGCATCGAGGGCAACGAGGACCTCCTCGGCCAGTCGGGCTCCCATCCGCGGAGCATGCTTGGTCGCGAGGGCGGTGAGCCGGCGCTTGCCGGCCTGTCGGATACCGACCGGACCGCCGCAGCGCGACAGGATTTCGAGCACCGCCGGATGAGTGATCCGTGGGCCGAGAACGCGTTCGAGCGCGGGGTGGATTCCGGTGAGCAATCCGCGGATACGGTTGCTGATGCGGGTGGCCTCCCCGGCGAGATCGTCGTCGAACCCGACGAGCACCTCGAGCTCGGCCAAGGCTTCGTCACCGACATCGACCCGGCGCAGCGTGTGAGGCATGGTCCGGGCAGTATCGGCGATGATGAACGCATCGCGGGCATCGGTCTTGACTTGTCCGGGGTGCAGGTCGGCGACGCGGCGCATCGTCTGGCCCGGCAGGTAGGCCACGGCGTGGCCGCAGGCGCGGGCGACGGTGACCGGCAGGGCACCGATGGTGTTCGGTTGGTCGACGATCACCAGCACCGAGCCGTGTTCGGCCAGGCGGTCGAACACAGCGCGGAGTTTGGTCTCGTCGTTGGGCAGGGCTTTGTGAACAGTCGAGTGCCGGCGGGGTCGAGTCCGACGGCGTGGTGTTCGCCTTTGCCCACGTCGATGCCGCAGAACACGGCGTAGGTGGGGTCCATGAAGCGCGCCTTTCGTTCCGCTCCGGACGGTCACCGATCCGACGTCGATACCCGGCACCCACGTTACGAGGAGACCTGCCCGATGCCCCGGCACAGCAGGCGGCCGTGTCCCTATCAGCGGTCCATCGACGTCACCAGGTTCGGCGACATCACCCCCCGGATCATTCGAGTGACAGGGGCAAGAAGTCATACCGAACTTGGCGACCGTCGCCCTGTGTTGCAGGGCTACGAAGAAGGTAACGGGGGGGTCGGTGGCGGTGCGGGTTCCCAGGAATCCGGCCAGCAGCTACCAGCGCTCCGAGCATCAGCACGACGGTTACGATCACGGGGCCTCCTGGCAGATAGGGATCAGCGGCGGGTGTGCCGGGGCTGCTGGTACTCGGCGAGGACGAGCGTCACGGCGTCGTCACCGGTGTTCTCACTGCGCAGCCGACGGCAGGCGACGACGCTGCCGAGTGCGGGCCGGTGGCATCCGTCGCCGCAGCGCTACGCCGAGATCGCTTTGGACCTGATGGGAGAACGGCTATTACGAGACCGGTCTGGAGTGGGACGCGCGGCGGGCCCGCGTACAGGCTGCCGCCGACGGCGCTGCGAGCATCCAGGAGTTGCATGGCCCGTTGGCGGCGGCGGTGAAAGTGGCCGGTGGGAAGCACTCGGTCTTCCTCGATCCGGCGAAAGCGGCCCGGTCGTCCTCGGCTGCCACCGCCGAGCTTTCCGAACCTACGGTCACCACAGTGGACAGCATCACCACCGTGACGATTCCTGCCTTGGGTGCGGTGTCGGACGAGTTGCAGCAGCGCTACGCCGACGCCGCGGCGGTCGGCATTCTCGGCGCGGCGGATCGGACCTGCGGGTGGATTGCCGATCTGCGCGGCAACACCGGCGGCACGATGTACCCGATGTTGTCCGGCCTGACCCCGCTGCTACCGAACGGGACCGCGATGACCTTTCGCACCCGCGCGGGCGAGGACATGCCCGTGACCATCTTCGACGACGGTGCCGGGATGGGCGGGACCGTCATCTCGGTCGGTGCTGTCGCGAACATCGCCGATCAGCCTGTTGTGGTGCTCCAGGACGGTGACACGGTCTCGAGTGGTGAGGCGGTGCTCACGGCGTTCCGTGGTCTCGACAACGCCCGGTCGTTCGGGGCGGACAGCGCGGGATACACGTCAGCGAATTCGGTGCACCCGCTCTACGACGGAGCACTGTTGGTTCTCACCGAGAGTACGTATTTCGACCGCGACGGCGTCAATCTCGCCGAGGAACCCGTCGCTGCCGATCACCGCACCTCCAGCGACGGCGCGGAGGTGGCCGCACTGGAATGGTTGCGCGATCACGGATGCAACTGAGCAACGACACCGCTTCGACCGCGTCGGAGGGGCCCATGCCGTCGGGGCAGTCCAGCGCACATTCGACCAATCACGAGTGTCACGCCCACGTCGATCGAGACACGGCGTGGAATCCGTAGGGGCTGATCGCGATGACACATTTCATGTTCAGAGTCGTTGCCTTCCAGGCAGGTTCGTCGAGACGAGTCGGGATCGACATGAGCCATGTTTCCCACGGTGTCCCGGCTGATCGAGGAGGGCGCGGTGCAGCTGACGTAGTAGTCCCACAGTTCCTGCTCACTGAAAACGAATTCCACCGGTGGATCGACGGGCGTATTGTCCGTTGCGGTCAGTTGTAGTTGGCCGGCATCGTCGAGTCCCATCTGATAGCCGGCGCTGCCGCCACAACGAATCACGGACTCGATGACGTCGTCCATACCGGGATCAGGTCCGTCCACGACAACCTTCTGCGGTCTCTTACGGTTCGCTCCATCCCAGCCAGGCGATGTCCGACGGTCGCGCCGGCGATCGCAATGTCGATCCGGGTCTCCGCCGACGGCCGCTTCCCCGCGCAGTGGTCCTTGATCCCGCCGCGACCGACGCCGGATCGTCCCGCGCGGCCGCGGGACGGTCCTCGACGCCGTGACCACCGCCGAGGTTGGGCTCGTTTCTGTGTCCGCCGGCGCGCTCTCCACCCGGGGGTGCGGGGGACGTGTCATCTACGCAGAGCGCAGCGCATCCCGTACTGGTTCGCGTTCGTGCTGTAGGCGTCCGTCGATGCAGCGGGTCCGACGGGTCAGCGGATTTCTTCGATCACGCTCGTACCCTTTCCGGGGCGGGATTCCCAGGCCCAGTTCTCTTCTACGCGTAGGCGACCGTCGGTGAGCACTTCGATCCGACTGTCGCAGACTCCACTCGCGGTAGTGCCGTCGACACTGAGGTGGGTGTAGCGAAAGTGCAGCCGTTCACCGTCACGTGTCCCGACGAGGAAACCCCGCACTATCTCTCCGCCGTCGTAGTCGGCCCAGATGACAGCGTTGTCCTGGTGGTACCGAAAACGTGTGGCGCTACTGACCTGTCCGGTGGGCGAGTTGCTGACACCGGTGAACACTCTGCCCTCGAGGTC
>NZ_JCAXDU010000038.1:0-10978 GCF_059759155.1 Rhodococcus sp. GQ147
CTCTGACCAGGCAGTCGATCACCCAGTCTCCTTCGAGCTCTGCACAGGTCGGTCCGTTGCAGAAGGCCGACGGGCTCTGCGGTCCGTAGACGAAGAGGATGTTCGGAAAACCCGAGGTGGCACGACCGAGGAGGGTGTGAACACCGTTCGCGTAGGTCTCGCCGAAGGTCTCACCGTTCGTGCCTACGATGTCGATGTCGCAGAGGCCACCGGTGAACGAGTCGAATCCGGTCGCCAGGACGATGACGTCGAATTCGCGCTCGACACCATCAGCGGTGACGATGCCGTTCTCGTAGATGTGATCGATGCGGTTGTCGTTGACGTCCACGAGTTCGACGTTGTCTTGGTTGAAGGCTTCGTAGTAGGTGTATTCCAGCGGGCATCGCTTGGAGCCGAAGGGATACGGAGGCTCGGTCGGAACCAACTTCTCGGCGAGGACGGGATCCTTGATCCGGCCGCGGGTCTTGTCGCGCCAGAAACGGTAGATTCGGTTACTGACCTCGACGTCGAAGAACAGATCGGCGTAACCGCCCAGCCAGATCTGTAGGCCTCCTTCGGCGTACAGCTTCTCGAGTCCTTCGGTGAACTCCTCGTCGGTCATCTCGGCTGTCGGTTTGTAGACCAGGTCGTAGGCGAGACCACCGAACGTCTGGTTGCGGAACTCGAAGAACTTCGGGTAGCTCTTGCGTAGCTCCTCGTTCGCGGCATGATCGAGCTTGGCCGAATACATCGGTAGCGTCATCGACGGCGTGCGTTGGAAGACCGTCATCGACTCCACCTGAGGGGCGATCGATTGGATGACCTGTACACCGCTGGCGCCGGTGCCGATCACCGCGACGCGCTTGCCGCGCATATCGTAGCCCGTGGGCCACTCGGCGGTGTGGAAGATGTCGCCCTCGAAGGTGTCGCGCCCCGCGATGTTCGGGATGAGCTTCTTGGAACCCGTACCGAGCATCGGAAGGAAGAACCGTGCCCGGGTCAGAAAGGTCTCACCGCTATTCTCGTTGCGGGACTCGACAACCCACTGATCGCGACTGGTGTCGAATCGGGCTGCGAGCACGCGAGTGCTGTAGTGGATCTCCGGACCGAGTTCGAGCTTGTCGACCACGAAGCGGAAGTACTCCTGCAGTTCCTCCTGACCGGGGAACATCTCCGACCAGTCCCACTCCTTCCAGATGCGCTCGTCGGAAAACTGGTACGCCGTGGCCTCGGTATCGACCCGGGCGCCGGGGTACTGATTCCAGTGCCAGACACCGCCGGCCTCGGAGCCTGCTTCGTACAGCTTCACCGTGAACCCCAACGCGCGCAGGCGTTCGAGCGCGTAGACGCCGGCGAACCCGCCGCCGACTACCAGCACGTCGAGCTCCTCGGTTACGGGACGAGTGTCCTCGAGTAGGGAGACCATTGTGTATTCCTTTCGCACCTTGGATCTGAAGCCTCGGGCTGTTCGATTCATCTGATCGATCGCAGCTCTGGACAAAGTCGATGTCGGACGCCGCAGCGGGCACCCTTCGATGTCCCGAGTTCACGAATGTCATCGAGCGCTAACGCGCACTCTCCGAATGGGACGATGGTGCCCCCGTCGTCAAAATATGTCAAGAATCACTAATTCGTGTTCGCGATGATCTGGTACCCGCGCCTTCCCGACGCGTCCATGCGACTGTAGTGAATGTAGGTGTTCTGCACGGTCGTTGGTCACGGTGGTCGGGGAGCCGCCGGCCTCGGGCTCGAAGTATGGACGGTGCAGCGTTTCGCTAATGGTAACCATCGCTAACTTAATTGAGCTCATAGGCGGCTCGGGGATCTCGAGGTGGCGACCGGTGTCCACCGGGATGGCCCGAGACCCGCATACGGTGTGCCGAGTCGACCCGTAATGGTGCCGGGTGGAATGCGTCGACCGGCCCCGAACTTCTTCGCACCCGCCGCGTATCGCGGATGCGTCAAGGGTTGGTCTCCCACCGACCGGCCTCATCGAGACCTTACATAGCCTCCCAATATCGTTCGGAGCGCATGGAAGCTGATCGGTTCGCAGCGTCCGACAAGTGATTCTTGGTTCACGACGAGGCGCCCGAAATCTCGACGGGTCGAGGACGACGGTCTCGTGGGCGTGCGGAGAACCGGATCGTCCAGGCTGCCGCGTAAAGACCGCCAGCGTCGATCTCAGGACACGCCTCTCCCCGATGCTGACCGTGTGCCGTTGCGTGAGCGGTGAGCGGCCTACTTCTCGGGATCGAGGAGAGGGGTTCGAGTCGGTTTAGGAGATCTTCTTAGCATTTGATGACTTGTTGTCACCGGTGGGGGGAGTTTCTTCGCGAATCATCGTTGCTAGGGGAGAAGTCCTCGACGATTGTTGGGCGCCGCTGGGGCTTTACCGGCCGCTCGGGATGTCTGCGTCGACGTATGTGGATCCATTGCGTGGTACTAGGACAGGGGCCTGAAGTTAGTATCCCTTGACATCGTGCTGTGACGTGCATGACGCTGTGTGGGGAAGTTGTGGTGGTGAAGCGGGTCGGTCGAGCAAGGAGCGGCCGACCCGGCCGGGGGCTGCATGTATTGCCGCGCTGCCTACTGTGCCGCACTGCGGCTTCGTAGTGCGTATTGCGACTTGTGGACGAAAGGTGGTGCACGAGCGGGCATTCCGATCCGGAGCGAGATGCGCGGCTACGCAGACTGCATCTGTGCTCCGCGCGGGGTGAAAAATTAGTATCCGTTGACAAAATGCGGATAAGGTCCCTAATGTGCTCTCATCTCACGAGACAAGCATCCGACTAGAGATTAGCATTCATAGACTTAATGTCGGACGCTGCAGGCTTGCTCACGGTGTTCAGAACAGGATGGACCAGCATGGAAACGTTCGAGTTTATCGAGTTCGAGGAGTCCGGAGCGACTGCGACGGTCTGGCTCAACCGCCCGCCGGCCAACGCAGTCAGCCAGGACATGTACGTCGAACTGAAGCAGTTCTTCGACAATGTCGACAAGTACCTTCCCGACGCGCGTGTCGTCGTCGTCGCAGGCCGCGGCAAGCATTTCTGCGGTGGCAACGACCTGGAAGAATTCAAGACCCTGTCGCCGGAGAACTCGCCCGCACGCATGAAACAGGTACGCGAGGCCTTTTTCTCGATCCGGGACAGTGCGAAGCCGACGGTGGCAGCGGTGCAGGGTGCGGCTGTCGGTACGGGCCTGTGCATTGCAGCCTCGTGTGACCTGGTCGTAGCTGCGGAGAACGCGCGATTTTCATTGCCGGAAGTGAACGTGGGGGTTATGGGTGGCGCCAAGCATCTCTCGCGTCTCGTCCCACAAGGCATGGTCCGCTTGATGCATCTGAGCGGTGACATGGTGCCGGCCGCAGACATTTACAAGTTCGGTGGGATCGTCGAGGTCGTCTCGAACGACGAGCTGATGACTCGTGCCCAGGCTCTCGCCGATTCACTTGCCCGGCACAGCCCGGCCGCACTGCGCTTCGCGAAGCTGAGTATGAACACCATCGAGTACATGGACCTCGAGTCCGGCTACGAGTACGAGCAGTCGCTCACCGGTGAACTGTCCGGTTACGAGGACTCCAAGGAAGCAGTCAACGCCTTCCTCGAACGTCGTACTCCCCACTACACGGGCAGGTGACCTAGATGACGACGGATCTGGCCGAGTATCGGTCCGGGGTCCGCGCGTGGCTGGCCGACGCGGACATTCCCACCGTTCCCCTCGATCTCGACGAGCGATTCGATGTTCTGCGCGACTGGCAGCAAGTGCTGTTCGAAGCCGGAGGGTTGGGCATCAGCTGGAGCAAGGAGGCCGGTGGCCAAGGGCTGTCCCATCTGCACCAACTGGCGTTCGCTGAAGAATTGGCCTATGCCCGGGCGCCGATGCCTATCGGTCTGATCGGCCTCGACGTCGTCGGACCATCGATCGACGAGTTCGGCCAGCAGTGGCAGAGAGAAGAACTCCTACCGAAGCTGCTCTCCGGTGAGCACATCTGGTGCCAGGGCTTCTCCGAACCCGGGGCCGGATCGGACCTTGCCTCGCTGCGCACCCGGGCCGTGCTCGACGGTGACGAGTTCGTCATCTCCGGCCAGAAGGTATGGACCAGCTGGGCGCACAAGGCACAATGGTGTGCGCTGCTCGTTCGTACCGACCCTGCGGCACACAAGCACGCCGGAATCAGCTACCTGCTGGTGGATATGTCCACGCCGGGAATCACGCCGAAGCCACTGGAGCAGATGACGGGCGACCGCGAATTCTGTGAGGTCTTCTTCGACGAAGTGCGCGTTCCGCGGCGGAATCTTGTCGGAGAGCTCAACGGCGGTTGGGCTGTTGCGACGCACACTCTCGGCATCGAGCGCGCCGCCTACACGTTGCGCCGGCGAGTCGATTACGAGGTCGCGTTCGAAGACGCCGTCGCTGCGCTTCGAGATCATGGGCTTCCCGCGCCGGAAACCGGGCTCGGACGCCGTGTACGCATAGCGATCGGCAAGGCACACGTTGCATTGAAAGTCCTGGGCGCGCAAACGCAGAAAACGGTCGCGCGACTCGCTGCGGGAGAGGTCCCGACTCCGGAGGATTCCGTCGACAAGCTTCTGCTCAACGAGGTCGAGCAGATAATTTTCGGGGAGATCGCCGAGCTTCTCGGTCCATACCGGGCCGTCGAGGAAAGTCGGCCGTTGGGGCTGGCATCAGATCGGTGGGCACATGACCACCTCTATTCGCGGGCGACCTCCATCTATGGCGGCACCTCTCAGATTCAGCGAAATATCATCTCGGAACGACTGCTAGGACTCCCTCGTGGCTGACGACACCACTACTGCAGAACTGGCCAACAGCCTGGAAGACTTCCTCGCTCGCAGTTACGATTCCGCCACCCGACGCGCAGTGCTCTCGGAGAGGAGGGTCACCGAGCTCGGTGGTGTTCTCGGCGAGATGGGAGTGTTCGCTACCTCTGTACCCGAGGTGTTCGGCGGGCTGGGGCTTCCGATGGCGTCGCTCGGACCGTTGTTCACCCTGTACGGCAGGTACCTGGTACCGGGGCCATTGCTGGAGAACTCGCTACTTCCGGCTGTTCTGGCCGCTGATGCACCGGAGACCGCCCGCGCAGCGTTCAAGGCAGCGATGAGCGGTGACGGACAGTTGGCCCTCGTCGATCCGCACGCCACCGGAGACTGGGACGGCGGATCGATCACCGTCCGCAACGGCAGACTCTTCGGACGCTGTCACCTCGTTCGGTTCGGTGGTGATGCGACGCAGCTGGTCGTCGTTTCGGATGATCAGCAGTTATGGCTCGTCGATCCCCATGCGGGAGGCCTCGAGATGATCCAGGCCGATGCCAACGCAGACCCGCTCTCGTCTTTCGCCTCGGTTGGTCTGGACGACGTCGCCGGCACGCCGCTCGCTGATCCGTCTGCAGCGCCGAGGCTGATCGAAGAGATCCGTTCGTGGGTCAGAACGCTCGTCGCATGTGAGTTGAGTGGAATCGCCGCCCATTGCTTACGCACCACGATCGATTATGCGAAGGAGCGTGAGCAATTCGGTCGCCCGATCGGGTCTTACCAGGCGATCAAGCACATCATCGCCGATATGCATGTACATGCCGCCTCGGTCCGGAATCTCTGCGATTCCGTACTCGCGGACTTGGTGAACAGCGAGGCGCCGACAGCGGTCGACGCAGCCGTGCTGAAGGCGCACGCTTCCAAAGTGGCCGTCGAGGTCTGCCAGGACGCGATCCAGGTGCACGGTGGAATCGGATTCACCGCCGAGGTCGATCTGCACTGGTTCTACAAACGAGCGCTCGCCCTACGGCCCTGGTACGGCGATACCCGGGCATTGGAAGAGATGGTCGGTGCGGCAGCATTGGCGCAGACCACAGAACACGCAAGCACGGCGAAGGCGGTCTGATGATCCCACGAGGTGGAAATGTCGCTCCCACTCGCGACTACGTGGCGTCCGGGGATTGGGACGGCGCCTTCATCGACGACTATCTGGCGACCGCAGCCGCCGCGGTACCGGACCGGATGGCACTCGCCGAGCCAACCCGATCGTTGACCTTCGCCGAGTTCGACGCAGCAGTGAACGCGTTGGCAAGCGCCTTGCAAGCGCATGGCATTGCGCCTGGCGATGTCGTCTCGTGGCAGTTACCGAACTGGATCGAAGCGTGCGTGGTCCATCTGGCTGCCATACGTATCGGTGCTGTGAGCAACCCGATCATCCCGATCTACCGGCATACCGAGACCGCGTTCATTCTGCGACAGTCTGCTTCGAGAATCGTCTTTGTCCCGTCGGTCTTCCGGAACTTCGACTACGCGGCGATGGCCTGCGAGATCGCTCGTGAACTGGACGAACCACCTACCGTCGTAGTAGTCGGTGAGGGGAGCCCAGCCGGCGGCATTCGGTACGACGCCTTCGTCGACGGTGCGGAAAAGCTGAACCGTGTCGACCGCTCACCGGACGATGTGGTGCTACTGCTGTACACCTCGGGAACCACATCCGATCCCAAGGGCGCGATGCACAGCCACAACACTCTCAACTACGAGAACCGCAGCATCGCCGACCTTCTCGAACTGAGCGAATCCGATGTGATCTTCATGCCGTCGCCGGTCGGACACATCACCGGAATCCTGTACGGGATCCAGCTACCACCGATGCTGCGCAGCGGCGTGGCACTGCTCGATGTCTGGAGTCCGCAGGCGGGCATGCGTCTGATCGACGAGTACCGCTGCACCACGACGGTCGCTGCGACTCCGTTCCTGCACGGGATCGTCCACGACCCGTCCGGCTCGTCACATGACCTCTCCTCGATGAGGAACTTCCTTTGTGGTGGCGCCGATGTTCCCCCTGACCTGGTCATCGAGGCCACCGACACCCTTGATGCACTGGTTGCGCGTGTCTACGGATCGACGGAGTTTCCGACGGCATCGGCCGGCAAGCGCAACGATCCCTTGACCAAACGAGCAACGACAGATGGCCGAGCAATCAAGTCTGCGGAGATCCGAATTGTCGACGACGACATGCAGGACGTGACCCCAGGGATTCCCGGCGAGATTCTGCTGCGCGGGCCGGAGATGTTCCTCGGATATCTCGACAACCGGCTCAACGACAGTGCGTTCACCGCGGACGGTTGGTTCCGCAGCGGTGACCTCGGACGTCTCGACACCGAGGGCTACCTCGAGATCGTCGGCCGCAAGAAGGACATCATCATCCGCGGCGGCGAGAATCTCAGTGCCAAAGAGGTAGAGGACCACCTATTCGCCCATCCGATGATTGCCGACGTCGCGGTCGTCGGATCGCCGGATCCCGTCCTCGGAGAACGAGTCTGCGCGATCGTTGTACCGGAGGCCGAAGTCGACATCGAGCTCGAGCATCTCACCGGATGGTTGATCGAACGCAACATCGCACGGCAGAAGCTCCCGGAAAGCCTGATCGTCGTCGACGAGTTGCCGCGGACGGCAAGCGGGAAGATCCAGAAGTTCAAATTGCGGGAGCTCGCGGCGGACCGCGCCAAAGGCACAGCCCACCGTTGAGTGGACCCGACACACCGGACACAAGCACCCTTCATTCCTCGAGCAATGACCATCGCCGCGAATCCCTCGCGGCGGGATGGAGAACATCATGAGAGAGCACCGCTCGGCCGTTTTCTCGACCGGTCACCAGTTCCTCGAAGGTCTTCGTTGGCACCATGGCAAGCTCTGGGCCAGTGATTTCTTCAGCAAGACGGTGAAGACGTTCAACGCCGACGGTTCGTACACCGACGTCGTCGAGGTCGAAGGCTCGCCATCGGGACTGGGCTTCCTGGATGACGGTTCGGTCCTCGTCGTGTCACAGATGGATCGAACCGTCGTGCGGATCGAGCCTGACGGTACACAGTCGGTGCACGCTGACTTCAGCCAGTACGCCGGCGGCATCGGCAACGACATGATCGTCACAGGCAAAGGTGATGCGTACGTCGGAAACTTCGGTTTCGCTCTCGGGGAGGAAGACCCGAAGACAACACGCTTGGTCCATGTGTCCGCAGACGGCTCCGTCAACCCCGTCGGTGGTGAAGTTCTGTTCCCGAACGGCATGGCGATCACCCCGGACAGAGTTCTTCTCACCGCCCAGACATGGCGGCACTGCATCACGGCGTTCGACATCCAGGAAGACGGAAGCCTGGCCAACGAACGAATCTGGGCCCAGCTCGACGATTCCGTTCACCCGGATGGCATCGCACTCGACGCTGACGGCGGTGTGTGGTTCGGCAACGCGTTGACCCTCGAGTCGGACAGTGGCTTCTACCGAGTTGTCGAGGGAGGAGAGATCACCGACAGGGTTGCGATCGATGGGGCCTGGTCGGTCACCTGTGCATTCGGCGGTGACGATCTCCGCACCCTGTACATGGCGTGCAATGTGACCACGCTCGAGGAGTTTCACGACGGCAAGTCGACTTCGGTAGTCGCGACTGCGAACGTCGGTTACAAGGGCAGCCCGGCAATGTGAGTAGGACTGCCGCAGAAGTATCGGGTCCAAGGGCTGATCTCGGCCGAGTCGACCCCGGTGCTTATGCGGGATTCGGGCGCACTGCAGGTGGGATACGCGCGAGGAGGGAAATCAGGTCGGTCTGACAGGCGTACCCGAAATAGGTGTTCAGTATCGTGGAGAACCCGAGTGCATCGGGCACGTCATAGGCTGGAAGTTCGGCCTCGATCGTGGCGACACAGCGATCGTAGGTTTTCCTGATCGCCGGCGAAGAAGTGGCAACCTGAATGTGTTCACGCGCCGGTGATGTCAACAAGTCCCCATTGAAAAGGTCGATACAGATCGGCTCGGTGACTTCAGCATCAGGGTTCATAGGCACACACGTGTATATCCGACCACCGCGGGACCTCACCTCGCGCCATGCTGTGGTTTCGGCACTGTCGACCCGATCGAGCCACTCGAGGTGACGTTCGGCGAACTCGACAAACCCTGCAGCATCGAACTCCGACTCTCGCCGAATATCCGAATTCGACTCAGCTTCTCCTGGATTGATGTTCGATACAACTGTGCGCGGGTCCGCGGCGTCCGTCCTGCTCCGCTGGGACGCCGCCGTATGGACAGGTGCGGTGTCGGAACCGGACTCAGGTTGAGAACGACAAACCGAAGGCATTACCCCGAGGTTCGGACCGGACAAGGTCATCGTGCATCTACTCCTTCACTACGACCCCTGTCATATGATCGTGTGGACGACCTCCTGTCGTTACTGACTCAGCGCCATCTCCGGCAACGGGACGGCGAGCTCGGATCACTCTGTGTTCGATCTCCTTGGAATCGGCGCGAATACGTTCTCTCACTGGAGATATGAAGCCGGATCCGGGTAAGCACATCGATACGGAGCCGACGACAGCAACGTACACTTCGATGGGTATCGGTAGGACGACTCTGACCGGCGTCAGCGATTCCCGTCGTGGATGGGCCACTACGAACACCACAGCGCGCACTGCGGCGATCCGTCGCTACGTCGACATACTGCAAACAGCTCGCCAGCGAAGGGGGTGTTCTATCGAGGACGGAGAACCCTGCTTCGATCATCGCCTTTGATCACCGAAGCAGGGTCCCGGCAGCCCGAGCGCAGGCAGCAGGTGGGATCTGCCCGTGCCCAGTGGCGGAGGCACGCCGCCTCGCCCATGCCGCATACGCACCATCGGCCGACACGTGGCTTTCGGTGGATACTCATGAGACGAACCGTCAACAGGTAGCTCGCTGTTTCTGGACCGCATGACTGTCGACGGAAGATACCTGCTCAATCAATATATGTAACAGTACTGTTCACTACTGCGCGACATTGCCACCCCATCATTTCTGGATGCTCGTTCAGCGGCTTCGGAGCGTGGAGCACAGTTCCTGCGCGAGTCTCGACCATGTGCTGGGTGGCCAAGGCCTCGCCGTGCACCATCCGCGCACACCTACTGAACACGTCCAGTTTCCGTTGGCCAGAGCCTCCCGGATCTCCCGCCCAGGTATCCCGAAGGCTTCGAGGACCCGGCGATCGCTGGGCGCGACATTCTGAAGGGCGGTGGGGGCATAGAAACCGAGTGTGAGGGCGCGGGAACAGTCGTGGCTGACTTCCGGCGTAGCGTCCACGTCAAGGATAAAGAAATCTGTTCCAAGAGTGCCGTGTCACACCGGTTTCCGTTGACACGTCGGTTGTGTGGATCGACAGTCTCACCCTGCGCTGATTGTCTCTCGAACCCGTGGATTTGGTTGGACCCGATCAAGCGAGCACTCGATCGGCCGGCTGCATCTCCGTCTGCGCGTTCACTCCACCATGTATCGACGGGCGCCTCAGGACGTCACGTGACGCAATTCCTGGCCTCACATACGATCCGCGCCTTCGTCGAATGCACACTCTGTGCGTCCCATCGTCTGGTCCACTGCAAAAATGCTGCATGCTGTGACCAACAGAAGCTAGGCATGCCGCTTCATCGTCAGATTCCCACGAGGGGTCCGATGACGGGCTTCCACTGGTAGATGGTCTGGTCGACGACAACACCCTGCGTGACATAGGGGTCCTTGGCGAGCAGGGCCTGCAGGTCGTCTTCGCTGTCCGCCTTGAACACGAGCAGGGCGCCGGCTCCGTCGGCCCAGGCGCCCGCTTCCTGTAGCACGCCTTTGGCGGCCGCGTCCTTGACGAAGACCAGGTGGTCGGCATGGGCGGCCTCTTTGACGGATGCGTCAGTGGTGTACGACCAGATAACAGCGAACAGGGCCATGGTCACTCCTCGGGGGATACGGTCATGAAACGACGCGCGTACTCCTCATGGAATACGTACTCGAGAACGGTAGGGCGTCGGATGCCGCAGCGAGTGTCCTATTTTGCAACATCGTCCGTGCACGACGACGAGGTACAAACGGCATCATTGCTGTCCCGAACAGAGGTGGGAAGACGTCCGCTCGGCGTGAGGAAGAGGGTGTCCGCGCAGACTCAGCGGCGAGGATGTCTTGTTATGCGACAGAGTGTTTCAGGGGTCAGGAACCGAAC
>NZ_JCAXDU010000003.1:0-307955 GCF_059759155.1 Rhodococcus sp. GQ147
ACCGCACTATGCCGTCGACCGCACCGATCGACGACCTCCAACTTTCGATGGATCAGCGAACCCAACCAATGCGCGATGCCGGGAATGTTGCCTTGCACGACACTGAGATGCATGTTCCTCGCTTTCCGTGATCTCCGGTTCGCCAAAGGTCGCTTCACGCTGATGACCTCGGCCCTGTTCCTCATTTCGCTGATGGTGGTCACGCTGTCGGGGCTGACCTCCGGACTGGGTAATCGGTCTATCGCTGCGATCGAGAACATCGGCGCCGACCACTTCGCATTCGGTGCTCCCCCCGATGGCCGCTCGGTCTCGTTCGCCGAGTCGACCGTGACGACGCGGCAGTATGCGGAACTTGCGGAGGCCGACGGTGTCGATGCTGCGTCGATCATCGGGGTGGCACCCGCTCGGATCAGCGTCGACGGTCGAGAAGTTGCCGCTTCTGCGTTCGGCGTCGACGGGCATTCTTTCGCCGCTCCGGTCGTGCTCGGTGCCGGCTCGGTAGCCGTGGACGCCGACCTCGCCAATGACAACGGATGGACGAACGGAACCCGGATTTCGATGAGCGGAAAGGTATTCACCATCACCGCTCTGGTCGACGACTCGTTCTACAGTCATCAGCCCGTGGTCTGGATGGACCACGACGCATGGATGTCACTGCCGTCGGCCGGTGGCAGTGACGGCACCGTCGTTGCATTGCGGACCTCCGCAGGGTTCGACGCCGATTCTGTCGGTGAGGCGACCGGGACGGCCGTCACCGACGGCCGCGGTGCGCTGAACGCGATCGGGTCGTACACCTCCGAGCGTGGATCGCTGCTGTTGATGCAGACGATGCTGATGATCGTCAGCGCCTTGGTCGTCGGGGCCTTCTTCACGGTATGGACCATCCAGCGCGGCCAGGACCTCGCTGTGCTCAAGGCTGTCGGTGCCTCCACCCGCTATCTGCTCCAGGACGCACTCGGGCAGAGCTCGATCGTGCTGGTACTCGGATCCGGACTTGGAGCCCTGGCCGCAGCCGGTCTCGGAACGGCAGCCTCGCAGTCGGTTCCGTTCTCGCTCACGATGTCCACCACCGTGGTTCCGTTCCTCGCCCTCGTTGTGACGGGCATGATCGGCGCGGCTGCTTCCCTGGTCCGTATCGCCAAGGTCGACCCGCTCGCTGCCCTTGCAGCCGCTCGATGAGTCATCTACCGAGAACGAAGGACTTCGACATGAGTATCTGCTTACGCAACATCGTCCTCAGCTATCCCGACGGTGACGGGCATCGACGCGTCCTCGACGACGTGGATTTCGAGGTCCGACGCGGCGAATTCGTGGCTGTGACCGGTCCGTCCGGGTCCGGCAAATCGAGCCTGCTCGCTGTCGCCGGCCTTCTCATCACCCCCGATTCGGGTCGTGTCGTTATCGACGGCAGCGACATGACGGGACTGGACCGTGACGAGCGCACGACCGTGCGACGCGAGAAGCTCGGATTCGTGTTCCAGCAGTCGAACCTGCTGCCCTCGTTGACCGCAGTCGAACAACTGCAGATGATGTCCCATCTCGCGGGCGACTCGGTCCGCGAGAGTCGTGCCCGTGCCACGGACCTGTTGTGTTCATTGGGTCTCGACGGGCACCTGGACCGGCGTCCCCACCAACTGTCGGGAGGGCAACGGCAACGGGTTGCGATCGCGCGAGGACTGATGAACGACCCCTCGGTGTTGCTCGTCGACGAGCCCACCTCGGCCCTCGACGAGAACCGCAGCCGCGAGGTCGTGGCCCTGCTCGCCGATCTGAGCCGGGATCGGGATGTGGCGATCGTGATGGTCACTCACGACCTGAGCCGGCTGACTCTCGTCGACCGCGCCTGTGCCGTGCGCAACGGGACACTGATACCCCTGCCTGGCTCCGTGCCGAGCGCAATTCACTGAAACAGCGGCGAACTGTTGTCACGCGGTATCGGGAATCTTCCTGACCGGGCCATGGCTTGGGCTTCGGCGGAGTGGGGTCGATTTTCCGGACCGCGGGAGGCATCGTGAACGACCCAGCGCCTGTGTCCGGCGACGCGCGGCGGAGTCTGCGCACGTCGGAACCGATCGAGACCGGTGTTGTTGTCGATTTCTCGCGGAAACTCGACAACAACACCGGTCTCGATCTGCTGGGAATCGGAATCAGGCGGCGGGACGCCCCTGATCGCGCAGGGCGGAGAGGGCGTCGATGCGCTCGACTGCCTCGGCGACGATGCGGTCGATCAGTTCCTGGCAGCTCGGCAGGTCGTCGAGCATGCCGACGACCTGGCCCGAGGCGAGCACACCGGCTTCGGTGTTGCCTTCCACGAGACCGGCCTTGAGGAGCATGGGGGTGTTGGCGGCCATGATGATCTGCTGCCAGGTGCGGTCGCTCGCCTTCTTCATGGCGAGGCCGTCCTTGACGATGGTCGACCACTTCATGCCCGTCATCGACTTGAACTTCGTCGCGTTCCGCGCGGCCGCGAGCAGTCCCTTCGCGTAGGTGGACTTCTCGAGGCTGTTCACCAGGTCGGTGTTCAGGACCCGGTGCGGCATGCCGTCGACCTTGAGTGACACCGTGGTGTCCTGCAGTCCCCGCGAAAGGTACTGCTGCTTCACCGAATCGGGAACAGCACTGTCGCTCGTGAGCAGGAACCGAGTGCCCATCGCGATGCCGGCCGCGCCGTAGGACAGCGCGGCGGCGAGCCCACGACCGTCGAAGAAGCCACCGGCGGCGACGACGGGGATGTCGACGGCGTCGAGGACACTCGGCAGCAGCAGGGTTGTCGCGACGGGACCGGTGTGGCCACCGCCCTCGCCGCCCTGCACGATCACCGCGTCGGCGCCCCACGAGGCGACCTTCACGGCGTGCTTGGCAGCACCGATCGACGGCACGACGACGATGCCGTGATCCTTGAGCTTGGCGATCAGCTCCTTCTTCGGTGCGAGGGCGAACGACGCGACCTTGACCTTCTCGCGGATCAGCAGGTCGATGCGCTCACCGGCGTCCGAGGCGTCGGCGCGGATGTTGACGCCGAACGGCTTGCCGGTCAGCGACTTGGTCTTCGCGACCGCCGCTTCGAGTTCGGCGTAGGTCATCGTCGCCGAGGCGAGGATGCCGAGACCACCGGCGTTCGACGTCGCGGCGGTCAGGCGGGGACCGGAGACCCATCCCATGCCCGTCTGAACGATCGGGTGCTCGATCCCCACCAGGTCGGTCAGGGCGGTGCGCAGGACGGTCACAGCGAGACCTCGCGGTCGCGCAGACCCTTGGGGTCGATCACCTCGCGGATCAGACGCAGTTCCTCGAAGGTCGGCTCGCGGGTCACGCCCGCCTCGTCCAGGCCGGCGACCTCGAAGGAGGTGTTCTCCGCGACGGTGGACGCCTCGACACCCGGGTGCAACGAGAGCGCCCGGAAGGTGTGGTCGGGACCGCCGAAGTCGAAGACACCGAGGTTGGTGACGACCCGCGCGATGTCCAGGAAGCGGTACGCCGGGTTCTCGGGATCGACCTTGTCGTATCCGACACCCGAGACGATATCGACCGTGTCGACGAAGACGCGCGAGGAGTGCTTGCCGACCCAGTAGCTGGTCG
Organism: Rhodococcus sp. GQ147; assembly: GCF_059759155.1. Classification (NCBI taxonomy): domain Bacteria; kingdom Bacillati; phylum Actinomycetota; class Actinomycetes; order Mycobacteriales; family Nocardiaceae; genus Rhodococcus; species Rhodococcus sp. GQ147. The sequence continues at coordinate 3,580 of NZ_JCAXDU010000003.1, forward strand.
CGTGGTTGATCGTGTTGCCGGGAGCGCCGCGCACACCGAACATCTGGCGTGTCGGCTGCTGGAGTGGACCGAAGGCCGACAGGTTCTGGTTGCCGTACCGGTCGATCTGGTTGGCGCCCATCACCACGTGGCGGCGGCCCGAGGCGACGACGTCGAACACCTTGCGGAAGGGCATCCAGCCCTCGATCGGTGCCTTCGCGCCGAGGGCCGGGACGTCGGCGAGGATGAGTGCTTCACCGTCGGTGATCAGCAGGTCGGGCTCGGTGGTGAGCTTGGCCAGGCGTGCACCGATCTGCGGCAGTGTCGCCATCGGGCTCGCCATGATCTCGCCGGCACCCGAGAAGATGTCGGCGCATGCGATGGCGCAGTACTCGGCGCGGGTCACGGTCTCGGTGGTGGTCATGCCTGCTCCTGTGCGAACTTCTGGACTGCGGCCTGGTAGTCGTCCTCGCTGCCCGAGAGGAAGCGGTCGACGAATGCCTGCCATGCCTCGGGGTCCTTGGCGGACTCGGCGTAGTGGCGCTGGAACTTCTCGTCGCGGCCGTAGCTGTCGCCCGCGAGGGTGAAGTGCGCCCCGTTCGGTGCTTCGACGATTCCGTCGACCATCATGCGGTTGAGCAGGAGCTGCTGCAGCGGAACCTCTTTCACGAGCTGCTCGGTCTCGACGATCTTCTCGACGGAGACGTAGCGACGTTCGGCGGCCATGCAGTAGAGGTCGTCGAAGTAGGGGTCCACGCCCTGGTAACCGGAGTTGCCGTGCTTGTCGCCGATGTTGAGGTGCACGAACGACGCGTCGAGGTTCAGCGCCGGCATGGCGATGAGGGTCTCGGTGCCGTCCGGTCCGGGATACGGCGAGGTGACGGTCTTCAGTTCACCCTCCCAGAAGTCGACCACGGCCGAACCCAGGCCCGCGCGGAGGGGCAGGAACGGCAGGCGCGCGGCGGCGGCTTCCAGGCCGCACTTGATCATGCCCTCGTCCATCTCACGGGCGATGATCTCGCCGCCCGTGCGGGCCTTGGAGAACCACGGGTCGTAGAACGGTGCCGAGTCGAGCGAGACGAATCCGTAGTACGCCTTCTTCACCTTGCCCGCCGAACACAGCAGGCCCAGATCGGGACCGCCGTAGGTGACGACGGTCAGATCCTTCACGTCCGAACGGAGGATGGCCCGCACGAGGGCCATGGGCTTGCGGCGCGATCCCCAGCCGCCGAGGCCGATGGTCATTCCGCTGCGCAGCTCGCCGACCACGTCGTCGAGCGACATTCTCTTGTCACGCATGGTGTTCCGAACTCCTGGTGGTGTGAGGCGTCAGCTGTTGCTGCGCGGCTTTCCTGTTGCGACGAACTCGTCGCGGTGCTCGTCGGCGATGCCGGCGAGATTCAACTCGAAGGTGAAGCCCTGCTCGAGGCGGTAGCTCGTCTTCACGTCGACGGGGTCGATGCGGTTGATGGCTTCCTTCGCACGGCGGATGACGCGGGTGTCCTTCGCGGCGATCATCTCGGCGACCTCGCGTGCGGCGGCGTCGAGTTCGCTGCGCGGCACGACCTTGTACACCGAGCCGAAGTGCTCGAGCTGCTGCGCGGTGACGTTCTGCGCCGTGTAGTAGAGGGTGCGCATCATGTGCTGGGGGACGAGGCGCGCGAGATGCGTTGCGGCGCCCAGTGCACCGCGGTCGACCTCGGGCAGGCCGAAGACGGCGTCGTCGGAGGCGACGATGACGTCCGCGTTGCCGACGAGGCCGATGCCGCCTCCGACGCAGAAGCCGTTGACGGCGACGATGACCGGTACCTCGCAGTCGTAGACGGCGGCGAATGCCGCGGCACACCCGTGGTTGGCGGCGATCAGGGCGTCGAACCTTTCGGTGGCCTGCATTTCCTTGATGTCCACACCCGCGTTGAAGCCTCTGCCCTCGGCGCGCAGGATCACCGCGTGGGTGTCGAGACTGCGCCCGGCCGTGGTCACGGCCTCGGCCAGGTCGAACCAGGCCTGTGAGGGGAGAGCGTTCACGGGCGGGAAGTCGACGGTGACCGTGGTGATACCGGCGCTGTCGGAGGTCGAGGTGATGCCCATGGCATGTTCCTAACGTCTGTACCGAACCAAGCGATTGCTTGGTAAGTTAGCACAGGATAGCCGCCGGACCCAGAGGGTCGAAGGGCCGTAGGGTCGAAGTACGACCGATCATCGAGGAGAGAAGATGCCCGAAGCAGTAATCGTGTCCGCAGTACGGTCGCCGATCGGGCGAGCACGCAAGGGCTCGCTCGCGTCGATCCGCCCGGACGACCTGGCGACCCAGATGGTCGCTGCAGCGCTCGCGAAGGTCCCCGATCTCGATCCCACCGAGATCGACGACCTCATGCTCGGCTGCGGCCAGCCCGCCGGACAGTCCGGCTTCAACATCGCCCGCGTGGTCGCGGTGCAACTCGGCTACGACTTCCTTCCCGGCGTGACCGTCAACCGGTACTGCTCGTCGTCGCTGCAGACCACCCGCATGGCGCTGCACGCCATCAAGGCCGGCGAGGGCGACGTGTTCGTCTCCGCCGGCGTCGAATCGGTGTCGAGCTTCGTGACCGGCAACGCCGACGGTCTGCCCGACACCAAGAACCCGCTGTTCGACGACGCCCAGGCGCGTACCGCCAAGCTCGCCGAAGGCGGAGTGCCGTGGACCGACCCGCGCACCGAGGGTCTGCTCCCCGACGTCTACGTCGCGATGGGACAGACCGCCGAGAACGTCGCGTCCCACACCGGCATCTCGCGCGAGGACCAGGACCGCTGGGGCGTGCGCTCGCACAACCGCGCCGAGGAAGCCATCAAGAGCGGCTTCTTCGAGCGGGAGATCACTCCGGTGACCCTCGCCGACGGCACGGTCGTCAGCACCGACGACGGTCCGCGTCCGGGCACCAACTACGAGGCCGTCAGTCAGCTCAAGCCGGTCTTCCGCCCGGACGGCACGGTGACCGCCGGCAACGCGTGCCCGCTCAACGACGGTGCGGCCGCTCTGGTGATCATGTCCGACACGAAGGCGAAGGAACTCGGACTGACCCCGCTCGCGCGCATCGTCTCCACCGGTGTCTCGGGCTTGTCGCCGGAGATCATGGGTCTCGGACCGATCGACGCGACCCGCAAGGCTCTCGCCAACGCGAACATGGGCATCGACGACATCGACCTGTTCGAGATCAACGAGGCGTTCGCCGTGCAGGTGCTCGGTTCGGCGCGTGAGCTGAAGATCGACGAGGACAAGCTCAACGTCTCGGGCGGTGCGATCGCGCTCGGTCACCCCTTCGGGATGACCGGTGCCCGCATCACCGCGACACTCATCAACAACCTGCAGACCCACGACAAGCAGTTCGGCGTCGAGACGATGTGCGTCGGTGGGGGTCAGGGCATGGCGATGGTGCTCGAACGCCTCAGCTGAGCTCAGTCCTCCGAGTCGGTCGGGGGGTCGTCGGTCTGCCGCTTGCGCTCGTCCTGGCGCCGGCGGCGCGCGACCTCCCGGTTCGCGAGGACGGCCGCGAGCACGACCGGCCAGACGTACTTCGCCTTGTCTGCGACGGCCTTCACCCACTCGGGCACGGTGAAGTCGAACAGGGAGAATTCCGGCAGGGAGATGGTCGGCCACGGAATGTCGGGCCACGGAATGTCCGGCCAGGAAATGTTGATATCCCAGTCGGGCCAATCGATTTCGGGGATCGGGATCTGTGCGAGCAGCCAGAGCACGATCAGCGGCACGGCGACCCCGGCTACGGCGACCGCCGTGCGCTGGGCGGCGTATTTCCGGGGGTGCGCCCGGATCCATTCCTCGCGAACAGCCGCCTTGGATCCGGGCTCGGGGTCGAGGTCGACCCCGCCGATGCCGGTGAGGGCGGCTGCTGCCGCACCGAGTTCGGTGTCGCCGTCCCACCAGGTGACTCGTCGGGCCGGTCCGATGAAGGTGGGGAGCCTGACGGCGATCGCGCCGCGTTCGTGCCCGTCGAGGACGACCTTGTCGTCGGAGGTCTTCTTCGTGGCGATCTCCTCGCCGTCGATCGTCCAGGTGATCCTGCGGCCCAGCCCGGCATCGTCGATTTCCACGGCGTGCTCGGCGCTCTCCCAGGTGAGCAGCCAGCGCTCCGAAGTCTTCGGCATACAGTAATAATAGAGCGGACACTCCATCAATGGCATCCAGGGAGCCGGGGACATGGCACGTACGGTCGATCCGGTCCGGCACGAGGCGCGCCGCCTCGGGATCATCGACGCAGCTCTGACCTGCTTCGCCCGACACGGCTACGACGGCACGACCACGGCCGCGATCTGCCGCGAGGCCCGCATCGGGTCCGGAACCTTCTTCCACTACTTCCCCACGAAACTGTCGCTGATGGTGGCCGTTCTCGAACTGGGCACAGCCGAAAGCGTGGCGTGGTTCGAGGCGCAGAGCGGGCGAACCGACGCCACCCGTGTACTCGACGAATACGCCGTTCGGGCAGCAGAGGATGCGTCGGATCCCCGTACGGCCGGCTTCGTCCGAGCGGTCGGGGCTGTGATGACCCGGCCGGAGATCGCGGCTGCTCTCGACCGCGACGCCCGCGCGCTGCGCGACGGATTGTTTCCCTGGGTGCGGCTCGCGCAGCAGGCCGGAGAGATCCGGACCGACCTGCCCGCGGATCGGCTCGTCACCTGGCTACAGGCTTTGCTCGACGGCTACCTCGGCGTCGTCGCCGCCGAGACGTCCTTCGACCCCGTGCTCGAACAGGAAACGCTCCGCGACGCCCTGCAGCGCCTGCTCCGGCCGTAGATGTGCAGATCCGTCGTCACCAGTGGCCGTGGGTGTCGCGCCAGCCCTTGCGGATGATCTTCCCGGTGGCGTTGCGCGGCAACAGGTTGCACGTCAGCGTCCATTGCGTCGGCACCTTGAAGTAGGCGAGACGCTCGGATGCGAAGGTCGTCAATTCCTCGACGGTGACCGTGGAGCCTTCGACGAGCACGACCACCGCAGCCACCTCCTGGCCCCATTCCGGGTGGGGCGCGCCGGTCACCATGCATTCGCGGACCGCCGGGTGCAGGGCCAGGACGCGCTCGACCTCCGACGGGTAGACGTTCTCGCCGTTCTGGTGGATGAGGTCGGCGCGCCGGCCCACCAGACGCAGACGGCCGTTCTCGACCACGCCGAAATCACCTGTGCGCAACCAGCGGTCGGGAGTGATCGCCTCGGCGGTCGCCGCCTCGTCGTCCCAGTAGCCGAGCATGACGAAGGGGCTGCGCACACACACCTCGCCCACGCGGCCGTCGGGCAGCCAGGCGCCGCTCTGATCCCGGATCTCGAGGCTCACCGTGATGATCGGCGCGCCCACCGTGCCGGGGAACTCCTCGAGTTCGGCGGCGGAGGCCACAGCGATCGACGTGCTGCACTCGGTGATGGTGTAACTGTCGACCATGGCGTGCTTGCCGAACGGAAGCCCTTCGCGCAGAAGTTGTTTGAACTCCGGCGTCGAAGGTTCCGAGGACAGGGTGAACCGGCTCAGCGAGGTGAGGTCGTATCTGTCGAGATCTTCGTCCTCGAGCATCCGCGCCGCCATCGACGGCACGGCCATCCAGTGGGTGACCTGTTCCGCCTCGATGAGTTCGAGCACGGGACGCACGCCGTACCAGCCCTGGTTCATCACCACGGTGCTGCCGGTGGCCAGGCGCGGCACGATCGTGTTGTGCAGGCTCGTGATGTGGAACAGTGAGGACGTCAGCAGATAGCGGGAGTCCGATGGTGCGGACCGGTCGTATGTGCCGCCGGTCCAGATCGTCGCGATCGCGTCGAGGTACCGGTGGTAGTCGACCACTGCCAGCAGATTCCGCTGCGAGTGCAACGCACCCTTCGGATCCCCGCTCGTGCCCGAGGTGTACAGGAGGACGGCCGGATCGTCCTCGGCGACTCTCGGGGACGGCGGCTGCGCGCCGTCGAATTCGGCGATGAGGCGCGGTAGATCCTCCTCGATCGACAGCACCACCGTCTGCGCACGGTCGATGCCGGCCACGGCCGCAGCGCGCGGACCGTCGACGAAGAGCACCCGGGGTCGCGAATGACGGATACCGAATTCGAGTTCCGGTTGCACCCACCACGCGTTCAGGCCCACCGAGATCGCACCGAGGGCCTGCGTCGCCCAGAAGGCGGTGACCCACTCGGGCCGGTTCGCCGACAGGATCGCGACCCGGTCGCCCACGCCAACCCCGTACCGCTCGTGGAGCGCCGCGGCGAGGGCGTACGACATGCGCGCGTTCCGGGCGAAGGTGATCCGCTGATCGGTCGTGACCAGATACTCGCGGTCGCCCCAGGCGAGGGACTGCGAGAGCAGATCCGCCACGGCGACGTCGCGTCTGCGCATGACGGGTATCTCGGTGCCCAGGACGTCCTGCACGACGATCTCGAACTCGCCACCCGGACCGGTGAGTCGCGATACCAGCTGATCGAGGAAATGGGAGGGATCGGAGGGGATGGTCATCGCCTGTATCCCACCGGTGCCCCTGCACGCTTCACGGACGTCCCCTCCTCCATCGAGTGCGTACCGCCAGAATCTCACGACGGGTCACCCCGACTTCGAATGTACCGGTGAGTGGGACGGGCGGTGACGGTCACCATCGCTCTCCCTAGCCTGTGACCTGGGCGTCTGTGGAAAAGCGAGGTCCTGTCTCCGTCGGGCCGCCGCCCGGCGCCCCTGTGAGAAAGGACCGAAGACGAATGACCGCAACGACGCCGACGCCCGCGCAGTGGCGAGGCCACGACCTGGGTGCCCGCACGATCCGCTACGACGAGCGGGACGCGATCCTGTACGCGCTCGCGGTGGGCGCCGGCGCGGCGGACCTCGATCTCGTGTTCGAGGACCGGCTGCGGGTGTTGCCGACGTTCGCCCTGACGCTGGCCCAGTGGGCACCGGATGCGCTCGGTGCGCTCGGTGCCTTCGACACGGCCACCGCGCTCCACGGTTCCCAGAGCCTCGAGGTGCTCGCACCGTTGCCACGCTCCGGGGAGATCGCGATGTCGGCGCGCGTCGGTGAGGTCTGGGACAAGGGCCGGGCAGCGGTGTTCGAGGTCGTCGTCGAGAGCGAGTTCTTCATCGCGACGTGGTCGTTGTTCGCACCGGGAGCGGGAGGTTTCGGCGGCGAGCGCGGACCGTCGGCGCCGTCCGCGCCGGAGGGGGATGCCGACGTGGTCGGCACGCTCGCCACACGCGCCGACCAGGCGGCGCTTTACCGGCTGACCGGCGACCGGCACCACATCCACATCGATCCCGAGGCTGCGGCGCGCATCGGACAACCCCGCCCCATCCTGCACGGCCTGTGCACGCTGGCGGCCGCGACCCTGCCTCTGGCCGACATGCTCGGAGGGCACCCCGCCGACCTGAAGACGCTGTTCGGGCGCTTCGCGGCCCCCGTCTTCCCCGGCGATGCGGCACAGGTCCGCGCCTGGGGTGACGCAGTGGACGTCCGGTTCGACGTCGTCACGGCGACCGGCGCCGTCCTGTCCGGCGGTCGCGCCGTTTTTGCTTGATCGCCACAACCGTCTGGAGGAAAGACTTGGACACGTTCGCAGAAGTAGTGCGCGCTCGTCACGGTGACCCGAAGGTAGGGTTGCGTTTCGAGGACCAGCAGTGGACCTGGGGCGAGGTGGTTCAGGAAAGCGCCGATCGTGCCGCCGCGATCGTCGCGACCGTGCCTGCTCCCGCAGATCGGCAGCGCCACATCGGGGTGCTGCTCGAGAACGTCCCGGACTTCGTCTTCTGGATCGGCGCCGGTGCCCTGGCCGGAGCAGCCGTCGTGGGCATCAACGCCAGCCGCAGCGGCCCCGAGATCGCCCGCGACATCGCGCACGCGGACATCGACCTCGTCGTCACCGAATCCCGCCTCGCCCATCTGCTCGAGGACACCGGCCACGGACTGCCGGCCGACCGCATCCTCGACATCGACGACGATCGCTACGCGGAGTTCCTCGCGCCGTTCCGCGGTGCGGATCTGCCGGAGACGATCCCGTCCACCGACGACATCGCATTGTTGCTGTTCAGTTCCGGTTCCACCGGCGCTCCGAAGGCCGTGATCGTCGGCCAGGGCCGGCTCGCACGCCTCCTCGGTCCGCTCACCGAACGTGTTGGCATGCGCGAGGATTCGGTCGCCTATCTGTGCATGCCGCTCTTCCACGGAAACGCACTCATGCTCAACCTCGGCACGGCCATGCGGGCCGGCGCGACCGTCTGCATGATCCGGAGGTTCTCCGCGAGCCGGTTCTCCGACGACATCCACCGCTACGGCGCCACTTTCGTCAACTACGTGGGCCGGGCCCTGTCGTACATCCTCAGCCGGCCGGAAGACCCCCGCGACCGCGCGAGCACCCTCGAACTCGCGTTCGGCACCGAGGCATCCGAAGCCGACGTGGCCCGCTTTTCCGAACGCTTCGGCTGCACGGTCGTCGAAGGCTACGGGATGAGCGAAGGCGTCTTCCGCATCAACCGCACCCCCGACACCCCGACCGGATCGCTCGGGGTCGCCGTCGGAGGCGTCGATGTCCGGATCTTCGACGAGGACACCGGGCAGGAGTGCCCCCGCGCCCGTTTCGACGAGACCGGTCGCCTCCTCAACAGTGACGCCGTCGGACAGATCGTCGCGTGCGGTGCCGCCCACACCTTCGAGGGCTACTACAAGAATCCCGAGGCGATGGCCGATCGGGTCAAGGGCGACGACTTCTGGTCGGGGGACCTCGGGTACCGCGACGAGAACGGCTTCTTCTACTTCGCCGGAAGATCCTCCGACTGGCTTCGCGTCGACAGCGAGAACTTCTCCGCCACTCCCGTCGAGCGCATCATCCTGCGGGTGCCGGGCATCCTGTCCGCCCCGGTCTTCGCCGTGCCCGATCCCACGACCGGGGATCAGGTCATGTGCGCCGTCGAACTCGAGCCCGGCGCGGAGTTCGACCCGGCGGTGTTCGGGGCGACCCTCGCCGAGCAGCCCGACATGGGAGACAAGTGGTGGCCGCGATTCGTGCGCGTCACCGCGCAGATCCCGCTGACGGGCAGCAACAAGGTGAACAAAGCCCCGCTGCGGGCGGTCGCGTGGAACACCCCAGACACGGTCTACGTGCGTGTCCGACGGACCTCCGAGTACGTCCTGCTCGGCGACGCGGAACGCACACGCATCGAGCGGGAGTTCGTGGCCAACGGCCGGGCGGCCCTGTTGCCGACCCCCGAACCTGCGCCGGTCGCATGATCGCGGTCCGGCCCGGTCTCACGACATCGGAAGGTCTCGACCAGTGAGATGGCCTCATCAGGGGTGATACCGATCACCTAGCGTTTCGGTCGTATCGCGACGGAATGCTCCAGCGGACTCCGCCGCCTGACCTCCTCAACGCTTCCCTCCCGAAAGGACGGACGACCGTGAGCATCGGCACTTCCGAACAATCCGAGATCCGCGAGATCGTCGCCGGGTCGGCTCCCGCCCGCTTCGCCCGGGGCTGGCACTGCCTCGGCCTGTCGAAGGACTTCAAGGACGGCAAGCCGCACTCGATCGAGGCATTCGGGACCAAGCTCGTGGTGTGGGCCGACAGCAACGACGAGATCAAGATCCTCGACGCGTACTGCCGGCACATGGGTGGGGATCTCAGCCAGGGCACGGTCAAGGGCGACGAGATCGCGTGTCCGTTCCACGACTGGCGCTGGGGCGGCAACGGGCGCTGCAAGAACATCCCGTACGCGCGGCGTGTTCCTCCGATCGCCAAGACCCGCGCGTGGCACACTCTCGACCAGGACGGCATGCTCTTCGTGTGGCACGACCCCCAGGGGAACCCGCCGCCCGCGGACGTGACCATCCCGCACATCGAGGGCGCCACGAGCGACGAGTGGACCGACTGGGTCTGGTACACCACCGAGGTCGATACGAACTGCCGCGAGATCATCGACAACATCGTCGACATGGCGCACTTCTTCTACGTGCACTACTCCTTCCCGGTCTACTTCAAGAACGTCTTCGAAGGCCACGTGGCCAGCCAGTTCATGCGGGGTCAGGCTCGTATGGACGCTCGTCCGCACGCGGACGGACAGCCGAAGATGCTCGGAAGCCGCTCCGACGCGAGCTACTTCGGACCGTCCTTCATGATCGACGATCTCGTTTACCAGTACGAGGGTTACGACGTCGAGTCGGTCCTCATCAACTGCCACTACCCGGTGTCCCAGGACAAGTTCGTCCTGATGTACGGCATGATCGTCAAGAAGTCCGACCGCCTCGAGGGGGAGGAGGCGCTGCAGACCGCCCAGCAGTTCGGGAACTTCATCGCGAAGGGCTTCGAGCAGGACATCGAAATCTGGCGCAACAAGACCCGCATCGACAACCCGCTCCTGTGCGAGGAGGACGGCCCCGTCTACCAGCTGCGGCGCTGGTACGAGCAGTTCTATGTCGATGTCGAGGACGTTGCGCAGGAGATGACCGACCGCTTCGAGTTCGAGATGGACACCACTCGCCCGGTGGCCGCGTGGATGAAGGAGGTCGAGGAGAACCTTGCCCGCAAGGCAGCCCTCGACGAGCAGGCAGGCGCGCAGCAGTCCACCACGACGGGCTAGGAGCCAAAGACATGCAGAACCGGATGGAACCGTTGCGCTGCGGCGAATGCGCCGCGCAGGTGCTCGTCCAGAAGAACAGCTGGGAGCACACGTCCATCCAGTGGAACACCGATGCGCGCCGTCGTTGCCCTGTCGTGCAGGACGACGACGGGCGCGACGGGCGACCCGGCGCGCCCTGGATGTCGTGTTCGCATCTCGACGCCGCGATCGCCAAGGCGGCTGCTTCCGGGGTCATCGAGGTCTTCGACGACACTCCGATCCGAGCCCCCATCGTGCAGTGACCTCTTCAGCTTCCGACTACCTCCCGAAGGACCAGTGATGGCCGAAACCCTCGATCTCGACCGCTCGTACTATGGCCCGTGGGCCGTCATCGCCGGTGGCTCCGAAGGCGTCGGCGCGGCATTCGCCGACGAATTGAGCCGCGCGGGTTTCGATCTCGTGCTCATCGCGCGTAAGCCGGGCCCACTGCAGGAGACGGCGGACAAGGCACGGAGCAACGGGGTGCAGGTGCGCACCCTCGCGCTGGATCTGCTCGACGACGATGCCGTGGAAGAGATCCGCAAGGCGACCGAGGACATCGAGGTCGGCCTGTTCATCTTCAACGCCGGCGCGAACAGCTACGGCCACGAGTTCGTCACCGGCGACCTCGATGGGTTCCGCGGCGTGATCGAACTCAACGTCCACCGGCAGATCGAGTTGTCGCACCTGTTCGGTGGACCGATGAAAGAGCGCGGGCGCGGTGGCATCATGCTGCTCGGGTCGCTCTCCGGCTACATGGGTGCCGAACACCAGAGCATCTACGCGGCCTCGAAGGCGTTCAGCCGCGTCTTCGCCGAAAGTCTGTGGCTCGAGCTCGCACCGCACGGCGTGCACGTGGTCGAACTGGTACTCGGTGTCACCCGCACCCCGGCGATGGTGCGCGCGGGCCTGAACTTCGACATCCCGGGGATGCTCGTCGCCGAGCCGGAAGACGTTGCGCGTGAAGGTCTCGAACGCCTCCAGGACGGTCCCGTGTGGGTCGCCGGCGGCAACTACGAGGCTGCGGTCAAGCGCAGCGGATTCCCGCGCGACAAGCTCGTCCGAGGCGCGGCTGCCGCGATGCGAGCGCTCCTGAACCGCTGAGCTCTGCCGCTTCCTCTACGACTCGTCCCCGGCTGCGGAACGGCAGCCGGGGACGCTTCATTGTCGGGGGTCAGAAGTCGATGCGCACGTGCTTGCTTTTCGGCTTGGCCTGGCACGCGAGGACGTATCCGTTGGCGATGTCCTCCTCGTCGAGGATCGCGGACGGCGGGGTGTCGACGTCGCCTTCGACGACGGTGCACGCGCACGACCCGCACTCGCCTTCCCGGCACGAGTAGGGCACGTCCAGGCCCTTCGAGAGCATGATGTCCACGAGAGTCGCGCTGCGCGGCCAGACGAGGTCGTGTTCCTCGCCGTCGAGCTGCACCGTCACGGAGGCGGCGTCGGTGTCCGACTCGTCGATCTCGACGGCAGGTACGTCGGCGAACGGATCGCCGGACAGGGAGGTGAAGACCTCGGCGTGGATGCGGTCCTTCGGGACGCCGGCCAGCAGCAGGCCTTCGCGGACGGTATCCATGAACGGCCCGGGTCCGCACATGTACGCGCGGTGATCGGCGAAGGTAGAGACCAGGGTCGCGAGCTGCTGCGGCGTCGGCAGGCCCTGCACGCTCTCGAGCCAGTGCACGACGGTGAGGGCAGTGGCGTGCCGGGCGGCGAGTTCGCGCAGCCTCTCGGCGAAGATGACGGACTTCTCGTCGCGGTTGCCGTAGACGAGCACCACGTTGCGATTGCCGCTGTGGAGAGCCGACTCGAGGATGGACAACACCGGCGTGATACCGCTGCCTCCGGCGAACAGTGCGAGTTTCTCGGTGAGATCGACCGGAGTGAACACGCCCGCCGGGGGCAGCACCTCGAGGGTTTGCCCTGCAGTGATGTTGTCGCACAGCCAGTTCGATCCGTATCCGTCGGCGGTGCGCTTGACGGTGACCTTGAGAGGCTCGCCGGTGTGGGGGGAGCTCGCGAGCGAGTAGCACCGTGCCACGGAACCGGTCCGATCGCTCGGGATGCGCAGGGTGAGGAACTGTCCCGGTTTGTAGGCGAAGCCCGCGCGGCGCTCTTCTGGCACGTCGAAAACCAGCGAAACGGCGTCGGCGGTTTCCTGGACGACTGCACCGACGGTCAGTACGACGGAGCGTGAACCGACCGGTGTCTCAACGGCTGTCATCGCAGTGGTTCCCTTCGATACGAATACTTCTCGATCGGATCACCGTAGAACGCCGACGGACGCCGACGCCCGTCTCCTCCCGGTAATCGGGACACGGGAGGAGACGGGCGTTCGGATCAGGCGGTGCGCACGCTGCGTGGGATCAGCAAGGTGATCCCGATGGTCACCACGGAGAGCGCGATGAGCATGCCGCCGACCATGTTGATTCCCGCGAGTGGGGTCGCAGCGAACGCGAGCAGCATGGTCGCGATCGACGTTCCGACACCCTGACCCGCGGTACGCAGCACGGCGTTCGTGCCGGTCGTCTCGCTGGTGTTGTGCTCGGGCACGGACTCGACGATCAGGTTCGGAATCGCCGTGTAGGCGAAGGCGGTCGCGACCGACACCACGACGACCATCGCGGTCATGGCCACCACGGAGTGGTGCGCGGTGAGCATGACGACGACGCCGACGATGAACAGGGCGGTACCGAGCAGCATCGACGCGCGTGAACCCACCGCGGCGGAGATCCGGCCGCTCAGCGGAGTGCAGACGAATCCGAACAGGGAGCCGATGAACGAGAGCCAACCCGCGTGCGTCGCGCTCAGGCCCAGGCCGAAGTCGCCGGTGGACGGCGTCTGCATGATGATCGGAATGATCATGGTGACCACGCCCAGCGGTCCCACCGCGATCGCGACGGTGGCCAGCATCGTGAGCGAGAACTTGCGGTCGGCGAACAGGCGCACGTTGATGATGGGGGAGGGTGTGCGCAGTTCCCACCGCACGAGCAGGACCAGAGCGACGACCCCGCCCAGGATGAGACCGAGGGTCCGCGGGTCCGACCAGCCCCATGACTGGGACTTGTTGACGCCGAGCAGGATCGCGGCGACCGCGCCGGCGAAGGTGACCGCACCGATGTAGTCGATCTTCTCGGAGGTCCCGGTGGGCCGGCGCCACGGGAGGACGAACCAGACGAGCAGCAGGGCGAAGATCGCGTACACGGCGGCGACGACGAAGATCATGTGCCAGCTGGCGTTGTCGATCAGCAGACCGGCGACGAGCAGCGACGCCGAACCGGCGGCGACCGCCGAGCCGGAGATCAGTGCGACGGCAACGGGAACGCGGGAAGCGGGAAGATGCTCGCGCGCCAGCCCGATGCACAGCGGCAGGATCGCAGCGGCCACACCTTGGATCGCGCGGCCGATGATGATGCTGGTGAGGCTGTCACCGAGGGCGCTGACCATCGAGCCGAGCGCCGCGACGGCGAGCAGGACCATCAGGATCCGTTCCCGGCCGTACATGTCGCCGAGCCGGCCGCACACGGCGGCCGAGGCGGCCGAGACGAGGAGGAAGGCCGTCACCGCCCATCCGACCGTCGATGCGTTGCTGTCGAATTCGACGATCAACGTCGGGATCGCGGCGAACATCATCGATGTTTCGAACGCACTGATGATCTCGACGGCGATCAGGACCGACACGATCACCCATACCGGCTGCTGCCGGTCGAACCGGCTCCGCCCCTTCGGCGTTGCGGATTCCGGCTGGGAGAAGTCATTGGCGTAGGACGTCAAAGCGCATTCCAGACTCTCGGCGGCCCGATCGCGGGCCGTGTTTCCTGCCCCACGAATGGGAGTGGCTCGGATCACTTGGTATCGCAGGTGAGGGCTGTCACGCTGTTCTATCTCGCTGAGCGAGAACGATTTTGATGCGTCAGATGAGCGCGGCCTCGTGTACTGCGCGGTCGAACTCGGGCAGTTCCGCGCCGTTGCGAAGGGTCGTCGCGAGCGACGGGTCGGCGAGATGGAGCCGACCGATAGCGATCAGATCGAACTCGTCGTCGCCCAGGCGTCGTTCGAGTTCGGGAACGTTGTTGCGCACAGGTGCGCTGCCCTGGAGGCGGCTCTCCCGCAACGTCGTTGCGATTCCGACGCTGCCTACGGCCATCGAATGTGCGCCGGTGACCTTCTTGGCCCAGCCTGCGAGTGTCAGGTCGCTGCCTTCGAAGGCCGGCATGTCGAAGCGGCGGATGCTCGCGTCGAAGACGTCGACGCCGGCTTCCTTCAATGGGGTGAGGACGGCTTTCAGTTCGTCCGGGGTGTGGGCGATCCGGGCTTCGTAGTTCTGTTGCTTGTGCTGCGAGAACCGGTAGAAAATCGGCAGGTCGTCGCCGATGCGCGCGCGGATGGCGGCGACCACCGCGGCGGGGAAACGGGTGCGGCGCTCGAGGTCGCCGCCCCATTCGTCGTCGCGGAGATTCGTTCCCTCCCAGAGGAACGCGTCGAGCAGATAGCCGTGCCCACCGTGCAGTGCGATGCCGTCGAATCCGACTCGGGCAGCGGCGGCCGCCGCGTCGGTATAGGCCGCGACGACCTGCTCGATGTCCTCCACGGTCATGGCCCGCGTGGGCGCTGAGGCCCGGGAGATGTAGTCCTCGCCGTAGGACGTCACGCCGAGCTCGCCCCAGACTCCCGACGGCCGCATGGGGACGAGGTCGGGGTCGACATCTGCGGTCATCGCGCCCCAGAGGGGGCCGACGTGCCAGAGCTGGGGGACGATGCGTCCACCCTCGGCGTGAACCGCGTCGACGACGCGACGCCAGCCGTCGAGGGCTTCTTCGCCGTGCATGTGTGGCACGCGGGGATTGTCGACTGCTGTCGGGTGATCGATCGCGACGCCCTCGGTGAGGATCAGGGCCGTGCCGCCCGCGGCGCGTCGCCGGTAGTACTCCACGACATCCCGGCCGGGCACGCCACCCGGCGAGTGCGAGCGGGTCATCGGCGACATCACGATGCGGTTGCGGAGCTCGAGGGAACGGACCGTCAGGGGACGGAAGAGGGGGGACTCGGTATCCGGCATCGTGGTCTCGACTCTTTCGGCTCGTGCGGGCGACGGGTGCAGGCGGGTTCGGCCCACATCCGAGGTTGTACCCACCGCCCGGTCCGCGGGACAGGGACCTCCTGCTCAGTGAGACGTGCCGGCGGAAGCGCGAGGGGAGGGACGTAGATCGCGGGAGCATCGAGTCCGCTGATCGGGAATTGTGCGACAGGTCACTCGCCTTGTACTCTGGGCATCACTCACAAGAATCAATTTCAATTCTTGCTTTCGTGGGTGATCGGATTCCGGAGAAAGGGTGACGATGTCCGAGGCGCAACGTACGCAGGTCTCCCAGGCACCGAAGCGCGAACTGCCTGCATCGATGGTCGAGCGAATGACCCTCATCCTCGATGCCTTCGACGATCTCTCGTCGCGGCTCACCCTGGAAGAAGTCGCGTGCCGCACCCGGCTTCCGCGCTCGACGGTCCACCGCATCCTCGACCAGATGGTGCGACTCGACTGGATCGACCACGCGTCGTTCGGGTATTGCCTCGGCCGTCGTGCGAAGTCCATGGGAGAGGGCGACAGTGGGCACATCCGCGTCCGTGAGGCCGCGGCGCCGCTCCTCCACGAACTGCACATGACCACCGGGATGGTCGCGCACCTGTCTGTGCTCGACGGGCCCGACTGCGTCTACCTCGACAAGATCGGCGGCCAGCTCGCCGCGGCACTGCCGTCGCGGGTCGGCGGACGTGTCCCCGCCTACGCCACCGCCGGCGGCAAGGCGCTGCTCGCCGGACTCGAGCCGGAGCAGGTCGATGCCCTCTACCCCGGCCCGCAACTGCTGCGTCGCACCGAGCGGACCATCACCGATCTGTCGACCCTGCACCTCGAACTCAACCGCATCCGCCGTCGCCACGGTCTGGCCTTCGAGACCGGAGAGGCCACCGCCGGTATGTCCTGTGCGGGCGCCGCGATCCGCAGCCCTGCATCGCCGGTCGCCGCGATCTCCCTGTGCGGTCCCACCCGCCCCGGCCACCTCGAACGCATCGCGCCGCTGGTCGCCGATGCGGTCCGCACGATCTCGCGCGCGCTCTATCCCGAACTCGACACCCCTCGACGCAATCGCGCCGCACGCACGTCCGGAGCGTCGTGGTCGCCGCAGGTCATGGAGCGAATGCTCGCCACGCAGTCGAACGGCTGGATCTGACGGCCGGAGCCGGCAACATCACGCACCGCCCCGCGGCGGGCGGAACATCCCGGTGATCGGGAACGTTCGAGCCGCGTGAGGTGGATCACTGGAAACCTTCTCGTCATGACGACGGAATCGACTTTCGAGAACACGGCGAGAGAACTCGCGACCGACCGCGGCACCCTCCGCTACCACGAAGCCGGTCAGGGTGAACCACTCCTGCTGCTCCACGGCTCCGGACCGGGCGTCACCGGCTGGCGGAACTACCGCGGTGTGCTCGCCGATCTCGCCGAGCACTACCGGTGCCTCGTCCTGGAGTTCCCCGGCTTCGGCGTGAGCGACCCGTGCGAAGGACACCCGATGGCGATGGCCTCGGTCGCGGTGACCGACTTCCTCGACGGACTCGGCCTCGACCGCGTGTCGATCATCGGGAACTCGATGGGCGGCATCGTCGGGACGCAGTTCGCGATCGCGCAGCCCGAGCGGGTGAAGAAGCTCGTCACCATCGGAGGCGCCGGCCGTTCGGTCTTCGCGCCGTCGCCGGGCGAGGGCATCCGGCTGCTCATGGAGTTCACGGACGACCCCACGCGCGACAAGCTCGTCCGTTGGCTGCGGTCGATGGTCTACGACCCCGCGATCGTCACCGAGGAACTCATCGAGGAGCGGTGGGCACTGGCCACCGAACCGAAGACCCTCGAGATCGCCCGACGCATGTACAGCACCGCGGCCTTCGCTGCGGGCGCGAAGGCCGCTGCCGCCTCCGACGCCACCCCGTACTGGGCGCAGCTCCACAAGATCACCGCACCGGTGCTGCTGACCTGGGGTCGCGACGACCGTGTCAGCCCCGTCGACATGGCGATGCTTCCCATGCGCGAACTGCGCCGCGGCGAGCTCCACGTCTTCCCCAACTGCGGCCACTGGACGATGATCGAGGCGCGCGAGGCGTGGCTGTCGGCGGTGCTCGCGTTCCTTCGCCGCGACGACGCGTAGGCCCCCTCCGCGCGGACTCGTAACCCGCTCCCGCTCAGCCCCATCGACCGCTCCCGCTCAGTGGAAAAACGACGATACGGGAGCGGTCCACCTGAGACCGTAGGCGTCAACGGAACCGACGCTCACCACGCCGTATCGGGGGCGTCACCCTCACAGAGCTGGAGAGATCATGGGACAGGTGCTCGACTCCGTTTCGGAGTTCGCAGACGAGATCCGCGCGGACGGCGCCGAAGGCGACACGCTGATGCGGCTGACCGACCGCAGCGCGAAGAGGCTCCGCGACGCCGGCGTCATCCGTCTCCTGCAACCGAAGGAATTCGGGGGCCTCGAGGCGCACCCGCGCGAGTTCGCGGAGACCGCCATGGCCATCGGCGCCATGGACGGCGCGACCGGCTGGGTCAGCGGCATCGTCGGTGTCCACCCGTGGGAGATGGCCTTCTTCGACCCGAAGGCCCAGGAGGAGGTGTGGGGCGAGAACCCCGACACCTGGATCGCCTCCCCGTACGCACCGATGGGTGTGGCGACCCCCGTCGACGGCGGATACATCCTCAACGGCCGCTGGTCGTTCTCGTCGGGCACCGACCACTGCGACTGGGTGATGATCGGTGCGGCCGTGGGCGACAAGGACGGCAACCGCCTGAACCCGCCACAGAGCCTGCACGTGTTGCTGCCGCGGTCGGACTACCGGATCGACCACGACAGCTGGAACGTCGTCGGCCTGCGCGGCACGGGTTCGAAGGATCTCATCGTCGAGAACGCCTTCCTCCCCGAGTGCCGGACCCTGCGCGCCGAGCGCGTCATGGGCGGGGTGGCGTGGCAGGACGCCGGACGCGACGAGACGCTCTACAAGTTCCCCTTCTCGTGCATCTTCCCGCTCGGCATCACCTCGTCGCTCATCGGCATCGCCGAGGGTGCGCTGAACTGCTACATCGAGTCCCAGCGCGAGCGGGTCACGGTGTCCGGCACCGCGATCAAGCAGGACCCGTACGTGCTGTCGAACCTCGGTGACGCCGCAGCGGAGATCGCCGCGTCGCGCGCCGCCCTGCTCGAAACCGTCGACCGCTTCTGGGATCTGACCGAGCGGGGCATCGAGGTCACCTTCGAGCAACGCGCGATCGGACGCCGGACCCAGGTCGCCGCGGCATGGCGGGCCGTGCGCGCCGTCGACGAGATCTTCTCGCGGGCCGGCGGCGGCGCGCTGCAGCTGAGCAATCCGCTGCAGCGCTTCTGGCGCGACGCGCACGCCGGTCTGAGCCACGCCATCCACGTCCCCGGTTCGATCTTCCACGCCGCGACGCTCACCCAGCTCGGCGAAGAGCCGCAGGGCATGATGCGGTCGATGATCTGACATCACATCCATTACGGCGAAGGAACATTCGGATATGACGGATATTCGGGGCCTGGGTTATCTCAGGATCCAGACCACAGACATCGCACGATGGCGCGAACTCGTCGTCGACGGACTCGGCATGGCGATCGGTACCGGCCCGGAACCCGACGGCCTGTACCTGCGTGTCGACGAGCGGCGGGCACGCCTGATCGTGCTGCCCGGTGAGGTCGACAAGGCACTCGCCGTGGGCTGGGAGGTGCGCGACGAGTTCGCGCTGCGTAGCGTGCGCGAAGCGGTCGAGAAGGCCGGCATCGCCGTCGAGGTCCTCTCCGAGGAGGAGTCGACCTACCGCGACGCCGAGCAGGTCATCGCATTCGACGATCCGGGCGGCACCCGCACCGAGGTGTTCTTCGGTCCGGTGCTCGACCACAGCCCCCTCGTGACGCCGTTCGCCGGTGTCTTCCACACCGGTGAGGAGGGACTCGGCCACGTCGTCCTGCCCACCGCCGCGTTCGCGGAGTCCTACGAGTTCTACACCGAGGTACTCGGGTTCCTGCCGCGCGGAGCGACGCGGCTCGGTGGCCTGTCGGCACCGCCGCCCGTGCGACGCGTGCGGTTCCTGGGCGTCAACCGCCGCCACCACAGCCTCGCGTTGTGCCCGGCTCCGCCCACCGCCGAGCCCGGTCTCGTGCACCTGATGCTCGAGGTCGAGACGCTCGACGCGGTCGGTCAGGCCCTGGACCGAGTGAACAAGTTGGGCTTCTCGATCTCGTCGACCCTGGGCCGGCACACCAACGACAAGATGGTCTCCTTCTACGTGCGTGCCCCCGGCGGATGGGACCTCGAGTTCGGTACCGAAGGCATGCTTGTCGACGAAACCTTCTACACCGCAGAAGAAATCACCGCGGACAGTTACTGGGGTCACGACTGGTCGGGCTCCGAGCCGCTCGCGGCGTTCTCGCCTCCGGTGGGCTGATCGAGTTCGTCCACCCGGATGCCTTCCGACGATGCCACGGCGTACGACGCCGTGGCATCGTCGCGTCGGTGGCCCTGTCCGATCGCCTCGGTACACCCGGGAGGGCGGCTCCCGGTGAGCGGGACCGGAAGGCGGTGCGTCACAGGCTTCGGGGAGAGTGATGTGGATTACAGATCGTGCCGGATCCTCACGCATCTCGACGCGGGCCGTCCCTACGCATGGAACGTACTCGCATGGCACACAAGGTGATCGACCGCCTCGGTGGGGTCGAGGAGGCCACGGTGTTCGGCCGTTCGACCAAAGCGCCTGCTGCCGTTGCTGCTGCGTTCAACTCCGATATCACCTACGCGCTCGACGCGGACGACACACTCTTCGACTCGGCGCACTTCGCGACGATCGTGGTCTCCTCGGCCCGCGCCGAGGCCGAACGCGTCGATGCGTCCGGCGACAGCCTGCTCCATGCCGTCGCTGTCGGCTACGACATGACCGCGCGGCTCAACCTCGCATGCTCGTTCATGGAGGTCGTCGACGGAAAGATGAAGTGGTCGGAACTCTTCGGGAGCGGATACGGCACTCTCGGCACGGTCGTCTCCGCCGGCCTGGTGTCGGGTGTGTCCCGCGACCGGATGATCCACGCGCTCGCTGCGGCGACAGCCCCGACGGCCCGGAACACCCACAACACCGAACGCACGGAACCGGCCACCTACAAGCACTGCCCGAACATGCATGTGGTGCAGGCAGGAATGACGGCATCGACCCTTGCCGAGGCCGGCTATCCGGGGGAACCGGACCTGCTCGACCTCGAACCGGGATTCTTCGATGCCCAGGGATTCCGTTCGGTGCGGCGCGAGGCGATCACCGAGGACATCGGAGACCGCTGGTGGATACTCGACAGTGCCGTGAAGTACTGCCCGGCCTTGCTGCTACACGGGTGCCTCCATCGATGCGTTGCGCGCGCTCGTCCGTGAACACGGCCGGGGGCCGGACGATATCGAACACATCGAGGTTCGGCTCAACCCCGGCGCCTACAGCCAGCGGGAGTTCCACACGCCGGCAACGAGTATCGAACCCGACCATCGTGCCGCGGTCCACGGAGCCTTCAACCTCCCGGGCGGACCGGCCAGCTCACCATGTACCAGAACGACAATCAGGCGTTCCTGGTCATCGACGAACAGGCCTACGAGGAAGGAATGGCCACACCGACTTCGAGTCCGCAACTCCGTCGCCAGCCGACCTGGGTGTGAGACGGTGTCGGAGCTCGAGTCCGAAATGGGTCTTCCCGCAGGAACTCTCGGATCGACGGTGGGGCTCTACAATCGGCACGCCGAATCGGGGACGGATCCGGTCCTCGGAATGAAGGCGGAGTGGGTGCGGCCCCTCCGATCGCCGATCGCCGCGATCGATCTGCGTGGCATGACCGAAGGTTTCACCCTGGGGGACTGCAGACCTCGGTGGACTCGGAAGTTCTTCACGTGGGCTGAGATCCGATTCCCGGTCTGTATGCGGCGGGCCGTTGTACGTCCGGCCTCTCGGCGTGGGGCTACTGCAGCGGCATCTCCCTCGGTGACGGTAGCTTCTTTGGCCGGCGCGCGGGAATGCGTGCGGCGGCGAAGTGAGTGGCACCGGGATGTCCCCTCGGATGCGATGAGCGGAGCATTCCGGATCCGGGTCCAGGAGGGCTCCGCGTCTCGTGTCGTGCGAGCGTGCCACGGGGCGATGCCGGGTTCGCGACCCCTGCCGTGCGCCGGCTCTGCAATTCGCGCCGGCGGTCGGCGACCGGACCTCGGTGCCGGGTGCGCGGCCTGATCGGGTATTCGAGCACGCGAGGAGCGTTGTCGCCGTAGACGAAAAGGGCGGACCTCCTCACCGTCCTCCGCACGCATTGTGTATGTTCGACACCGCGAACAGGGGGGCATCGATGAACGAACACAGGACTGGGCACGGTTGTCGGGGGCCGGCGGGGGCGGGCTGCCGCCGGGATTCCTCGTCGTCTCCGGTGCGGAAGTGTGCGGTCCAGCCCTCGACGGCGGTGCTCGTCCTGCGGCGATCGACGGTTCGGCCGACCGGTTCGTAGGGAGCCGGTCCTCGGGCGAGGACGACCGGCACGGAATTCGTCTCCGTGCCCGGGACGAAGTACTTGCCCGAACGAGGATCTGGTGTAGAACGTTTCGGAAAGATGTAATTTTTGTCCGAAAAGCACGTTCTCTTCACCGTGAAAGGGAGATCCGAGAATTGGAGCCGAGCCGAACAGGTGCGCTGCAGATCGGTCGCTGGCGTCTCAAATACAGACTCGCGGCCGTGCTGTCGATTCCCCTCGTCCTCGCTGTCGCTCTCGGTGCCGTGCGCGTCACGACTCAGCTCGACGAGGCGCAGCGGTCGGCCGCATTGTCCGAGCAGACCGTTGTCGCGCCGGCGCTGCTCGACTTCTCCATCGCTGTGATCAGCATTACCGCCGCCACGAGCCTCGGATTCACGCCCAAGAGCGTGGCCGCGGACGATGTGACGCAGTCCATGGACACTCTGAGGGAACTCGCCGCAGGAAGCGATCTCAGCTCCGATGTCGCCGTAGAACTCGATGCGCTGCTCGCGCAGGGCGACCAGCTCTACGCCGCGGTCATGAACTCCTCCCTCGGAGCCGAGGAGTTCGGTCGCCTGACCACCGACTTCCTGGTGCGGTGCAGGATATCTTCCGAGATCTGTTCGATCAGTTCGAGAACCACGACGCTCTCGTCGACGCCACGAACCTGCTCCTGATGTGGGACGCGCAGCTCAACCTCCTCGACCAGATGGAGTCCTTCCGGCTGCTGGCCACCAACCCCGAAGCCGCCCGGATCCTGGCGACCGGCGCCATGAACACCGAAGAGTCGACGCTGCGGCTCCTTCGAGGATCGGGGCTCGATACCGGGCAGATCGACGGGATGCTCGGCGATATCGAAGCGCGCCGTAGGTTGATCGAGAACTTCACGCCGAGCAGGCAATTCGGGGAAGACCTTCGCAACGCCGTACTTTCGGCGTCTCGGTCTTATGCGGAAGGGATCGACAGCGCCAGCGCGCGTATCATCGGGACGCTCGAAGAACTGGCGGACGAGACACGTACCGCGGCCACCCGCGACGCGCTCTTCGTCACGGCAGCACTCGTACTCGCCCTGCTCCTCGCGATAGCAGTCATCCGTTCCCTGTCGGTGCCCCTGGGACGTCTGCGAGACAATACTCTCGCAGCGGCGAACACCGAGCTTCCCGCCGCCATCGCGGCGGTCAAGGACGGGGCCGACATCGACACCGTCCGTCTCGCTCCCGTCGGCACCGATACGGACGAGGAGATCGGCGAACTCTCCCGAGCGGTGGATTCGATGAACACGCAGGCGCTGCGTCTCGCCGGCGAGCAGGCCCACCTGAGGAAACAGGTGAACGTGATGCTCGAGACGCTGGCACGCCGCAACAAGACCCTCGTCGAACAGCAACTCTCGCTGATCGAATCTCTCGAATACGAGGAGAAGGATCCCGCCCGGTTGCAGAGCATGTTCGCTCTCGATCATCTGGCGACGCGCATGCGGCGTACCGGCGAATCCCTGTTGGTTCTCGCGGGCACGCGCCCGCGTACTCGCAGCGGGCCCGCACCGCTCGGCGACGTGCTCCGCGGTGCGGTGTCCCAGGTGGAGAACTACCAGCGGGTGCAGATCGGGAACACCCCGCGCGGATATCTCGTCGGTAAGGTGGTGAACGACGTGGTGCATCTGGTGGCCGAACTCGTCGACAACGCGCTGCGGGCTTCCCCGCCCACCACTCCCGTCAGGTTCGAGTTCTCCTCCGCCGTGGAGGGTGGCCTGCTTCTCGATATCGCCGATCGCGGAATCGGTATTCCCCGAGATACCATGGAGGAGATCAATATCCGTCTCGCGGCGGGTGAGAATGCCGATGTCGACGCCCCGCGTCAACTGGGATTGTTCGTGATCGGGCGTCTGGCGGCCCGCAACGGCATGAGCGTGCGTCTGAGGCCGACCTTCGACACCGAGACGAACGCCGGTGTCACGGCGTCGGTCTACTTCCCGGCCGCTCTCCTCAGCGAGGTGCACACGGTCCAGCCCACCGTGATGACGGAACGCCCCCGCCGGCTCAGGACCGAGGAACTTCCGTCCTTGGTGCCGTCGACGACGCCCGCCGGAGGTATTGCCCACGGAAAGCATCGTGGTTGACGTGTGACCGGAAGTGATGCCACCGCCGTCTCGACGGCGGTGGCATCACTCGTACCGCGGGTGTTCCGGTCTGCCGGTGGTCTCGGCCGGCCACCGAACCGTGTTCGCACGGTACCCCCGGCTCACATCCCCCCCGACGGACCCGTCGGGAAGATGCACTGCGGACCCGGGGGGCGCGGCCACGGATGCCCCGTCAAGCGTTCGATGTCTTGTTGAAGCGTTCGAGCCGGGGTTCGCGATCCGTTGATGGGATCGGTCCTGGGCCTGGCAGTCGTCGCCACGATCTGCAGAACGGGAGTCGGGTTCGCATACGGTGCGATGCCCGCCCTGATCATGGGGGAGGTCCCTGCCACGGAGACGGCATCCGCCAAAAGCGTGAACAGTCTCATGCGGTCGGTCGGCACGTCCTCCGCTTCCGCCGTCGTCGGTGTCGTCCTCGCACAGATGAGCGTGCCGTTCGCCGGTCATACCATTCCCACGGAGTCCGGCTTCCGGGTCGTCCTGCTGACGGGCGCAGGCGTCGCGCTTCTCGCGGCTGTCCTCACCGTCGCCGGTCCGCAGCCGCGCCGGGCCCGTCTCGCGAAGGTTGCCGCCGGCGCGACGCCCTCCGTGAGGGTGTGACGACGACTTCCTCCGCCCGTCGGTAGCGGCGGACGGAGGAAGTATCCGCGGAGTTACCGCGCGTCGAGCCCGAACGCCCCGCGGTAGAACACCATCGGACTCCGGTCGCCGACGCACTCCAGTTCGGCGACCCGGCCGATGACGACGTCGTGATCACCCGCGACGTGCACGTTCTCCACCGATGCGTGCACCCGCAGCAGGACATCCGGCAGCGACGGAGTGTCCCAGCGGGACAATTCCCAGTGGAGACCGTCGAACTTCGGACCGCGGCTCGACCCGAAACGCGCGCACAGATCACTCTGGTCGGCACCGAGCACGTTGACGGTGAACCGGCCGACGCGGCGGATCCGCGGCCACGCGCGCCCGCGGTGATCCGCGCAGAACAACACGAGGGGCGGTTCGAGCGAGACCGACGCGAACGACTGGCATGCGAAGCCGGTGGGCCCGTCCTCGTCGAGACCGGTCACGACGGTGACGCCGCTCGCGAACCGTCCCATGGCACGTCGCATCTCGTCGGGGCCCGGCAGTTCGATCCTGTGGTCGGTGTCGCGGGTCGGTATCCGGGTCTGCATGTGGCTCACTCCGATTCGATCGTGGAGGTCGACTCCGACCGTCCTTCTCCGACTCCGACGTTACGGCCCGAGAAAGTCGGGACGGACCGGCTTCTCGCTCAGTGGACGCTCGGATCCGATGCCGTCCCAGCACGACGTCCGGTGCCCGTGCTCCCACCGTTCGGGACCGTGGACGATCCGCGATGCGACAATCTGCCGGGCGGTTCGGTGCAGAATCGACGGGTCGTCATCGTGGAAAGGGGGACCGGTGCCCAGAATAGGTAAGGCGCGGGACGGAGCCGAGCCGACCTCGGTCGAACAACGGCGACGCCATGTGCGGATCCTCGAGGCTGCAGCGCAGCTGGGGTCCGAGCACGAATTGGCCCGCGTGCAGATGACCGAGGTGGCGAAGAACGCCGAGGTCGCGATCGGCACCCTGTACCGATACTTTCCGTCGAAGACGCACCTGTTCGTGGCGTTGCTGCTCCACCGGCTCGAGCTCGGCGCCGACCGGTTGCCCGAACGGAAACCGGGGACGAGCGCGCGCGAGGCGATCACCGAGACGCTCGTCGAGATGACCCGCCGGTTCGTCGACCGACCACGCCTGGCCTCCGCGATGTTGCTGTCCAACAGCACCGCCCCGGCCTCGGTGGTTCCGGACTCCACCGAGGTGAGGCGGACGTTCCACCGAATCCTGTTCGAGAGGGCAGGCCTCGACGAGCCGACAGAGGAGGATCGCAACGCCGTGCGGCTGCTGTCGATGTTGTGGTCCGGACTGCTGGTGACCTATCTCAACGGCGGAGCGACCCTCGAGGAGACCGAGGCCGATGTGCGGAGGAGCTGCGACCTGCTGCTCGCGCACCTGTCGGAGTAGGGCACCGGAAACGACGCGAGTCCCCCTCCGCGGTCTGCGGAGAAGGACTCACGTCATCGGTGCGAGAAGACTATCCGGCCGCACCGATCGGGGGTGCGGTGTCCAGGACGTCCCCGAGGGCAGCTGCCGTCGCGTCGGCGCCGCCGAAGGTGAACGCAAGCTGCCGGCCCCACAGGAAGTAGCGGTGGATGGGGTAGTCGATGTCGGCGCCGATGCCGCCGTGCAGGTGCTGGCCGGTCAAGCCCACCCGCACACCGCCGCGGGACGCCCACCACTTGGCGACCAGGGCCGCGGAGTCGGCTTCGTCCTCGCGTCCGACGTCGATCAACCACGCGGCCTTCCGCACCGTGAGTCGGATCGCTTCGGTGTCGAGGTAGGCATCGGCCGCGCGCAATGCGACAGCCTGATTCGTCGACAGCGGGCGGCCGAACTGTACGCGCGCGGACGTGTACTTCGCCGTTGCCCGCAGCGTCTCCTCGCACACCCCGAGCTGAACGGCAGCCAGAGCGATGCGGATACGACGACGGGTCCAGGTCGCGATCTCCTCACCGTCACCGGGCAGGACGTCCTCGGCTCCGATGTGCACGTCCGTGAAGCGCACCGCGGCTTCGGCGCCACGTCCGGTCACGGCGACCGGGACGGCCTCGACGCCGGTCGCGTCCACCGGTGCGACCACCACGGCGACCGAGTCGTCGTCGCAGCGGACCGGGACGACGACGCCGGCGATGATGGGAGCCCACGGAACGGACGGAATCTCACCGCTGATGACGAGATCGTCGCCCTTGCGGATCGCTGTCACCGTGGGGCTCGCGCCGGGGGTGTCGTCGAATGCGCCGGTCAGGACGACCGACCCGTCGATGAGCTTCGGAACGTAACGCTCGACCTGGGTTTCCGTGCCGAACTGTGCGAGCGGAAGAGCCGCACCGGCCACGGTGGACCACACGGGAACGGGTGCGACGCGGCGGCCCTGCTGCTGCAGGATCGTCGTGAACCCGAGCATGCCCATGCCGGCGCCGCCGACGGACTCGGGCAGAGCGAGTCCGAGGATCCCGGCGTCGGCGAGTGCCTGCCACAGGGTGGCGTCGAAACCGCCCTCCTTGCGCTCCACCTCGACCACACGCTCGACCTTGGCCAGCGAACCGAAGACCTGCGACGCGAGGTCCTCGACCGCGATCAGGTCGTCATCGAGTTCGAATTCCATGTCAGCTCCTCGTCTCGGCCGGCGTCTTCACCGCAGCCTGTGCCGTCGCGTCGGGGCGCCTACGGGCGCCCAGGGCCATTCCGAGGGTCTTCTCCGCCACGATCTCGCGCATCACCTCGTTGCTGCCACCACCGAAGGTGTTGTTCTGCGCGCGTCGACCGAGCGCTTCGACGCGGCCTTCGATCACGGCGCCGTGGCTACCGGGACGCAGCAGACCGCGGGCGCCGAGCACCTCCTGCAACATTCCGTACGCGGCGACGACACCCTCGGTTCCGAACACCTTCGCTGCGGCGGAGTCGCCACCGTCGAGGGTGTTGGCCGCGATGTCCGACACCAGGCGCAGGTTCACGAGGTCGGCTGCCGACAGCAGCGCGTAGACCTCGGCGAGAGTCGAACGCACCCACGGGACGTCGAACAGCACACCGGGGCCGAAGGGCTCCTGCTTCGCCCAGGCGAGGACCTCGTCGTACATCTCGTTGGCGATGCCACCGCGGGCGGCCAGCGCGACACGCTCGTGGTTGAGCTGGCTCGTGATGAGGGTCCAGCCGCCGTTGAGCTCGCCGACGACGTTGCTCAGCGGAACGCGGATGTTCTCGTAGTACGTGACCGCTGTGCTGATTCCGCCGACGGTCTGGATCTCGGTGGCGGAGAAGCCCGGCGACGAGGTCGGCACGAGCACGACCGAGATCCCCTTGTGGCGAGGCGCGTCCGGATCGGTGCGCACGGCGAGCCAGATCCAGTCGGCGAAGATGGCCGAACTCGTGAACAGCTTGTTGCCGTCGATGACGAGTTCGTCACCGTCGATGCGTGCCCGCGTCTGAAGTGCAGCGAGGTCGGTGCCGGCACCGGGCTCGGTGTACCCGATCGCGAACTTCAGTTCACCCGTGAGGATCTTGGGAAGGAAGAAGTCCTTCTGCTCCTGCGTGCCGTACTTCATCAGTGCGGGGGCGACGGTGTTGAGCGTGACCAGCGAGACCGGCGCGCCGGCGCGGATCGTCTCGTCGTAGAAGACGTACAGCGCCTCGGGATCCTCCCCGCGTCCGCCGTACTCCTCGGGCCACCCCAGGCCGAGCCAGCCGTCGGCGCCCATCTGCCGGTAGATCTTGTCGAAGACCGGTCCACCCTCGGTCTGATCGACCAGGGCGCGTCGATCGTCGTCGTCGATGATGCGGGCGAAGTACTCCCGCAGTTCGGTGCGCAGCCGCCGTGACGTGTCGGACAGCTCGGGATGCATGTGGTCTCCTGAGAGGTGGTCGGGGCCCGGGTTGCGGGCCTAACGGTCGGCCGAGAGGACGATCGCGCTGTGCGGCACCGGCGATCCGCCCGTGACGAGCACGTTGTCGAGTGTCTTCGCCGGCTGGTTCACGGAGGTGCGGCGGATGAGCCGGACGCCTTCGGCGATGCCGTTGACGCCGTGGATGTAGCCTTCGCCGAGCTGACCGCCGTGGGTGTTGATCGGCAGTCGCCCGTCCACCTCGAGGTTGCCGTCGGCGATGAAGTCCTTCGCCTCACCGCGACCGCAGAAGCCGTACTCCTCGAGCTGGAGCAGGACCATGGGGGTGAAGGCGTCGTACAGGATCGCGGCGTCGATACCTTCGGGACCGAAGCCGGCCTGTGCCCACATCTGCCGGGCGACGAGTTCGACCTCGGGCATCGCGTCGATGTCCTCGCGGTAGTAGCTGCTCATCGAGATCTGCTGAGGGCCGACGCCCTGCGCCGCGGCGGTGATGATCGCCGGAGGATGCGGAAGATCTCGCGCGCGTTCGGCACTCACGATGACCAGTGCCTGGCCGCCGTCGCTCTCCTGGCAGCAGTCCAGCAGGCGCAGCGGGTCGGCGAGCATCCGGGAGTTCTGGTGGTCGTCGATGGTGATGGGGCGCTCGTAGAACCAGGCCTTGGGATTGTTCGCCGCATGCTTGCGCGAGAGCACCGAGATCTGCCCGAAGTCTGCACTGGTCGCCCCGTACTTGTGCATGTAGGTGCGCGCCAGGAAGGCCTCTTGCTGAGCAGGAGTGAGCAGACCGTAGGGGTTGATCCAGTTCCGGTATTCCTGGTCGGTGTTCGAGTTGTACGCGAACGGCGGCGGACCGGCACCGAACCGGTGGCCCGAGCGCTCGTTGAAGGCGCGGTAGACGACCACGACGTCGGCGACACCGCTCGAGACGGCCAGCGCGGCCTGCTGCACGGGCGCGCAGGCACCGCCGCCGCCGTGAGGGATCCGGCTGAAGAACTTCAGTTCCGGGATGCCCAGCGCGCGGGCGACGGCGATCTCGGGGTTGGTCTCCATGGTGAACAGTGCGAAGCCGTCGACACCTTCGACACCGATCTGTGCGTCCTCGAGAGCGGCGAGGACCGACTCGCACGCGAGTTGCCATTCGCTGCGGCCGGAGTTTTTGGAGAACTCGGTGGCTCCGATGCCGGCGATGGCGGCGGCTCCGGAGAAGCCCTTGACGGTCATCGTGTCTTCCTCTCGTAGGGCTCCACCACGACCTCGGCAGTGACGTGGACGCCTCTGCTGTTGCGGCCCTGCACCTTCAGGGTGACGGCTGCGCCGTCGACGGCGGTCACCTCACCGTTCATGTGCATGGGGTCGCCGGGGAAACAGGGCACGCCCAGACGCAGCGACGCGCGGCGCACCCGCGCCGACGGCCCGGTCCAGTCGGTGACGTACCGGTCGACGAAACCGTTCGTGGCGTTGATGCTCATGAAGACGTCCGGTGTGCCGCGTCCGAGTGCGGCGTCCGGGTCGTGGTGCACGTCCTCGAAATCCTGCGAGGCGATCGCGGTAGCCACGATGGTGGTGCGATCCATAGGCAGGGCGAGTTGGGGAAGTTCCTGTCCGACAGTGCATTCGGCGAGGTTCATGCGTCTCCTCCGGGCTTGCGCAGCTGGGGCAGGATCTCGCCGTGTGCGTGCTCGGAGAATCCCACCTCGAGTTCCATGCCGATCTCGAGGGTGTCGTGGTCGGCGCCCGCGATGTCGGCGACGATGCGGATCCCCTCGTCGAGGTCGATCAGTCCGACGGCGAGCGGGTACTCGAAGGCCGGATCCTGCGGGTGGTGAATGACAGTCCAGCTGTGAAGCCTTCCGCGCCGTGAGGATTCGACGGTCTTCCATTCGAACGAGCGGCACGCGGGGCATGCCGGACCCGGAGGATGGCGCAGAGTGCCGCACTCGCTGCACTGCTGGATCTCGAGTCGGCCCTCACGGACGGCGTCGAACCAGAACTGGTTGTCCTGGGTGATGGTGAGCCGGGGGACGGCGGTCATCGCGTCTCCTTGTCGGTGTTCGGGTTGAACCGGAGCATCCGGAAGCGTTCCTCGGCGACGACTTCGCCGTTCTGGTCCTCGTAGCGCTTGTACAGCGTGAAGAATCGGCCGTGGCCGAGACCCGTTCGCTTGACCTCGGATACGGACTCGATCGTGTAGTGGGCGGTGATGTGGTCGCCCGGGACGAGTTCGCGGTGGTAGTCCTGCTCGACGTTTGTCGCGACGACGGAGGTGAAACCCTCCCGATCGAGGTCGGCAAGCATCCGGGAGTATGCGAAGTCCTCCACGACGCCCTCGGCGCGCTTGCGCTGCACGTCACGCCAGCGGCGGTAGCCGGCCATGATCCAGGTGGAGATCATGGCGGGCGGGCACACGACGGAGTCGCGTCCGGTCTCGCGCGCGGCCTCGGCGTCGACGTAGATCGGGTTGAAGTCGTCGTGGGCCTCGACCCAGTTGCGGATCATGGCGTCGTTGACGGCGTATCGGGCCACGCGGGATGGTTCGGCCACCTGCCCGACGTACTTCTCGTAATCCTGCTCGACGGTCTGCATGGCCCAGTCACTCCTCTTCGACGCGCGCGTTCGTCGTCACGCTAAGTGGGGCCGACAAGCGAGTTCCCGTGATTCCCACTGAGCAGGAGCAGTGGCGGGGTGAGGGGGAGCCGGTACCGAACCAAGCGATTGCTTGGTAAGTTGTCGACGTGAGACCCGCGCATCCCGCGGGATGAATGACGTGGAGGCAGCGAATGGATCTGGGACTCGACGGCGCGGTCGTGCTCGTCACCGGGGGAATACGGGGAGTCGGTGCAGGCATCACCAGGGTGTTCCTGCGTGCTGGTGCGACCGTCGTGACGTGCGCTCGCAACGAGCCCGAACAGCTTCTCGAGGTGGACGGGCGGACCGCGGAGTTCCTGACGTGCGACGTCCGCGATGCCGATCAGGTGGCCGCGCTGATCGAGACCATCGTCGACCGCCACGGGCGGCTCGACGCCGTGGTGAACAATGCCGGCGGGTCACCGTACGCGCTGGCGGCCGATGCCAGCCCGAAGTTCCACGCCAAGATCGTGGAACTGAACCTGCTGTCCCCGCTGCTGGTCGCGCAGGCCGCCAACGCGGTGATGCAGAAGCAGGACACCGGCGGCTCGATCGTCAACATCTCGAGCGTGAGCGGATCCCGCCCCTCGCCGGGCACCGCGGCATATGGTGCGGCCAAGGCAGGCGTCGACAGCCTCGCACAGTCGCTCGCCGTCGAGTGGGCCCCGAAGGTACGGGTGAACTCGGTGGTGGTCGGCCTGGTCGAAACCGAACAGTCGCACCTGTTCTACGGAGACAAGGCCGGCGTCGCCGCAGTCGGCGAGACCGTTCCGCTGGGACGGCTGGCCCAGCCCGAAGATATCGGCCACTGCGCCGCATTCCTGGCCTCTCCGCTGTCGGCCTACGTCAGCGGATCGACATTGACCGTCCACGGCGGCGGTGAACGCCCTGCCTACATGGCAGCGGCCGAAACGAAGGAGACGAAGTGAGTGGACTGCTGGACGGGCGCGTCGTCATCGTGACCGGCGCCGGACGAGGACTGGGTCGCGCCCACGCCCTGGCCTTCGCCGCGGAGGGTGCGAAGGTCGTCGTCAACGACATCGGTGTCGGTAGTGACGGAACCGCCACGGGGGAGAGCCCCGGTGAGCTGGTCGTCGAGGAGATCCGTGCGGCCGGGGGAGAGGCCGCCGTCAACGGCGACGACGTCGCCGACTGGGCCGGCGCCGAGAACCTCGTCAGGACCGCCCTCGACAACTTCGGCCGGCTCGACGTGCTCGTCAACAACGCCGGATTCCTGCGCGATCGCATGCTCGCCAACATGAGCGAAGAGGAGTGGGACGCGGTCATCCGCGTGCACCTCAAGGGGCACTTCGCGCCGATGCGTCACGCCATGACCTACTGGCGCGCCGAGGCCAAGGCCGGCAACCCCGTCGACGCCCGCATCATCAACACCAGCTCGGGTGCCGGCCTGATGGGCAGCATCGGCCAGGGCAACTACGCCGCCGCCAAGGCCGGTATCGCGACGCTCACGATCCAGGCCGCAGCCGAATTCGGCCGCTACGGGGTAACCGTCAACGCGATCGCACCCTCGGCACGCACCCGCATGACCGTCGGGGCCGGTGGCGCGATGGCCGAGATGATGGCCGCACCCGAAGAGGGTTTCGACGCCATGGCGCCGGAGAACGTCTCGCCGCTGGTCGTGTGGCTCGGCAGTGCCGAAGCGAAGGACGTGACCGGTCGCGTGTTCGAGGCCGAGGGCGGCAAGGTGTCGCTGGCCGACGGATGGCGCCACGGTGAGGCGATCGACAAGGGCGACCGTTGGGATCCGAAGGAACTCGGTCCCGTCGTCGAGAAGCTGATCGCAGCGTCGCAGCCGCCGACGCCGGTCTACGGAGCGTGATGTCCCCGCGCGTTTCCGGTGGTCATCACCGGAAACGCGCACGGACGGCGTCGCCGCTCTAGGCGGGCGTGCGGACGATGAGGGTGGAGCCGGGGAAGTAGGCAGCGAGTTCGGAACGTGCCTGCTTGAGCGTGGCGGTGCCGTAACCCTGCTTGCGGAACTCGGGATGCACCCAGATCCGCACCTCGACCTCGTTGCCGGTCAGCTCGCCGAACGCGAACCCGATGGCCTTCGGCTCGTCGCCCGAAAGATCTTCGGCCACAAGCCACATGCCGGACTCGTCGTCCATCAGCTCGCTGCCGCGCTGCCGCTCGGATTCGACCTGTTCGTCGCTGTCGTCACCCAGCTGGTCGGCGCAGCGCTGCTTGAACAGCGCCGTGTCGGCCGCGCTGTGGGAAATGGGCCGCAACCGGAAATGCGCGCCGGTCGCGTACGGACGCGCCGCCGTCGTCCACTGCAGCACCGCATCGAGATCGTCGAGTTCTTCACGGATCTTCTTCCGTTCCGCCTGGGTCAGACGGCGGAACGGAAGGTTCAGCACGGCCTCCGCGCAGAACTCGTCGGTGTCGAGCAGCGAGGCGAGCTTCGCGACCGCGTCGCCCCGATCCTTGCTCTCGACGATCACGTCGAGCACTTCGTGGCGTCGTTCGAGCGCCCGGAGCAGCGCGGCCGCGATTTCCCGCCGGTCGAGCACCTTGTCGTGATCGGTGGTTTCCATCGTGCGACATCCCTTCGTCGAGAACCTGGACGTACGAGACTCAGTATTCCCGCACGGGACCGTCCCGGCGAACCGTGCCGGGCGGGACGCTCACTCGCACACGACGACGGGAATCACACGGTCGGTCCACGACTGGTAGTTGTCGAAGTCCGGGTACATCGCCGTCAGACGTGGCCAGTAGGCCGCTCGTTCCTCGTCGCTCGCGACCCGCGCCCGCATGGTCCGGA
Source organism: Rhodococcus sp. GQ147 (assembly GCF_059759155.1). Classification (NCBI taxonomy): domain Bacteria; kingdom Bacillati; phylum Actinomycetota; class Actinomycetes; order Mycobacteriales; family Nocardiaceae; genus Rhodococcus; species Rhodococcus sp. GQ147. The sequence goes on from NZ_JCAXDU010000003.1 coordinate 37,755, forward strand.
TGCGCGACTTGATCTGCACCGTGGTCTCCGGGTTCGCCTGGATGTTGCGGAACCACAAGGGGTGCTTGGGCAGTCCTCCCTGGGAGGCGACGAGGACCACCTTGTCGCCGTCCTCGAGGAACAGCAGCGGGACCGTTCGCGGTTGCCCGGTCTTCCGCCCGATCGTGGTTACCAGGCACACCGGGATGCCCCACGGGAAGGCGCTTCCCACGCGCCACTTCCCGCCGATGCGACCGCCGGTCGCCCGGTACGCCGCGACGTTGAACCGCGACATCCACTTGATGATCGAGATCGTGGCCTTCGAGTCGAGGCCCTTCGGCGCCGCTTCGGTGCCCATGTCAGATGCGCTCGATGATGGTGCCCGTCGCCAGCGCTCCACCGGCGCACATCGAGACCAGAGCGGTCGACGCGTCACGCCGCTCGAGCTCGTGCAGCGCGGTGGTGATGAGGCGGGAGCCGGTGGATCCGACGGGGTGGCCGAGCGCGATCGCGCCACCGTTGACGTTGACCTTGTCCATGTCGGGTCCGTGCACCTGGGCCCAGGACAGCAGCACCGACGCGAACGCCTCGTTGACCTCGAACAGGTCGAGATCGCCGACGCGCATGCCCGCCTTCTCGAGAACCTTCGCGGTGGCCTGGACCGGGCCGTCGAGGTGGAACTCGGGTTCGGCGCCGACGAGAGCCTGCGCGACGATCCGCGCCCGCGGCTTCAGTCCGAGTGCCTTCGCGCGGTCGGAATCCATGAGCAGCACGGCCGCGGCTCCGTCGGAGATCTGCGACGAGGTGCCGGCGGTGTGGATGCCACCCTCGAGCACGGGCTTCAGCTTCGCCAGCGACTCGGCCGACGTCTCGCGCAGACCCTGGTCGCGGGTGACGGTCGCCTTCTCGCCGGTGAGGTTGCCCTCCTTGTCGACGACGGGTGCGACGACCGGCAGCACCTCGCGGTCGAACCGGCCCTCGTCCCAGGCCTGCTTCGCGAGCTGCTGTGAGCGCACGCCGAGTGCGTCGACGTCCTCGCGGGTGATGCCGCGGCGCCGCGCGATGCGTTCGGCGGCCTCGAACTGGTTGGGCATGTCGATGTTCCAGGACTCCGGCCGGCGCGGGCCCGCCTGGTCGCCGACGTTGGCGCCGAGGGGCACCTGGGTCATCGCCTCGATGCCGCAGGCGATGCCCACGTCGATGGCGCCGGTGGCGATGAGGCCTGCGATGAGGTGATTGGCCTGCTGCGCCGATCCGCACTGGGCGTCGATGGTGGTCGCGCCGACCTGCCAGGGCAGCCCCGCGTTGAGCCATGCGGTGCGGGTGATGTTGTTGGACTGGGCGCCCGCCTGGGTGACGCAGCCACCGATGACCTGTTCGACGAGCTCGGCGTCGATGCCGGCGCGTTCGACGAGTCCGGCCTGGACGGCGCCCAGGATCTCGGCAGCGTGCAGGCCCGCGAGCCATCCACCCCGCTTGCCGATCGGGGTCCGTGCGGCCTCGACGATGACTGGTGTGCCCACTTCGGGCTCCTTTCTCCTACGTTCTTCGCAAAATAGAACAGGTTTCTCCGAGAGGCAACAGAACTCGATTATCCACGGGACGTGCAGATCTCTTGGTCGCGCGGCGCGCCTGTGTTTGAATGGTTCTAGAACGTGTTACAAATCACGCGAGCGGTACTCGCCAGGGCAGGAGAGATATCAGTGGCGCAGCCGAACATCCCCGAAGACATCGACTTCACCGATCCCGATCTGTACGCAGACCGTATGCCGTTCGAAGAGTTCGCGGAACTGCGTAAGACGGCACCGGTGTGGTGGAACAAGAAGTCTCCCGACGTCGGTGGTTTCCACGACGAGGGTTTCTGGGTTGTCTCCCGGCACGAGGAGGTCCGAGAGGTCTCCCGCCGGAGCGACGTGTTCTCCAACTGGGAGAACACTGCGATTCCGCGGTTCAACGACGACATTCCTCGTGAGGCCGTCGAGCTGCAACGTCACGTCCTGCTCAACAAGGACGCCCCCGAGCACACCAAGCTGCGCAAACTCGTCGCCCGAGGCTTCACGCCCCGTGCGATCAACGGCCTGCGCGACGAGCTCGACCGTCGCTCCAAGATGATCGTCCAGGAGGCCTGCCAGGCCGGTCGGGGCGACTTCGTCACGCAGATCGCCGCGGAACTGCCGCTGCAGGCCATCGCCGACCTCATCGGTGTGCCGCAGGAGGATCGCGCCAAGCTCTTCGAGTGGTCCAACCAGATGACGGGCTACGACGATCCGGACAACACCGCCGATCCGGCGGCAGCGTCCATGGAAGTCCTCGGGTACGCCTACCAGATGGCCGCGGCCCGCAAGGAGAACCCGGCCGACGACATCGTCACCACCCTCATCGAGGCCGACATCGACGGTGACGAACTCGCTCCCGAGGAGTTCGGCTTCTTCTTCATCGTGCTCGCGGTGGCCGGCAACGAGACCACCCGCAACGCGATCACCCACGGCATGGTGGCGTTCCTCGACAATCCGGAGCAGTGGGAGATCTTCAAGCGCGACCGGCCGAAGACCGCCGCCGACGAGATCATCCGCTGGGCCACCCCGGTCACGTCGTTCCAGCGCACCGCCCTCGAGGACACCGAACTCGGCGGGCAGACGATCAAGAAGGGCGATCGCGTCGTCATGCTGTACGCGTCGGCCAACAACGACGAAGAAGTGTTCGACAACCCCCGCGAGTTCGACATCCTTCGTGATCCCAACCCGCACCTGGCATTCGGTGGAACGGGCGCGCACTACTGCCTGGGCGCGAACCTCGCACGTATGGAGATCGACCTGATCTTCAACGCGATCGCCGATCACATCCCGGACATCACGAAGATCGGCGACCCGCACCGTCTGCGGTCGGGCTGGCTCAACGGCATCAAGGAATTCCAGGTCGACTACAAGACCTCGGGTGGGTGCCCGGTCCAGCACTGACCGAACCGAACACCGACCGAACCGAACATCGAGGTCCCCGGCCGCCCCTGCGCGCCCGGGGACCTCGCACATCCCGTGTCGTCTACAGGACCTCGGACCTGCGGCCGATCCACCACATCGCGGCCCCCGCCGCGAGCACACCGGCTACCGATACACCGGTCGTGAGAACCGTCCACGAGTCCGGCGTCCACCCGGACGGAGAATCGGTGAGAGGCGTGTAGGCGGTCCATCCGAATCGGGTGAGCAGAGGCAACGCCATCACGGCGGGCAGCGAGAAGGACGCGGCGGTGACTGCGCTCGTCGACGGTAGTGCCGCGCTGATCGTGTACGCGGCTGCCACCGGAAGAACGAAGAAGGTCGCCAGGAGGTGGACGTTGTCCCAGGGCGCACGAGTGAAGATCGCCGTGATCGTGACGAACGCGAGCACGCCCACTCCGGCCGTCGGCCTCGGCGCGCGACGGCCCAGCCACGCGCCGACGGCGGCGAGCACGACCATCACGGCCGGCAGGAACCATCCGCCGGGAATCCACGAGGGAGCGGTACCCGCGGCGACGGCCACCGCGAAGGCGGCGAGCAGGACCGCTCCGCTTCTCTCGCGCAGCCACAGGGCAGCACCGATCACGAGTGGGACAGCGACGATGCCCCACAGCCATCGCCCGTTCCCGCCGGGACTCGCATCCGGAGACCACACGGCACTGTGAAGAGACCGATACAGCACGACGGCGACGAGCGGTAGGCCGATACCGACCACCGTTTCCCTCACATCCCATCGTCGTTCGTCGACCGAATCGGGAGCACCGGCACGCATCACGAGAGCCGCTGTTGCCACCGCGATGACAGTCACCGAGAGAACCGTCCACACTGTGTTGGCGGGCTGCGCCGACACCTCGAGGTACACGGCGCTTCCGGACGAGGAGGCCGCGAACTCCCGGTATTCCGCGACGGGTTCCGCGGTGAGCAGCGCGGCAACGACGCCACCGGTCATCACCGCGGGGAGCCGGGTGCCCGCAGTTCGGGCGCAGCAGACGACGAGGGCACCGAGCACCAGGCCTGCACCGACCGCCGAGACGTACATGTCGAACCGCCACGCACCCGGCAGGGCGACGACCGCCACGAGTGCGGCTCCGGCCACGACGGCGCCGAGCGCGCCCACCCGGTGGCGTAACCACAGCGCGATCGACGCGGCGACGAGCGCTCCCGTGGCAGACGCGGTGATACCCGAAGTCTCCACGGCACCGAAACCGAACCCGGTATCGAGTGGATAGGTGTCGACGCTCGGCGCGGCGAGGACGGTTCCGGCGGTGAAACTGCCGACGGCTGCGAGTGCGTAGAGAATCCAGGAGGGCACCCCCTACCTTCTCCGAGCGGTCACCGGGACGCGGCGCCGACACGCCGGGCGACGATGCGATCAGGTCAGGCGGCGAAGATCCTCGGGGGTATCGACGTCTCCGGGGTCGGCGAGCCCGGTGCAGTCGAGACGCCGCACGCGTTCACGATTGCGGGCGAGGAAGGACCGCGCGCCCTCGTCGCCGGTGGCGTCGGCGGCGGCGCCCAGCGCATCGGCGATGTCGAAGACCACCGGGTGACCGGGGTGATCTCCGAAGGCGGGGAGCGTCACCGTCCCCGTGTGGTGCACATCCAGGAGATGGCGGACCAATTCGGCTGTGATGCCGGGAAAATCGACGACGGTGAGCGCAACCCTCTGGTGGGCTCGTGCCGCGTCGACCCCGCGGCGCAGGGATGTCGACATGCCGACGGTCCAGTCGGGGTTGTAGACCGTTGTCGCTCCGGTAGGGCACGCGGCGGCCACATCGTCGCCGAATGCGCCCACGACCACGATCACGTCGTCACAACCACCTTCGAGCAGTGCCTCGACGACGGTATGCAGCAGGGGACGGCCGCGGTGGGGGAGCAGCGCTTTCGCCCGTCCGCCCAGTCGCGAGCCGTCCCCTGCCGCAAGAACGATCCCGGCTGTGCCCATGGCCCGACTCTACGAGACGGGGCGCACGGTTTTCATCGCGCGGTCCACTTCCCAGAACGCACGCAGCGAGACGATCCTCCCGTCGTCGTCCACGCGGTAGACGAACACGCCCTCCGCATCGATCAGATTGCCTGCCATCGTCGTACGGATAGTGCCGATGTTGACGCATTCGTCGCCGCAGACCAGCACGTCGTCGACGAGGAATTCGAGCTTGTCGGTGTTCGCGATGGTCATGTCGTAGAACTTCGCGATCGCCTCGGCACCGTGATGCCCCTTGCCCTCCGGATCGAAGCCGGACGGACCCACCGGATCCTCGACGCACGCGTTCTCCGCGAACAGCGCGAGCCACTCGTCCTTGCGTTTCCCGCTCGCCGCCGCCTGCGACGCCTTCGCTGCGATACGCGCCGGGTGTTCCTCGCTCATGCGGCATCCCTTCCGGGAATGTACTTGTCGGCGAACTTCCGCAGCGATTCCTGCTTCGCCTCGAGCGGGGAGTCGAAACCGTGGCCGTCGAAGATCCACGGCACCACGATGATGTCGGTGACCCCGGCGTCGGCCAGTTCGGCGTAACCGGAACCACCGAACCTGTCGACACACACCGTCTGGATCTCGAACGGCAGGTTGCTGCGGCCGTACTCGGCCCGCAATTCGCGCAGTCGGGTGATGACCCCGACCAGATCGTCGAACCCGATCATCGCCGACGTCCAACCGTCACCGACCCGGGCCGCACGACGCAGTGCCACCTCGGTGTGCCCACCGACGTAGAGCGGTACCGGTGCGGTGGGCGCGGGACTCATCTGCAGCCGGTCGAAGTCGTAGAACTCGCCGTGATGTTCGACCATGCCGCCGTCGAGGATCAGCTTCAGAACGTCGATCATCTCGTCGACGCGCTTGCCGCGCTTCGCGTAGGGCACACCGCACCACTCGAATTCTTCCGGCGCCCAGCCGATTCCGACACCCAGTCCGAACCGGTTCCCGGTGAGGTTCGCAACGGATCCGACCTGCCGCGCCAGCAGCACCGGATTGCGGGAGCCGAGCTTGAGCACCTGGGTGTAGAACCGGATCGTCGACGTGGCGGCCGCCATCGACGCCGCGGCGATGAGCGGATCCACCCAGGGGGTGTCGGGCGTCCACATCCGCGAACCGTCGGGGGTGTACGGATAGTCGACCGTCTGCTTCTCCATGTAGAACAGGGAGTCGGGCAGTGCGATCGAGGTGTATCCGCACTCCTCGGCGGTCTGCGCGATGCCGGTGAGCTGGTCGAGTGGGGTCATCGCGACCCCGACGGTGAACGAGACCATGATGCCTCCTAATTCGTGGGCCGGTCGGAGCCCACCACCCACATGGAGAAGTACTGGGATCCACCGCCGTAGGCATGTCCGAGTGCCTTGCGGGCGCCGTCGACCTGGTGATCTCCCGCCGTGCCCATCACCTGGATCGCGGCTTCGGCGAACCGGATCATGCCCGATGCCCCGATGGGGTTGGAGCAGAGCACGCCGCCGGACATGTTGACCGGAAGCCGACCGCCGATCGCCGTCTCGCCGGCCTCGGTGAGTTTCCACCCCGACCCCTCGGACGCGAAACCGAGGTTCTCGAGCCACATCGGCTCGAACCACGAGAACGGCACGTAGATCTCGGCGCAGTCGATCTCGCCGAGCGGATCGGTGATACCGGCCTGCTTCCACAGTGCTGCGGCAGCGACCCGTCCGGCCTCCGGATTCACCTGATCGCGCCCGGCGTAGGTGGTGGGTTCGGTGCGCATCGCCGTGGCATGGATCCACGCCACCCGGCGGCCGGCCTGCTCGGCGGCCTTCGCGGTGTCCTCGTCGCCGAGCACGACCGCGCACGCACCGTCGGACGACGGGCACGTCTCGTCGTACCGGATCGGATCCCACAGCATCTGCGAGGCCTGCACCTTCTCGAGGGTGATCTCGGGCTGCTTCAGATGCGCGTACGGATTCTTCGCGCCGTTGAGGCGGTCCTTGACCGCGACCATCGCCCCGATGTGCTCGGGCGCACCGGACCGGCGGATGTACGAACGGACGTGCGGCGCGAAGTAGCCGCCCGCGCCGGCACCGACCGGCATGGTGAACGGGACCGGTGTGGACAGCGCCCACATCGCGTTCGACTCGGACTGCTTCTCCCAGGCCACCGCGAGTACCCGGCGGTGCACGCCGGCCTGGACGAGGCTTGCCGCGACGTTCGCCGTCGAGCCCCCGACGGACCCGGCGGTGTGCACGCGCAGCATCGGCTTGCCCGTGGCGCCGATGGCGTCGACCATCGACAGTTCGGGCATCATGACGCCCTCGAACAGGTCGGGGGCCTTGCCGATCACCACGGCGTCGATGTCGTCCCAGCCCACCTGGGCGTCCGTCATGGCGCGGTCGATCGCCTCGCGGACGAGGCCGGACATCGACACGTCGTGCCGCTTGGCGACGTAATGGGTCTGCCCGGTTCCGAGGACAGCTGCGGGTTGCTTCGCCATCAGTTGCGTCCCTCCAGAACGGCTACCAGATTCTGTTGCAGCACAGCACCGCTCGTCGCGTGCGCGAGTGCACGTCCGGCCGTGCCGTCCATGATCGCCTGCGCTGCGTAACCGATGCGCTCGAGACCGCCGGAGAACATCGGGTTGCCCGTCAGCGGCCCACCGGACGGGTTGATCGTCGTCGACTCGCCCAGGCCGATCGCCTCGCGCAGGATGAGTTCCTGGTGCGTGAACGGTGCATGCAACTCGGCGACGTCGAAGGCGGTGTCCCCGCCGGTGACGGCCTGCGCTGCGGCCCGGGTCGAGGGTGAGACGGTCAGATCGAGTGCGCCGAAGTTCGGTGAATCGGTGCGATGCTCGATCCCGGTGATCCACGCCGGGTTCTCGCACAGCTCGCGCGCCCGGTCGCCGGTCGCGAGGACGATCGCGGCCGCGCCGTCGGTGACGGGGGCGCAGTCGTGCTTGCGCAACGGGTCGGCGATGTACGGCTGGGCGAGCAGTTCGTCGATGTCGAAGTCGCCGGAGAGTTGCGCCTTGGGATTGTCCTTGGCGGCGGCGCGGCTACGGACCGCGACCTCCGCCATCTCGCGGTCGGTCCACTTACCGGATTCGAGACCCAGGCGGGCCTGCAGGCCCGCGAGCGAGACGGAGTCGACGCCCAGAGGGGCCACGAGGTACGGATCGAGCTGCAGGGACAGGGTTCGGCGCAGAGTGCCGGCCGAGGACTTGCCGAAGCCGTACACGAGGGCGGTGTCGACCTCACCCGTGATGAGCTTGACCCACGCCTCGTAGAGCGCCCAGGCCGCATCCATCTCGACGTGCGATTCGTTGATGGGCGGGACGGCGCCGATCGCATCGATCGCCGAGATGAACGAGAATGCTCGTCCGGCAAGGTAATCGGAGGAACCCGAACACCAGAAACCGATGTCGGACTTGGTGATGCCGAGCTTGCCGTACAGCTCCTGGAAACACGGGACGAGCATCTCGACGCCGTTGGTGGTGCCGAACGTCTCGCGCACGTGCGGAGCGTGCGCGAAGCCGACGACTGCGATGTCTGTCATGTGTCCGCCGCTCTCAGAGGTGGTGTTCGAAGGTGTCGTAGTCGGCGTCGGGTTCGCCGGTGGGACGGAAGTACTCGATGTTGCGCAGCGTGTGATCCCACTCCTCGCGAGGACGCCATTTCGCTTCGACACGCATGCCCATCCGCACCTCGGACGCATCGCATTCGAGGATCAGGTGCAGGAACGGGATGTCGGCACCGTCGAGCAGTACGTAGGCGGCGACATAGGGCGGCTCGATCTGCTGGCCGAGGAACGGCACGTTCACGATGCAGAAGGTGGTGACGATGCCCTTGTCGGACACTTCCACGGGTTCCTTCGTCGGTACACCGTCGGTGGGGCTCGCACCGCGCGGGGGCACGTAGACCTTCCCGCCCGGGCCGGTGCGGCCACCGATGATCCTGCCGTCCTTCAACCCTCGCAGGTACCAGGATTCCTCGGGGGAGGCGGAGTGCCGGTAGTCCAGGTCGACGGGAGTGGTGATCATCGTGACCGGATCACCCTCGGCCGCTGCGACGGTGATCGTCGCCTCGCCGGGTTCGAACGCCTCGATGTCGTGGATGTCGCCGGTGCGTTCGGCGGCCCACCGCACACGTACACGCAGACCCGTCTCGATGTCGTCCGGGGAGCCGACGTCGACGGCGTGCAGGAGTGCGGTGTCGGTGCCGTCGAGGCGGATCAGTGCCCAGGCGAAGGGCCGGTCGAAGGGCTGTCCGGGCAGCGGTTCGGCGTTCCACGTCCAGCTCATCACGGTGCCGGTCTGTCCGACCTCGACGACATCGGTGAGTGGTTCATGGGTGACCGCGTCGTATTCGGGGGGTGGGACGAGGACCCGTCCGTCGGATCCGCGGGCGCCGAGAATGCGGCCGTCGCGCAATCCGGTGACGAAGGCTCCGACGGTCGGCCCGGTGGATCGTGTGTAGTCGAACTTCAGATTCAGCGGTGCGCTCAGCGGTGGCTCGGCAACCGCGCTCTTTCCCAGGCTCACAATTTCGAGTAGAACAGGTTCTAGTGGTGCTGGCAAGAGCGGCGCGCGAACTGCATCTCTCCACGATTCGCCCGACAGGAAAGGCGTCCAATGAAACTGGGACTGCAACTCGGCTACTGGGGTGCTCAGCCGCCCTCGAACGCACCGGAAGTCGTTGCTGCGGCCGAGGCCGAAGGATTCGACGCCGTCTTCGCCGCCGAATCGTGGGGATCGGACGCGTTCACGCCGCTGGCCTGGTGGGGCTCGTCCACGGAACGGGTGCGGCTCGGCACGTCCGTCGTGCAGATCTCCGCGCGTACTCCGACGAGTTGCGCGATGCACGCGCTGACGCTCGATCACCTCTCGAAGGGCCGGCACATCCTCGGTCTCGGCGTCTCGGGGCCGCAGGTGGTGGAGGGCTGGTACGGCCAGCCGTTCGCCAAGCCCCTCGCACGGACCCGCGAGTACGTCGACGTGATCCGCAAGGTGCTCGCGCGCGAAGCGCCGGTGACCGGCGACGGACCGCACTTCCCGCTGCCCTACGCGGGCGCCGGATCAACCGGGCTCGGTAAACCGCTCAAGCCCATCACGCATCCGCTGCGGTCGGACATCCCGATCTGGATCGGTGCCGAAGGTCCGAAGAACGTCGCGCTCACCGCCGAGATCGCCGACGGCTGGCTCGCGATCTACTACACCCCGCGCCTGGCGTCGATGTACGACGAATGGCTCGACGAGGGGTTCGCCCGGCCGGGCGCCCGACGCACCCGTGAGGACTTCGAGATCGCGGCGACCTGCCAGGTGGTGATCACGGACGATCGCGCAGGGACGATCGCGGCGATGAAACCGGTGACCGCGCTGTATGTCGGCGGAATGGGTGCGCCGGAGTTGAACTTCCACGCGCAGGTCTACCGGCGGATGGGATACGAGGCCGTGGTCGACGAGGTGACCGCGCTGTTCCGTGCCGGCCGTAAGGACGAGGCGGCGGCAGTGATCCCGGACGAGATGGTCACCGAGACGATGATCGTCGGCAATGCCGACGAGGTGCGCGAGGGTGTGAAGCGCTGGGAGGCGGCCGGCGTGACGATGCTGCTGGTCGGTTGTCGCGATGTCGACCAGGTGCGCACGATCGCCGAGGTGGTGCTGCGCTAGATGCCGCCGCGGGCGGAAACCCTTCCGTGAGGACGGTTTCCGCCCGCCGCGGGCGGGGCGTCAGGAGGCGTAGGCCGCCTTCAGCTTGCCCTTCACCAGCTTGCCCGTGGGGGTGCGGGGCAGTTCGTCGACGAAGTCCACCGACCGCGGCACCTTGAAGTGGGCGACCCGCTCGCGGACGTACGCGATGAGGTCGTCGGCGAGATCGGGTGATGTGGTGGCACCGGACGACACCTGCACGACGGCCTTGACCTCCTCGCCCATCTCCGGATGGGGTACGCCGATGACGGCGACGTCCTCGACGGCCGGGTGCAGGGCGAGCACGTTCTCGATCTCCTGCGGATAGATGTTCACTCCGCCGGAGATGATCGTGAACGACTTGCGGTCGGTCAGATACAGATAACCGTCCTCGTCGAGGTAACCGAGGTCGCCGACCGTGGTCCATGTGGGATGCTCGGGATGCTGCGACGCCGCGGTCTTCTCGGGATCGTTGTGGTACGAGAACGGAACCTTCTCGTACTCGAGGTAGATGGTCCCCACCTCACCGGCCGGGAGTTCCCGCCCTTCCTCGTCGCAGATGTGTGCGGGCCCGAGCACGCTCTTGCCGACCGAACCCGGGTGTTCGAGCCATTCCTGGCTGTTGATGAACGTGATCCCGTTGGCCTCGGTGGAGCTGTAGTACTCGTAGATCACCGGTCCGAGCCAGTCGATCATCGACCGCTTGACCTCCGGCGGGCACGGCGCGGCGGCGTGGACGAGCACGCGCAGACTCGACAGGTCGTGGCGGGCACGGATCTCGTCGTCGAGCTTGAGCATGCGGACGAACATCGTCGGCACCATCTGCCCGGCGGTGATCTTGTGCTCCTCGATGTGCCGGAGCGCGGTCTCGGCGTCGAACTTCTCGGCCAGGACCACCGTGCCGCCGAGCGCGTGGATCGCCCCACCCCAGCGCAGAGGCGCTGCGTGATAGATCGGGGCGGGGGAGTAGTAGACGTCGGAGTCGGTGAGGCCGAAGAGGAACTGTGCCACCGTCACCAGCGGCTCACCGGGTTCGTCGACGCGACGTTCCGGGAGATCCGGCTGGATTCCCTTGGGGAAGCCCGTGGTTCCGGACGAGTACAGCATGATGGCGCCGCACGGTTCCTCCTCGAGCCGCGGACCGGCCCCGGCGAGGGCGTCCTCGTACGACTCGAAACCGCGCACGGCGCCGCCGAACGCGAGTCGCGCGGAACCGATCGTGACCTTCTCGCCGACCTGTTCGGAAAGCTCACCCAGCGTCGTCGAGACGATCAGAGCCTTCGCGCCGCTGTCCTCGACGATGTACGCCACCTCGCCGGCGGTGAGGTGGCTGTTGACCGCCGTGATGTACAGCCCGGACCGCATTGCGGCCCAGAACACCTCGAATGCCTCCGGCCGGTTGTCGGTGAGGAGGGCGACGACGTCGCCGGGGCGGAGCCCGGCATCGTGCAGCACTCGGGCGAGCGCCGCTGACCGGTCGTCGAGTTCGCGGTAGGTCAGGCTCCGGCCACTGTCGGCCAGGACGACGGCGAGCTTGTCCGGGGCGGTGCGGGCGTGGACTCCTGGATACATGGGGGCTCCTCATTGCCTCGACATCGCCTCGACGAACACTGTGATCTTGTGGTCTGGATCACGGCCGACAATGTAGCAGAGCTAAGGAGATGGTTGTGACCGTGCTCTCACGGGTGGGAGTGCGGTCCACAGTGGCGCAGGTCAGGAACCCGAGAACTTCGGGGCACGCTTCTCCGCGAACGCCCGCGGCCCCTCCTTGGCGTCGGCGCTCTTGAAGACGGCGGCGCCCAGTTCGGCGTCGATCCGGAACGCCTCCTCCTCGTGCAGACCTTCCGCGTCGCGGATGGTCCGGAGGATGGCCTGCACGGCGACCGGGCCGTTGTTCGCGATCGTCTCGGCGATCTCGAGGGCCTTGTCGAGTGCGGTGCCGTCGGGGACGACGTAGCCGATGAGCCCGATCTCCTTGGCCTCGGCGGCCTTGATGTGGCGGCCCGTGAGCAGGATGTCGGCGGCGATCGTGTACGGGATCTGCCGGACGAGGCGCACGGCGGATCCGCCGAGCGGGAACAATCCCCACTTCGCCTCGGAGACGCCGAATTTCGCGCTCTCGCCGGCGACACGGATGTCGGTGCCCTGCAGGATCTCGGTGCCACCGGCGATCGCGGCACCCTCGACGGCCGCGATGAGCGGTTTCGTCAGGCGGCGGCCCTTCAGTAACGCCGGCAGACGCGACAGGTCCCAGCCCCCGTCGTTGCCTTTCCCGTCGCTCCGCTCGCCCTGCTCGAACTTGTCTCCGGGAGGCGCTGCATTCATGGCCTTGAGATCGGCACCCGCGCAGAACGCTCCACCGGTGCCGGTGAGGATCGCGACGCGGATCTCGGGATCGTTGTCGACGCGATCCCAGGCCTCGTTCATGATCGTCATCATTTCGCCGGACAGCGCATTTCGTGCCTCGGGGCGGTTGAGAGTGACGATCAGAACGTGGCCGCGTTGCTCGACGAGGCAATGCGGTGCGCGGGACGAAATGTCCGAATCGGCTGCGCCGGGGGCTTCGGTAGCGGACACTGGCGGGACTCCTCGCAGGATTGTGAACTGGATCATATTCAGGTCTTGTCAGAAACGGTAACACGTTCTACTTTTGTCAGTGTGGCCCTAAACATCGCAGACCTCGTCGAACACGCAATCGACCTCGTTCCCGAGCGCGTCGCGCTGGCCTCGGACGGACGTGAGGTCACCTACGCACAGCTGGAGGAACGAGCCAACCGACTTGCTCATTACCTGCGCGAACAAGGTGTGAAGCCGGGCGACAAAGTCGGCATCTACTCGCGCAACACCATCGAGGCCGTAGAGGCGATGATCGCGGTCTTCAAGATCCGCGCGATCATGATCAACGTCAACTACCGCTATGTCGAGAACGAGTTGCAGTACATCTTCGACAACTCCGACATGGTCGCGCTCGTCCACGAACGTCGCTACTCCGACAAGGTCGCGAACGTCCTGCCGAACACTCCGCTGGTGAAGACCGTCGTGGTGGTCGAGGACGGCACCGACGTCGACTTCTCGGCCTATAGCGGCATCGAATACGAAGCGGCACTGGCGCAGAGCAACCCGGAACGCGACTTCGAAGACCGCAGCGCCGACGACATCTACATGCTCTACACCGGCGGCACCACCGGTCACCCCAAGGGCGTGATGTGGCGTCACGAGGACGTGTGGCGCGTCCTCGGCGGCGGTATCAACTTCATGACCGGGGAATGGGTCAAGGACGAATGGCAGCTGGCGAAGGAGGGCGCCGAGAATCCCGGTCTCGTGCGCTATCCCATCCCGCCGATGATCCACGGTGGCGCCCAGTGGGCGCTGTTCCAGTCATTGTTCAGCGGCGGCAAGGTCGTCATGCACCCTGAGTTCTCGGGCCACGAGGTGTGGCGCATCATCGACGACCACAAGGTCAACGTCATCTTCATCACCGGCGACGCCATGGCCCGCCCCATGCTCGACGCACTGGAGGAGGGCAACCCGGCAACCGGTCAGCGCTACGACCTCTCGACCCTGTTCGCCATGGCATCGAGTGCGGCCCTGTTCTCCCCGTCCATCAAGGACCGTTTCCTCGACCTGCTGCCCGGCAAGATCATCACCGACTCCATCGGCTCGTCCGAGACCGGCTTCGGTGGCATCGGCATCGCCGAGAAGGGCAAGACCCTCGGCGGCGGCCCCACGGTGAAGATCGACGAGTCGACCACCGTCCTCGACGACGACGGCAACCCGATCGAACCGGGTTCCGGAAAGGTCGGCATGGTCGCGCGCACCGGCAACATCCCGCTCGGCTACTACAAGGACGAAGCCAAGACCAAGGCGACCTTCCGCGAGTACAACGGGATCCGCTACTCGATCCCCGGTGACTACGCGCGCGTCGAGGGTGACGGCACCGTCACAATGCTCGGCCGCGGTTCGGTCTCGATCAACAGCGGCGGCGAGAAGGTCTACCCCGAAGAGGTCGAGGGCGCACTCAAGCAGCACCCGGCGGTCTTCGACGCCCTGGTGGTCGGTGTGCCGGACGAGCGCTTCGGCGAGCGGGTCTGCGCCGTCGTCGCCCTGCGCGAGGGCGAGCAGACGACGCTCGACGAACTCATGACGACGGCACGGTCGAAGATCGCAGGGTACAAGGTGCCGCGCGCGGTGTGGTTCGTCGACGAGATCAAGCGGTCGCCGGCCGGCAAGCCCGACTACCGGTGGGCCAAGGACCAGACCGGATTGCGTCCGGCCGACGAGGTCTACAACAACGGCGACGGCAACGGCGCCGCGGCGACGGGATAGAAGGACGCATGCAGACCGGCCTCAGCAAGAAGTTCGGTATCGAGTATCCGATCTTCGGATTCACGCCTTCCGAACACGTCGCGGCGGCGATCAGCCGCGCGGGTGGACTCGGTGTCCTCGGGTGTGTGCGGTTCAACGACCCGGAGGAACTCGACGCCGTCCTGACCTGGATGGACGAGAACACCGACGGCAAACCGTACGGCGTCGACATCGTGATGCCCGCCAAGGTGCCCACCGAGGGCACCGCGGTGGACCTCGACAAACTGATCCCCGCCGAACACCGTGCCTTCGTCAACCGCACGCTCGAAGAACTCGGTGTGCCGCCGCTGTCCGACGACGTCGGCAAGGCGAGCGGTGTTCTGGGCTGGCTGCATTCGGTCGCGCGTTCGCACGTCGACGTGGCACTCGCACACCGGCCCGCCCTGATCGCCAACGCCCTGGGGTCGCCGCCGAAGGACGTCATCGACCTCGCGCACGAGAAGGGAGTGCCGGTCGCGGCACTCGCGGGTGCGGTCGAGCACGCGAAGCGGCACGTCGAGAACGGTGTCGACATCGTGATCGCGCAGGGCTACGAGGCCGGCGGGCACACGGGTGAGATCGCATCGATGGTGCTGTGGCCCGAAATCGTCGACGCGCTCGGCGATTCCGCGGCAGTGCTCGCCGCCGGTGGTGTGGGATCGGGACGGCAGGTCGCGGCGGCGCTGGCCCTCGGCGCCTCCGGTGTGTGGATGGGTTCGTACTGGCTCACCACCTCGGAGTACAAGCTCGGGGCGGCCGCGCACGGTCCGTCGTCGATCCAGCGCGCGTTGCTCGGAGCGAGCTCGTCCGACACCGTGCGGTCGCGGATCTATTCGGGAAAGCCCGCGCGTCTGCTCAAGACCAAGTGGACGGAGGCGTGGTCGAAACCCGGTGCGCCCGAACCGCTGCCGATGCCGCTACAGAACATCCTGGTGAGCGAGGCGCATCAGCGCATGTCGGCGGCCGATGACCCCGAGGCCGTCGCGATGCCGGTCGGGCAGGTGGTGGGGCGGATGAACGAGATCTGTCCCGTCGCGGAGATCATGGCCGACCTCGTGCGGGGCTACGACGAGGCCGTCGATCGGCTGAACGAGGCGCGATAGGACCACAGTGGTGGGGTGGCAGGTGCCCGGGGTGGAGTGATCCGCCCCGGGCACCGTCCCTTTCCGGGATCTGCGTCGGCCGGGGTGTCGCCGGACAGGGGGGCAGCGGCGGTCGGGGGTGGGGGTCGACGGCTGAGGTGTGCCCGATCCGGCACTACCCTGGGGTGGACGTGACGCGAGCGGTACCGGTCGTGAACCGCACCGCAGCGGACTCGAAGCGTTCACCGAGGAGGAGGCCGTTCACCTCGGTTACCGAGCAGAGGACGGAAGACGCAGTGACACAGGCCGAGTCGCAGGCAACCGGAGCGCTCACGGACATCAGGGTGCTCGAACTGGGCACCCTGATCGCCGGGCCGTATGCAGGACGCCTGCTCGGCGACATGGGCGCCGACGTCATCAAGATCGAGGACCCGAAGCGGCCCGACCCGCTCCGCACCTGGGGGCAGGGCGAGCGGGACGGGCATCGCTTCTTCTGGACGGTGCACGCGCGCAACAAGCGCTGCGTCACCCTCGATCTCCGGGCGCCCGACGGGCAGGAACTGTTCCGGCGTCTCGTCGCCGAGTCCGACGTGGTGGTCGAGAACTTCCGTCCCGGCACGCTCGAGAAGTGGGGGCTCGGCTACGACCTGCTCTCCGAGATCAATCCGGGCATCGTGCTGGCTCGCGTCTCCGGATACGGGCAGACCGGTCCCAAGGCCGGGCAGGCCGGCTACGCGTCCGTGGCCGAGGCTGAGAGCGGTCTGCGGCACCTGAACGGCTATCCCGGGCAGGCGCCCCCGCGACTCGCGCTCTCCCTGGGCGACTCCCTCGCCGGGATGTTCGCCGTGCAGGGCATCCTCGCCGCGCTGCTCGGCCGCGAACGGACCGGACGTGGGCAGGTCGTCGACGTGGCGCTCACCGAGGCGTGCCTCGCGATCCAGGAATCGGTGATCCCCGACTACGACGTCGCAGGCGTCGTCCGCGGCCCCTCCGGCACCCGGCTCGAGGGCATCGCCCCGTCGAACCTGTACCGGACGTCCGACGACATGTGGATCGTCATCGCCGCCAACCAGGACACCGTCTTCCGTCGCCTGTGCGCGGCGATGGAGCGCCCCGAGCTCGCCGACGACCCGCGCTTCGCCGACCACCTCGCGCGCGGCGTGAACCAGGACGAGCTCGACACCCTCATCGGCGAGTGGGCGGCGACGTGGACGCTCGACGACCTGCTGGCGCACCTGTCGTCGTCGGGTGTGGTGTCCGGGCCGGTGAACACCGTCGCGGAGGTCGTCGCCGATCCGCAGTTCCAGGCACGGGACATGATCGTTCCGCATCACGACGAGCGCACCGGCGCAGACGTACTCGGCCCCGGTGTGGTGCCGACGCTCACCGGGACGCCGGGTTCGGTGCGTCGTGCCGGCCCGCCCGTCGCGGGATACGACAACGCGGCGGTCTACGGCGAGATCCTCGGACTGAGCGACATCGAGCAGAAGGAACTGCGCGAGCGCGGAATCATCTGAGGTACGCAACGCGAGGCGAAGGCTCGCAACGTCGGCAGTCACTACCGGTGTTGCGAGCCTTCGTCCGTTGTTGCGTGCCTTCCGCGCAAGGTCACCCCGCAGGTGGAGGTGGCGCTGCAGCATCCGAAGGTCACGCTCATCGCCAACGCACTCGGCACCCCGCCGGCCGACATGATCGAGCACATCCACAAAGCCGGTCGCAAGGTCGCGGCGCTGTGCGGTTCGCCGAAGCAGGCCCGCAAGCACGCCGACGCCGGTGTCGACATCATCATCGCTCGGATTCGTCTCACGGGGAGGGACGAGGGTGCTCGAGGTTCGGTCCGGGTGCAATCCGGATCGGGCCTCGTGCCGTCTCCATGTCCACCGGCTCGCCCTTCTGCGTGATCACCACGTGGCCGCTGCGTTCGAGTTCGGCGGCCACCGAGCGTGCGGCGTCCATGAGGTCGCGCCACGAGTCGCCACCCGCGACCCGCGCGGCGTCGCTGGGACAGATGGTGGACGGATCCCGTTCCCGGAGCAGCGCGCAGATCGTGGCCGCCAGCCGTTCACGATCCGCATACTCGTCGCGTGGTTCCCACCACGGATGCCCGCGTTCACCGAGCGCGACCTTCGCGTCCTGGACGCGGTGCCGTGCGGAGTCGCCGTCGCTCTTCACGAGACGCCGAGCGCGCATCAACTCCGCCACGAGTTGCTTTTGCAACGGTTCAGGAATCGTGGGGTCGGTGGCACGCCAGCGCCGCCCGTTCACCACCACATATCTGCCGTCCGGCGTGCGCTCCGCCCCTCCGGATGACCCGTCGGTGTCCATCGGTCCCGCCCGTCACTCGACTCGACGGCGACGGAAGTCCTTCCGGACTTGTCGCCGAACAACCACCGTCGCGGCACAACTGTACGCGCGGGAGCGCGTCGGCCGAGGGGCGACGACGCTATCGCGCAGAAGTGCCGAGGGAGGCCGGTTCGAGAAGCTGCACCAGTTCGTCCGACAACAACCGGAATTCGGAATCGCCACGTTCCCGAAGCCACACCGGATCGCTGCAGGACCAGCGTTCGGCGGCCAGAGAACGGGTCAGGACCTTGAAGGTCGCGGTGCGGGGGAACTCGCTGCAGACACGGATCAGACCGGGCATCTGCTTGGGGCCGAGATCGGTCTGTGCATCGAGGAAACGCGCGAACGCGACCGGGTCGAAGTCGGAGCCCGCCGCAGGGATCACCGCGGCCATCACCCGGTCGCCGACGTTGCGATCGGGCACCCCGTACACCGCGACCTGAGCGAAGCCCTCGTACCGCATCAGGATGCGCTCGATGGGCGCCGCACCGAGATTCTCACCGTCCACCCGGAGCCAGCCCGAACTGCGCCCGGCGAAGTACACGAAACCGTTCTCGTCCTGGTAGGCGAGGTCGCCGCTGTGATAGCGCCCGTCGCGGAGGCGTTCGGCGTCGGCCTCGGGATTGTTGTAGTAGCCGTCGAACAGACCGGCACCGCGCACGTTGACGAGCTCGCCCGTCGCGGCGTCGGCGTTGGTGATCCTGCCGTTCGCGTCGAACACCGCTGCCGGGCAGCGTTGCCCCGTCTCGGGATCGAGGATCTCGATGCCCTCGGGAAGTCTGCCGAGGGATCCGGCCGGGGCGTCGGGTGCCGAGGCGATCGCGATGCCGCCCTCGGTCGAGCCGAAGCCGTCGACCACCCGCGCGCCGAAACGGCGGGTGAACTCGGCGACGGCGGTGGCAGACGCCTCGTTGCCGTACATGATGCGCAGCGGGTTGTCGTGGTCGTCGGGGTGTTCGGGTGTCGCCACGATGTACGACAGTGGTTTGCCGACGTAGTTCGCGAAGGTCACGCCGTAACGGCGGACGTCGGGAAGGAAACCCGACGCCGAGAACCGGCGACGCAGGGCGATGCTGCCGCGCGCGGCGAGTCCGATCGACCAGCCGGCGATCATCGCGTTGGAGTGGAACAGGGGCATCGACACGTACACGGTGTCGTCGGAGCCGAGACCGAACCGCGTGGCGAGCATCGTCGCGGGATCGGTGAACTTGCGGTGCGTGCACCGCACGGCCTTCGGGTCGCCGCTCGTGCCCGACGTGAAGATCAGCATGAACAGGTCGTCGGGGGAATGCGCGGCAGTCTCCACGACCGTGCCGGCGAACGGGGCGAGCATCGCCGTCCACTCGGGGGAGTCGACGTCGATCACCCGCACGTCGCCGAGATCCACACCGTCGAGCAGGGACGCATGTGCGGCCTCGGTGAACATGACCCGGCAGTCGGCGAGCGCGATGTCGCGGGCGAGCGCCGCACCGCGCCGGGTCGTGTTCAGGCCCACCACCACCGAACCGGAGAAGGCCGCGGCGCCGAGCAGCAACGAAAACTCCGGGACGTTGTCCATGAGGATCCCGATGTGCTTCGGTGCCGGGCCGTCGAGCAGGTCGCGCAGCAATGCGGCGCGTCGCCGGGACTGTGCGACGTGTTCGCGCCAGGACAGTTCGGTCTCCTCGAAGCGCAGTCCTCGATCGTCGACGTCGGCGAGTCGTTCGAGCAGTTCGGTGACGGTGAAGGCGGTCATGCGATCAGGCCGGGACGTCGGCGAGTTCGCGTCCGAGCGCGCGCAACTGGTCGGTGGCGGAGCCGAGCAGGAACTCGTGGTGCTTGGCCGCGAGGAAGTAGCGGTGCACCGGATGGTCCTCGTCGAGTCCGACACCGCCGTGCACGTGCACGGTGGTGTGCGCGACACGGTGTCCCGCATCGGCAGCCCAGAAGGCCGCGGTGCGCAGGGCGTCGTCGTGACGCTCACCCGAAACCATGCGGAAGGCGGCCTGCCACAACGTCAGACGCACCGCCTTGACGTCGATATAGGCGTCGGCGAGTCGCTGGGAGACGGCCTGGAAACTGCCGATCGGGCGGTCGAACTGGACGCGTTCGCGCGCGTACTGCGCGGTGAGCTCGAGCGCCTGCTCGAGGACGCCGCACTGGTAGGCGGCGGAGCCGAGCAGGCTGCGGTCGCGCAACCACGTCGCCACGGCGAGGCCGTCGGTGCCGAGGACACGATCGGCCGGGAGCGCGACCTGCTCGAGGGTGACGATGCCGCGACTGTCGAAGTCGGTGGTCTGCTGACGGGTGATCGAGACACCCGGATCGTCGGGTCGCACGAGGAAGACCGACACCGAGTCGCCGATGGTGGCCGGGACGAGGAAACCGTCGGCGACCGGCGCCGAGTCGACGACGATCTTCACGCCGTCGAGCACGTGACCGTCGCCCGTGGCCTGCGCCCGGGTCGCCGGGGTCGTGGGATCGGGGTTCAGTTCCTCGGCGAGCGCGGCGGAGAGGATCTGCTCGCCGGTCGCCGCAGGGCGTCCCCACTCGGCCTGCTGCTCGGCGGCGCCGAACTCCGCGATCGCCGACGCGCACGCGGCGATCGAGCCGATGTACGGGACGGCGGCGACGCCGCGGCCGAGTTCGCGCAGGATGCTCGCCTGCTCGAGCGGGCCGTAACCGTCTCCGCCCAGCGACTCGGGAAGAGCGGCGCCGAGCACGCCCGACGATGCGAGCGTGTCCCACAGGGTGCGGTCGAGGCGGTCCTCGGAGGCGTCGAGTGTGCGCAGGTGCTCGTTGGTGACGATGTCCGCGACGATGCTGCGGGTCAGTTCTGCGAGATCCTGCTGGGCCTCGGTAAGGGTGAAGTCCACGGTGCGCGTCCTTTTCTAACGCTTGGCGGGCGGCTGGCCGAGAGCGGTCATCGCGATGATGTCGCGCTGGACCTCGTTGGTGCCGCCACCGAAGGTGAGGATGAGGGAACTGCGGTGCATGCGTTCGATCCGTCCGCGGAGCAGCGCGCCGGCCGAGTTCTGCCGTACAGTCGCCGCGGGTCCGAGGACCTCCATGAGCAACCGGTAGGCCTCGGTCGCGAATTCGGTTCCGAACACCTTGTTGGCGGAGGCGGCCTCCGGGCCGAGCGGGGTCGTGCCGGCGCTCGAGGCGATGTCCCAGTTCATCAGCTGCAGGTATTCGGCCTCGGCGTGGACGCGTGCCAGGTTGATCTGGACCCATTCCTGGTCGATCACCCGTCGCCCGTCGGGCAGATGCGTCTCCTGCGCCCAGCGCCGGACCTCGGTCAGTGCGGTGCGCACGGGGCCGGCGGAGGTGAGCGCGACCCGTTCGTGGTTGAGCTGGTTGGTGATGAGCGCCCAGCCGCCGTCGACCTCGCCGACGAGTGCGGACGCCGGGACGCGTACGTCCTGGTAGTAGGTGGCGCTGGTGTCCGGACCGGCCATGGTGTGCACGGGGGTGTACGAGAATCCGGGAGTGTCGGTCGGCACGATGAAGACGCTGATCCCCTTGTGCTTCTTGACATCCGGGTTGGTGCGCGCGGCGAGCCAGACGTAGTCGGCGTAGGCGATCAGGCTCGTCCACATCTTCTGCCCGTTGATGACCCACTCGTCGCCGTCGCGCACCGCGGTGGTGCGCAGGGAAGCGAGGTCGGTGCCGGCGCCCGGCTCGGAGTAGCCGATCGAGAAGTGCAGTTCCCCTGCGGAGATGCGGGGGAGGAAGAACTCCTTCTGCTCGTCCGTGCCGTAATGCATGATCGTCGGCGCGACCGAGTCGATGGTGAGGAACGGGACGGGCGCGCCGGCGATGGCCGCCTCGTCGGTGAAGATCAGTTGGTCCATCGCGGAACGGTTCTGGCCGCCGTACTCCTCGGGCCAGCCGAGGGTGAGCCATCCGTCCTTGCCCATCTGCTGCACGACCTCGCGGTACACGTTGCCGACGCCGTACTCCCCGGTCGTGGCCGCGAGCGCCTCGCGGCGCTCGGGTGTCATGATCTGTGCGAAATAGGCCCGCAATTCCTCGCGGAGGGCTTGTTGCCCGGGGGTGTAGGAGATGTCCACGAACGCTCCGTTTCGTCGCTGCGTGTCCCCGCGAATCGTCTCTGTGGGATCATCGCGAATCATTGCACAGAATTGGAACGCGTTCTAGTCTGGACTCGATCGGTCGGCGCGAATGTGAAGCGAGGTCCCGGAATGGATGTCAAGGTCGACTTCGACCGCTGTGAAGCGAACGGCGTGTGCGTCGGGCTGGCGCCCGACGTCTTCGATCTCAACGACGACGACGAGCTGATCGTCACGCATCCCGTACCCGAGGGTAGCGAGGACGTCGTCCGCGAGGCCGTCGCCCAGTGCCCGCGTGCGGCCCTCGCCGAGGCATGAGCGTCGGACGGTGACCGGCACCGACCCTTGTCAGGAAAAATAACAAGTTCTACATTCTCGGTGCCCCCGGGTCCTGGTGGGGAGAGTACCGGCGTGCGGCCGGCAATCGGCCCGAATCTCGAGGAGTACGTGGATGAGTGCGGACGCCAACGGTGGCGCGGAGAACGACGATCGGGTGTCTCTCGAAGGGCGGGTCGCCGTCGTCACGGGAGCCGGAGCGGGACTCGGACGTGCCGAGGCGCTCGCGCTCGCGCGGGCCGGAGCATCGGTGGTGGTCAACGATCTCGTGGAGAACGACGCGGTGGAGGACACCCTCGCGCGGATCCGCGATCTTGGTGCCGAGGCGGAGTTCGTGCCCGGCAGCGTCGCCGAGCGTGAGACGGCCGATGCGATGCTCGCCGCGGCGCACGGCAAGTTCGGTGGTCTCGACATCGTCGTCAACAATGCAGGCATCACGCGGGATCGGATGCTGCCCAACATGTCCGACGACGAGTGGGATTCGGTGGTCGCCGTGCACCTGCGTGGTCACTTCCTGTTGTCCCGCAATGCCGCGGCCTACTGGCGCGACCGGTCGAAGCAGGAGGGTGGCCCCGTCTACGGGCGTCTGGTCAACACGTCCTCGGAGGCCGGTCTGCTCGGGCCGCCCGGGCAACCCAACTACGGTGCCGCCAAAGCCGGCATCACCGCGCTCACCCTCTCGGCCGCCCGGGGTCTCGAGCGGTACGGGGTCCGGGCGAACGTGATCTGCCCCCGCGCGCGCACGTCGATGACCGAGGCGGTCTTCGGCGACGCGCCGGACGACGGCATCGATCCGCTCTCGCCCGACCACGTCGCGAATCTGGTCGCCTATCTCGCCTCCCCGGCGGCCGATCGCGTCAACGGGCAGGTCTTCATCGTCTACGGACCCATGGTGGCCCTGATGGCCGCGCCGGTCGTCGAGCAGCGTTTCGACGCCGACGGGCAGTGGACCCCCGCAGCGCTCGCCGACGAGCTCGGCGGTTACTTCGCCGATCGTGATCCGGGCCGGACATTCTCGGCCTCGGCGGCTCTCGATCTGTAGTTCCGGCATCCCCTGCTGTTCCTGTTCGGGGACAGCAGGGGATGCCGTGTCTTCGTCTCCGGGCCGGGATCCTGCAACGACGGGTGACGGACACCGGGGTTCCGGTAGCGTCACGCCCACTCGGGCCGTTCCTCCGGCTCTCGCCCGGCCCCGCGTTTTGGCCTGGTACGTGTTCTAATTTTTTCCCCTCCTGCGATGACCCGATCGGGCCGTGACGGCCTCTCGTGCCGAGGTGATCGAGCTCGGGCCCGGCGTCGAGAATCTCACCGAAACCCCAGGGTAAAACCACTTATGAGCGTGTCGATGCGCGTCGGTCGACGCCCGTGTGTCCGTTCGGACGGAAATGGATCGAGATGCCTCTCGACGGATCTTTGACAGGTGAACACGTTCTAGTTAATATGACCCGGGTCACAGCACACGCCATCGATCGGCCGCGCGCCGACGACGTGAGGATCGAAGGGGGTACACGATGGTAGACCTCCTCGAGGTTCCCTTACGGGCCGTCGGCGGACTGTTCGCCATGACCGGCGAGACCGCCCGGGCGGCCTTCCGTCGCCCCTTCCAACGGCGCGAGTTCATCGACCAGGCATGGTTCGTCGCACGCGTCTCGCTCGTGCCCACCGTGCTCGTCGCGGTGCCGTTCACGGTTCTGGTGAGCTTCACCCTCAACATCCTGCTCCGGGAGATCGGCGCGGCCGACCTCAGCGGAGCGGGTGCGGCCCTCGGCGCGGTGACGCAGGTGGGTCCCATGGTCACGGTGCTCATCGTCGCCGGTGCCGGCGCCACCGCGATCTGCGCCGATCTCGCGGCGCGCACCATCCGCGAGGAGATCGACGCGATGCGTGTGCTCGGCATCGATCCGATCCAGCGTCTCGTCGTGCCCCGGGTGCTCGCGTCCACCGTCGTTGCCCTACTGCTCAACGGTCTCGTGTGCACGATCGGCATCCTCGGCGGGTTCGCCTTCTCGGTCTTCCTCCAGGACGTCAACCCCGGCGCGTTCATCAACGGCATCACCCTGCTCACCGGCTTCGGAGAACTGATGATCTCCCAGGTCAAGGCGGGGCTGTTCGGCATGATCGCGGGGCTGGTCGCGTCCTATCTCGGTCTCAATGTCAAAGGTGGAGCGAAGAGTGTCGGCGACGCCGTCAACCAGACGGTCGTGTTCGCGTTCATGGCGCTGTTCGTGGTCAACCTCCTCGTCACGGCCGTCGGCATCAAGCTGACCGCGGGATGAGGGGAGCGGAGATTTCATGGCAGTGATGTCCTGGCGCTTCCCCCGTGCGGTTCGGCGCATGACACGTGCGTCGTCCACGGTGGACCGGGTGGGGGAGCAGGCGCTGTTCTTCGGGCGCGCCCTCGCGACGGTCCCCCGGGCGCTGATGCACTACCCCAAGGAGACGGTGCGTCTGGTCGCCGAGATCAGCATGGGCACCGGCGCACTCGCCGTCATCGGCGGCACCGTCGTGATCGTCGGCTTCCTGACGCTCTTCACCGGCGGCATCATCGCCGTGCAGGGCTTCAGCTCACTCGGCAACATCGGTGTCGAAGCGCTCACCGGCTTCTTCGCGGCCTTCATCAACGTGCGTATCGCGGCCCCGACGATCGCCGGCATCGGGCTGGCGGCCACCATCGGCGCCGGCTCCACCGCCCAGCTCGGCGCCATGCGTGTCTCCGAGGAGATCGACGCGCTCGAGACCATGGCGATCCCGTCCATCCCGTATCTGGTGTCCACGCGCGTGCTCGCCGGGATGATCGCGATCGTCCCGCTGTACTCGCTCGCCGTGATCGCCTCGTTCGTCGCGAGCCGCTTCGCGACGGTGGTGCTCTACGGCCAGTCGGCGGGCGTGTACGACCACTACTTCACGACCTTCCTGATACCCACCGACATCCTGTGGTCGTTCGTCCAGGCCATCGTGATGGCGATCGCCGTGATGCTCATCCACACCTACTACGGTTTCACCGCAGGTGGCGGCCCCGTCGGTGTGGGTGTCGCGGTCGGCAACGCGGTGCGGGCCTCGCTCGTCGCGGTCGTCACCGTCACCCTGCTCATCTCGCTCGCCGTCTACGGCGCGACCGGCAACTTCAACCTGTCGGGGTAGGGCGCGCGACATGGACACTCCTTCGTGGAAGAAGAAGTTCGCCGCCTTCGGTCTCGTGGGCGGCCTCGCCGCGATCGTCGCGGTGGCACTGACGATGTTCGCCGGTGGGTTCACCTCGACGGTCCCGCTCACCGTCACCTCGACCCGGTCGGGTCTGGTGATGGAACCCGACGCCAAGGTGACGATGCGCGGCGTCGAGGTGGGCCGCGTGGCGTCGATCGAGCACACACCGGCCGGTGCGGTCCTGCATCTCGACATGCAGCCCGGGCAGATGCAGCTCATCCCGTCGAACGCACGGGTGGCGATCGAATCCACCACCGTCTTCGGTGCCAAGTTCGTCGACATCGTCGTCCCCGACGATCCGTCCTCTGTTCCGATGCAGGAAGGCGCCGTAATCGCGGCCGACAACGTCACCGTCGAGTTCAACACGGTCTTCGAGCACCTGTCCGACGTGCTCGCCCAGATCCAGCCCGAGAAGCTCAACGCCACCCTCGGCGCGCTGTCGGAAGCGCTCAACGGACGCGGCGACGCCCTCGGTGCCGCCCTGGCCGAGGCCGATGCGTATCTCGCCGAGATGAATCCGTCGCTGCCGCAACTGCAGGCCGACCTCGTCTCGGCTGCGCAGGTGACCGACGTCTACGCCGACACGGCCCCCGACCTCATGACCACGATCGGCAACGCCATCGACGTCGGCAACACCGTCGTCGACGAACAACAGCAACTCGATCTGCTACTGATGAACCTCACCGGTCTCGCGAACACCGGACGGGACGTCCTGGGGGAGAACGAAACACAGTTGACCACCGCACTCGACAGCCTGAGCCGCACCACCGGCCTGCTCGGTGAGTACTCGCCGCAATTGACCTGCTTCATCGTCGGTCTCAACGACGCCCGGGTGGCGTTCGAACCGATGGCCGGCACCGGGGAGTACGCCGCGCTGATGCTGAGCACCAGCTTCATGGGTGGCGCGACGCCGTACAACGACGCCCAGGATCTGCCCGTGGTCGGCGCGACAGGCGGACCGAACTGCTGGGGCCTGCCGAACTTCGACCCGCGCCGCGACGGTCACGCGCCGTTCGTCGTGTCGAACACCGGCGAAACGCCCTACAAGCCCGCAACGGAAGCCTGGATCCGCTACCCGACGATCTTCCAGTACCTGTTCGGCGACCATCTCGCGGGCGGGCGGTGACCATGAGAGCGACCACCGTCAAGTTCCTGATCTTCGCCGTCACGATGACGTTGATCTTCGCCGGGCTGGCCGTCGTGTTCAGCCAGGCGCGGTTCACCGGCACCGAGAACTACCGGGCCACCTTCACGGACGTCTCCGGTCTCGGTGCCGGCGACAAGGTCCGCATCGCCGGGGTGCAGGTCGGTTCGGTGAAGAAGGTCGACATCGGCCTCGACAACACCGCCGAGATCGAGTTCGACGTGGATGCGAAGCACACGCTGTTCACCGGCACCCGCGCCACCGTGCGATACGAGAACCTCGTCGGCGACCGGTATCTCGAACTGCTCGAAGGTGCCGGCAGCGTCGACGTCCTGCCCGCCGGTGGCAACATCCCGATCGAGCAGACCGAACCCGCCCTCGATCTCGACCTGCTCCTCGGCGGGTTCAAGCCGCTGTTGCAGGGCCTCGACGCGCAGCAGGTCAACGACCTCTCCGGAGCTCTGTTGCAGGTCTTCCAGGGGCAGGGCGACACGCTCGTGTCGCTGCTGGGGAACACCAACTCGTTCACCAACTCACTCGCCGACCGCGACCAGCTGATCGGCGACGTCATCGACAACCTCAACGCCGTCCTCGGCACGATCGACGATCACGACCGCGAGTTCGAGAACACGATCGAACAGCTGCACACCCTGGTGGGCGGGCTGTCCGCCGATCGTGATCCCATCGGCGCGTCGATCCCGCCGATCGCCTCCGGCACCGCGGATCTCGCCGCGCTGTTGCAGAACAACCGGCCCGACTTGCAGACGGTCATCGCCGAGACGAACCGCACCATGACCCAGCTCGACCTCGGCAAGGATGACATCAACCGCACGCTCGAACGCCTGCCCTCCGACTACAAGAAGCTCATCCGCGTGGGTGCATACGGAAACTTCTTCCAATTCTTCCTCTGTGCCAATACTTTCAAGTTCTCCGGACCGGACGGAACCACCATCCGGTACACCACGGCGAACCACGACACGGGAAGGTGTGCGAAGGTCGAATGAGTGCACCCCGTGACCCCAACTACATCCGGACGGGCATCATCGGCCTGGCCGTGTCCGCCGCGATCGTTCTCGCCGGTCTGCAGTACGACCAGCTGCACTTCCTCTCCGGGGGTCTGAGCTACTCGGCGCGCTTCCAGGACGCCGGCGGTCTGGTGCCCGGCGACGACGTCATGCTCGCCGGCGTGAACGTCGGCGACGTCACCGAGGTGCGCCTCGACGGTCAGGCCGTGCTGGTGAGTTTCCGCATCCGGGACGGTATCGGGCTCGGCGACACCACCGGAGCCGACATCAAGACCAACACCGTGCTCGGCCGGAAATCGCTGGCGCTGCGCCCCGGTGGCGACGGTGTGATGCGCCCGAACTCGATCATCGGTATCGAGCACACCAATTCGCCGTACTCACTGACCGACGCACTCGGCGATCTCACGACGACCGTCTCCGAACTCGACACCGATCGCATCAACGACTCGCTCGACGCGCTGTCGCAAACCCTCGAGAACACCCCGCCCGAGATCCAGGGCGCCCTGGAGGGCATGACCCGCCTGTCGCAGTCGATCAACGCCCGCGACGAGTCGTTGCACCAACTGCTCGAGCGTGCCGAGAGCGTGACGGGCATCCTGGCCGAGCGCAGCGACCAGGTCAACGCGCTCATCGTCGACGCGAACGCCCTGTTCGGCGAACTGAGCCTGCGCCGCGACGCCATCACCGAACTGATCGCGAACATCTCCTCCGTCTCACGTCAGCTCACCGGGCTCGTGCAGGACAACCAGGCGCAGATGGCACCGACACTCGAGAAGCTCAACCTCGTGACGGCCAACCTGCAGGCGAACAAGGAGAACATCGCCGGGGCGCTCGACGGCCTGGGCCCGTACATCAGCGCACTCGGGGAATCCGTCGCCAGCGGACCGTTCTTCAACGCCTACGTGTCCAACATCCTGCCGGCGCCGTGGTGGAAGGCCATCGTGGACAGCCAGGTCGCGCCCGATCTTCTCCCCGAGGATCTCCAGGACGTGATCCCGGACGGGCCCCCGACTATCAAGAGGGACGGCGAATGAGTACCGATACCGCCCCGACGACCGCCCGCCGTCGCCCACCCCTGCTGGTGCCGGTGATCATCGGCGCCGTCGTCGTGCTCGTGCTCGGCGCCCTCGCCGTGTTCGTCCTGCCGGACCTCGGCAAACGCACGATCCACGCCGAATTCGCGTCCACCAGCGGCCTGTACGAGGGCGACGACGTGCGGGTGCTCGGCGTCTCGGTGGGGCGCATCAGCGACATCGAACCCCGCGACGACCTCGTACAGGTGACGATGAAGGTCGACGACGGCGTCGAGATCCCGTCCGATGCGAGTGCCGTCGTCATCGCGCAGAGTCTCGTCTCGGCGCGCTTCGTCCAGCTCACCCCTGTGTACTCGGGTGGCCCGACGATCGAGGACGGCGCGACGATCCCGATGCAGCGCACGGCCTCTCCCGTGGAGTGGGACCAGATCAAGACCGAACTGATGCGATTGTCCGAAGCGCTCGGTCCCGAGGAACTCGATCCGCAGGGATCTCTCGGCCGGTTCATCGACACCGCGGCCGAGAATCTCGAGGGCAACGGGCAGACCGTGCGCGAGGCCCTTCGGGAGCTGTCGGACACGATGCGCACGCTCTCGGAGGGACGCACCGATCTGTTCTCGACGATCCGCAACCTGCAGACCTTCGTGTCGGTCCTCTCGTCGAGCAACGAACAGATCGTGCAGTTCGGCGGTCGTCTCGCGTCGGTCTCGGACGTGCTCGCGCAGAGCTCCGACCAGCTCGGTGTCTCCTTGTCCGAGTTGAACATCGCCGTCGGCGACGTACAGCGGTTCGTGCAGGACAACCGGGCCGAGCTCACCGAATCGGTGGAGCGGCTGGCCGATGCGACCGAGGTGCTGGTCCGCAAACGTCCCGAGATCGAGCGGGTGCTGCACTCCGGCCCGACCTCCCTCGCGAACTTCTACAACATCTACAAGCCGGCGCAGGGGTCGCTCACGGGCGCGCTCGCGATCAACAACCTCGCCAACCCCGTCGAGTGGATGTGCGGGTCGGTCGCGGCCGCCGCGAACGCGACCTCCGAGCGCAGCGAGGAACTGTGCCGCCAGCAACTCGGCCCGGTGCTGTCGTCCATCAACGCCAACTACCTTCCGCTGCTGGTCAATCCGCTCGCCGGTGTGCAGGCCTTCCCCGACGACATCGTCTACACCGAAACCTGGCTCGAGGAGGCGTCGGCAGGTCGTGGCACCGCGCCCGAGCCGTCGTCCTCGGAGACCGCGTCGCCGGTCGACGGGATCCTCGGTGGCCTGCCGTCGCTGCAGGTCCCGCAGGATCTGGGTTCTCTGCTGCAGCCGGGAGGAGTGCGATGACCGGCCGCTCGATGTTCCGCCGCCTGGGCGTCGCGGCCACCGCGGTCGCGGTGAGCACGACGCTCACCGCCTGCGAGTGGGACGGACTCAACTCGATTCCCATGCCCGGCAGCGCCGGCCGCGGGGAGGGTGCCTACGAGGTGCAGATCGAGATGCCCAACGTGACGACCCTGACCCAGAACTCGCCCGTGCGGGTCGACGACGTCACTGTGGGGTCGATCTCGGGGATCGAACTCGACGGCTGGCACGCGCTCGTGACGGTTTCGCTCGACGAAGGCGTGATCGTTCCGGCCAACTCGCTCGCCCGGATCGGGCAGACGAGTCTGCTCGGGTCGCAACACCTCGAACTGATCCCGCCCGTCGGCGAACCCCCGCAGGGCCGGCTCGAGGACGGCGACGTCATCCCGCTCGAACGCGCCGGTGCGTATCCGACCACCGAACAGACACTCTCGTCGCTGTCGGTGGTGCTCAACGGTGGTGGACTCGCGCAGATCAACGACATCACCACCGAACTGAACGCGGCGCTCGTCGGCCGGGAGGACTCGATCCGGAATCTGCTCCCGCGCCTGGACGAACTGGTGTCCACCCTCGACACGCAGCGCGGCGACATCATCGCGGCGCTGGAGGGCATGGACCGGCTGGCCGCGACCGTCGACGACCAGAACGCGACACTCGTCCGCGCCCTCGAGGAGTTGCCACCCGCGCTGGAGGTGCTCTCGGATCAGCGTTCGAACCTCACCGCCGCGATGAGTTCGCTCGGTGAACTGAGCACCGTGGCGAGCCGGATCGTCGAGACCTCGAACGACGATCTGAAGGCGAATCTCGAAGGGCTCGCGCCGACGTTGAAGGCCCTGGCCGATTCGGGCAGTGCCCTGACCGAGGTGCTCGGTGTGCTGCTCACCTATCCCTTCCCGCAGGCGGGCATCAACAACATCATCCGCGGCGACTACGCGAACCTCGCGATGACGATCGACCTCACCCTCGACCGCCTCGACCTGAACTTCCTGTCCGGGACGCCGCTCGCGGGACGCCTCGCCGGCCCGGAAGGTATCCTCGGCCGCGACGCGGGACTCGCCGCACAGGCGACGGACCCGTTCCGCGCACCGCTCGAACCACCCCCGCCGCCGCCTCCCGGTCCCGAAGGGAAACTGACGATCCCCGGCATCGGTGAGATCACCATTCCCGGCCTGCCCCTGGGGGTGCCCGCACCATGATGCTCACGCGGTTCGTCCGCATCCAGCTCACGATCTTCGCGATCCTCACGGTCGTCGGACTCGTCGTGATGTCGCTGATGTACGTGAAGTTGCCGGCGCTGTTCGGGATCGGACGGTACGAGATCGTCGTCGAACTGCAGTCGACCGGCGGTCTGTATCCGCACTCGAACGTCACCTATCGCGGAAACACCGTCGGCACCGTGCGGAGCGTCGCCCTGTCGCCGACAGGGGTCGAGGCGTTGCTGTCCATCGACAGCGACGCGAAGATTCCCGCCGATGTGGACGCGGCGGTGCGCAGCGTCTCGGCTGTCGGCGAACAGTACGTCGATCTCGTTCCCCGAGCCGACGGTTCGGGCGGCGAACGCCTGGCCGACGGCGACGTGATCCCGATCGACCGCACGAGCGTGCCGCAGGAGGTCGGTGCCCTGCTCGACCAGGCCGACGTGTTGCTCGCCTCGATCAGCGACACCCGGCTGCAGACCGTGGTGGACGAGGCGTTCGACGCGTTCAACGGCTCCGGACCCGAACTGCAGGAACTGATCGACTCGACGCGCCTGTTCGTGCAGGAGGCCTCGGCGAACAGTGCCGAGACACGGCAGTTGATCGACCAGATCGGTCCGCTGCTCGACACGCAGGTGGTCACGAGCGATGCGATCCGGTCGTGGACACGCGACATGGTCACCTTCACCGACCGCCTGCGCGAGAGCGACCCCGACCTGCGAGCACTGCTCGACGTCGGACCGGGTGCCGCTGCCGAAACCGAATCCCTGTTGCAGGAACTGAAACCGACCCTGCCGTTGCTGCTTGCGAATCTGGTGAGCGTCGGAGAGGTGGGTGTGGTCTACAACGCCGGCATCGAGCAGATCCTGGTGCTGTACCCGCCGATGACGACGGCCCTGATCACCGCGGCCGGCGCCGGCCCGCCCGAGGACGGTGCCGTGGTGGACTTCCACCTGCAGGTCAACGATCCGCCGCCGTGCCTGGCAGGCTTCGTGCCGCCGGAGCAGTGGCGCAGTCCGGCCGATACCTCCGTGGTCGACACACCCGGCGACATCTTCTGTCAACTGCCACAGGACTATCCGAACGCGGTCCGCGGCGCCCGGAACGTACCGTGCATGGAGTACCCGGGCCGTCGCGCACCGACGCCCGACACGTGCCGCACCGGGTACAGCCCTACCTATTCGGACAATCCGTGGACCGGACCGCCGACACCGGTGGCCTCGGAGAACGTCGCACCCACACCCGCTTCCTACGGCGGGGGAGACGACACGGCTCCCGCGGGGGTCGCGGCGCGACGGATCGATCCGCAGACCGGGACGTACATTGGTCCCGACGGCACCGTGTACACGCACGCCGATCTCGGTGGAGATCGGAGCTTGGAGAGTTACATGAAGGCGCAGCAGGGTTGATGGCAGACGAGATCGACAAGAAGACGAAGCCGGCATGGGCCAAGCCGGTCGCGATCATCGCGTCCGTACTGGTCATCGCGCTCGTCGCGGCCGGTGCCTGGCTCATCGTCGACAGGCAGTCCGCGAACGAACGCGACGAGAAGCGGGAGGCGTACCTGCAGGCCGCGCGGCAGACGGTGCTCAACCTGACCACCATCAACGCCGATACCGCCGACGCCGACGTCGCACGTCTGCTCGAAGGCGCGACGGGCGATTTCAAGGCCGAGTTCGAGGGCCGCGAAGGGCCTTTCGTGGAGGTCGTGCAACAGGCCGGCGTCGACACCACCGGTGAGGTCCTCGAAGCGGGGATACAGAACGAGGACGGCACGTGCGCGTCGTCGCTCGTCGCCTCCCGCGCGATGGTGAGCAACGCCGACCAGACCGAACCGGAAGCACGCGACTTCCGTCTGCGGGTGACGATCTGCGACGAGAACGGCAGATTGCTGGCGTCGAAGGTGGAGTTCGTGCCGTGACCGACGAGAAGGACGATCGCGTGACGCTCGACAAGACGACCGACGACACTGTGGCCGGTGGGACCGCAGAGAAGGACGGATCCACCGCCGCCGAGACCTCGGCCGCCGACACCTCCGTCCCGGACGCGATTTCGGATCCGAAGGCCTCGTACCTGCCACACATCGCGATCGGATTGTCTTTCGTGGCAGTGGTTTTCGCGGTCCTGGTGGGATGGCTCGCCTACGGCACCGTCCAGCAGTCCGCCGCCGAGACGGCACGGACGGAGGCAAGGGTCGCTGCGGAGGAACAGGCGGTCGCGATGCTCGCCTACACCCACGACCAGGTGGACGCGCAGACCGACACCGCCGCGGAGGGTCTCACCGGCGACTTCCGCGACGAGTACACGAATCTGATGAAGAACATCATCGCGCCGGGCGCCAAGGAGAAAGCGATCAGCGTGCAGGTGAGCGTGCAGGCGTCGTCGGTGGTCTCCGCCGACGCCGACAACGCTGTGACCCTGCTGTTCCTCAACCAGATCACGACGAGTTCGGAGAACCCCGAAGCGGTGAGCAGCGGCAGTCGGGTGCGCGTCGAACTCGAAAAGCAGGACGGGCGTTGGCTCGTCAGCCGGTTGACCCCGATCTAGAAGAGAGCCGTCAGGTGGGGTCGGGTTCGCCGGCCTCACCCGGCGCGATCAGCGCGCGTCCGGCGGCGCCGGTGTTGGCGAGGGTGTCGAGGAACGAACGGGCCCAGCGATCCACATCGTGCGTGAGCACCTGACGGCGCAGCGCACGCATCCTCTTGCGGCCGTCCTCGCGCGGCACCTCGATCGCGGCCTGGATCTTGTCCTTGACGTCCTCGAGGTCGTGCGGATTGCACTGGAACGACTGCCGCAGTTCGGCTGCGGCACCGGTGAACTCGCTGAGCACCAACGCGCCGCCGAGATCGCTGCGGCACGCGATGTACTCCTTGGCGACGAGGTTCATGCCGTCGCGCAAGGGGGTTACCAGCATGACGTCGGCCGCGACGAAGAACGCGATGAGCTCGTCGCGGGGGACCGGGCGGTGGATGTAGTGCACCACCGGACGCCCCACCTCGGCGTACTCACCGTTGATGCGACTGACCGTCCGCTCGATCTCGCCGCGCATGTGGACGTAGGAATCGACGCGCTCCCGGCTCGGGGTCGCGAG
Source organism: Rhodococcus sp. GQ147 (assembly GCF_059759155.1). Taxonomy (NCBI): domain Bacteria; kingdom Bacillati; phylum Actinomycetota; class Actinomycetes; order Mycobacteriales; family Nocardiaceae; genus Rhodococcus; species Rhodococcus sp. GQ147. The sequence continues at coordinate 72,546 of NZ_JCAXDU010000003.1, forward strand.
CTGCACCATCACGGTGTCCTTCGGGTCCATGCGACCCTCGGCGAGAAGTTCGTGCACCGCATCGAGCCGCACGTCGATGCCCTTGGTGTAGTCGAGGCGATCGACGCCGAGCAGAATCGTCTTCGGGTTGCCGAGTTCCTTGCGCAACGCCTTGGCTCGATCGCGGATGGCCTTGCTCCGCGACTGCTGGTCGAGCCGGCCCGATTCGATGGAGATGGGGAAAGCGCCGACGCGCACCGAGCGGAAGCCGACCTGGACCACGCCGAGCTTGGACCGGATGCCGATGTTGCCGCGTGAGGTCTGGGCACCTGCCAGACGTCGGGCGAGATACAGGAAGTTCTGGGCACCCCCGGGAAGATGGAAGCCGATGAGGTCGGCGCCGAGGAGACCCTCCACGATCTCGGTGCGCCACGGCAGCTGCATGAACAGCTCGATCGGCGGGAACGGGATGTGCAGGAAGAAGCCGATCGTCAGATCGGGACGGAGCATCCGCAGCATCTTCGGCACCAGCTGCAGCTGGTAGTCCTGGATCCAGACGGTCGCGCCCTCCGAGGCGGCCTTCGCGGTCTCCTCGGCGAAGCGGCGGTTGATCTCGACGTAGGAGTTCCACCATTCGCGCCGGTACTCCGGACGCACGATCACGTCGTGGTAGAGCGGCCACAGCGTGGCGTTGGAGAACCCCTCGTAGTATTCGGCGATGTCCTCGGTGCTCAACCGCACCGAGTGCAGGGTCAGCCCGTCCTCGACGATGACGCCTGACTCGGCATCGGCCACGCCGGCCCAGCCGACCCAGGCGCCGTTGTTCGAACGCAGGATCGGCTCGAGTGCGGTGACGAGCCCGCCCGGACTGCGCTTCCAGCGGGTGGTGCCGTCGCGAAGCCGTTCGAGGTCGACCGGCAGGCGATTGGCGACGACCACGAAGTCCGACCCGGCGTGCGAGTCGTGGTTCCCCGCTGCGTCCGCTTCGCCTGCTGTCACGTTGTGGTCCTCTTTCGGGGCCGGTGCCGTCGCCGGCCCGGCAGTGTGGGTGCCGACATCGGCACCGGGATGGGTGTCGAGCTCGTCAGTGCTTGTCGCTGGGACCGATGCCGAGCATCGACAGCAGCATGCGGCACTCGTCCGCGTTCTCTGCGTAGGCAGCGACGACTCGCTGCGCCTGTCGTGCGGTTTCGTCGGCGACGGGTTCGAGATCCTCGTCGGCGATGTCGTTCGCGGTGGTCGGGTCCGCGGCCATGATGTCCTCCCGGGGTCGCTGCTCTGTGCGAGCACGCATCGTCCTTCGACTCTAGGAGAATCGGACAGCTCGCCGCCACCCGCCTTCCGAGGGCGGTCCTGGCACGGTCCTGCACGTCTACGTCGCGGTACCGTAGGACGGTCGTGCAGTAGGTACACCGTGTGTGTTTCCGGCGCACGACGTCACAGCGCCGACCCGCGGCGCACAACCGCGCTTTCGTCGAGGAAGGTATTCATGCCCATTGCCACCGTGAACGGCATCCCGCTGAACTACCAGGTCAAGGGAACGGGCGATCTCGTCGTCCTCATCATGGGAACGGGTAGTCCGGGGCGCGTGTGGGATCTGCACCAGGTGCCCGCGCTCGTCAAGGCCGGCTACCGGGTCGCCACCTTCGACAACCGCGGCATCGCACCGTCGGGCGAGAGCCTCGGCGGCATGACCATCGACGACCTGGTGAAGGACACCGCCGGCCTGATCGAACTGCTCGGCGGCCCCGCCTACGTGATCGGCACGTCGATGGGTGCGCGTGTCGCGCAGGAGCTGACGCTCGCCCGTCCCGAACTCGTCCGCAAGGCCGTTTTCCTGGCCGGTCACGCCCGCATGGACCAGTTCCAGCTGACGCTCACCGAGGGCGAGCGGCAGCTCTACGACAGCGGCGTCGAACTGCCGCCGAAGTACCAGGCCGCCGTCACGGCCGTGATGAATCTGTCGCCGGCCTCGCTGGCCGACGAGCACACCGCCCGCGACTGGCTGGACGTCTTCGAGTTCAGCGGCGGAAAGGTGTCGGCGGGCGTGCGCGCGCAGCTCGGCATGGACCGGGAGTTCGATCGGCGCGCGGCCTACCGCGGCATCACCGTGCCGTGCCTGGCCGTCGGATTCGCCGACGACCGGATGATCCCGGCCTATCTGTCGCGCGAGGTGGCGGACGCCATTCCGGGTGCGCGCTACGAGGAGATCCCGGACGCGGGGCACTACGGCTATCTCGAGCGGCCCGAGGCGGTCAACAAGATCCTGGTGGACTTCCTGGCTTCCTAGAGGAGTCCCTTCACACGGGAAATCGGCAGGCGGGCGCGGTGGGATCGGCGACGATCCACCGCGCCCGCCGTCGTCGAAATGCGACGAAGGTCCCTGTGATCCGGGAGATCGGGACGTCCCGCGGACCGTCGGGCACTGGTACGCTCACCGAACAAAGGTTAGCCTGAGCTACCTTCGAGTCTCGTACGAACCGATCACGGGCCCCTCCGGACCCCCTAGTACGGAAGTTGAGTGATGACCGACCGTTCCAGCCTTGTCGCCGATGACGCGGGGAGGTCGGAGGGCAACTCGCAAGGAGACGTCTTCGACCTCGTCGGTATCGGTTTCGGCCCCTCGAACCTGGCGCTCGCGATCGCCGTCGAGGAGCACAACACCGACAACCGCTCCTCGGCGATCCGGGCACGTTTCTTCGAACGTCGGTCGGCCTTCGCCTGGCACCCGGGCATGCTGCTCGAGGGCGCCACGATGCAGATCGCGTTCCCCAAAGATCTGGTCACCTTCCGCAACCCCGCGAGCTCGTACAGCTTCTTCTCCTACCTGCACGACCGTGGCCGTCTCGTGGACTTCGTCAACCACCAGACGTTCTTCCCCACACGTCACGAGTTCCAGGACTATCTGCAGTGGGCGGCCACGCGCGTCGACGCCGACGTCCGCTACGGAACCGAGGTCGTCTCGGTCGAGACCGTCCGCAACCACAACGGGGTCGCCGATCTGTTCGCCGTGCGGACCGCCGACGGCGCCGTCGTGTACGCGCACAGCGTCGTGGTCGGAGTCGGACTGCGTGCCCGGCTCCCGAAGTGGGCGACCGAGTCCGCCCGCTGCTTCCACAACCACCACTTCCTCTTCCACATCGAGGACATGCCGGAGCCGCAGCACCAGCGCTTCGTGGTGGTCGGTGCCGGGCAGAGCGCGGCCGAGGTCGTGCAGTACCTGCACACGCACTACCCGCAGGCCGAGGTCCACAACGTCTTCAACCGCTTCGGGTACAGCCCGGCCGACGACAGCCCGTACGCGAACCGCATCTTCGACCCGCAGGTCGTCGACGAACTGCACGCGGCCCCGCTGTCCGAGCGTGAGCGTCTGCTCGCCCTGCACCGCAGCACCAACTACTCGGTCGTCTCGCCCGAACTCATCGAGGCGCTCTACGCGACCGAATACCGCGAACGGGTGAGCGGTCGTCGCCGCTTGTTCATGCGTCGTGCCTCGGAGGTCGTGTCGGCGATCGAGAGCGAGGCGGGAGTCACCGTCGAGATCCGCGACAATCTCGAAGGCGACACCGAGACCCTCGAGTGCGATGCGGTGGTCCTCGCGACCGGCTTCGAGCCCACGCCTCTCGCGCCGCTGCTGGGTGATCTCGCGCCCGAGGCACCCGTTCTGTCCGTCGCCCGCGACTACCGTCTGCCGCTGCCCGAGAACGTCACGGCCGACGTCTACCTGCAGGGCGGAACCGAGAAGACACACGGTCTGACCGCGTCGTTGCTGTCCAACGCAGCGATCCGCGCGGGTGAGATCCTGACCTCGATCGTCGAACGCCGAGAGCTCCGTCTGCCCGGAGCCGGGGGAGGAATCGACGAGCTTGGTAGGATATCGGACCATCACACCTACGCAACAAGTGAGGCGAGATGAGCACGAATCCATTTGACGACGAAGACGGCCGCTTCTACGTCCTCATCAATGATGAGGAGCAGTACTCGCTGTGGCCGACCTTCGCCGAGGTTCCGCAGGGGTGGCGGGTGGTATTCGGCGAAGAGTCGCGCGCCGCTTGCGTCGAGTACGTCGAGCAGAATTGGACCGATATGCGTCCGAAGAGCCTTCGCGACGCAATGGAAGCCGACGAGAAGGCCCGCCAGGGCAGCTGAACGCTTCCGTCAGATCCGCCGAGAGTCACGCCCGCGCCGAAAGCGCAGCGTGGCTCTCGTCGTTTGTACGGACGATCCTGCCTCCCGGCCCGACGACGACCCGTGTGGGTCGAGAGGTATCGGGCCCGTGGCCAGGGGACCCGACGCGATCGGGCCCGTCGGTATCGGGCCGGTGGCGATCGGACCCGTCGCGATGGGGCCCGTCCCGGGAGCTGTGGGTATCGGGCCGGTGTGCAGCGATCCCACCGGGATGGGGCCCGTGGCGGGGCCGGGCGCCGGACGCCACACCGGGCGGTTCTTGTCGAGCCGGATCCGGGGGATCCGCCGCAGCTGCGGGCGACGCAGCGCGCCGACGCGGAGGACACCGCGCGGGTTGCGCGTGCGGCGGGCGAGCCATTCACCGAGCGTGACACCCGCGGCGAGCGCGCACCCGATACCGAACGCCGAGAACAGTGCCGTCATGCCGGTGGCCATCTGATTGCGGAGCATCGCGTACAGGCCGCGATAGAGGGCGAGACCGGGCAGCAGCGGCGTGATGCCGGCGACCGCGACGACCAGCGGTGGCGTGAGCGCGCGGCGGGCCATCAGACCACCGGCGAAACCGATGACGGTCGCGGCCAGCGCCGACGAGATGATCGGACCGAGCGACAACCCGAGCGCGAGCTGGTAGCCGAGGCTGCCGGTGGCGCCGGCGAGCGCGGCGACCGTGAGAGCGCGACGTTCGGCGTAGCAGGCGACGGCGTAGAACAACGCCGCCGCGGCACCGGCGAGGATCTTCGTCGGCAGCTGTGTGAGGTCGGGAAGTGCCTCGTAACTGATGAGAGGGAGTTCGGCGCCGAACACCGACGCGACCCGCAGGGTCGTCGCGACACCCGCGACGATGCCGCCCGTCATCATCAGCACTTCGAAGAAACGCGCCGACGCCGTGATGGGGGCCCCGGTGATGGCGTCCTGCACCGAACCCACGAGCGACAGACCGGACAGCAGCACCGTCACGCCGGCCGCGATGATGAGTCCCGGTGACACTTCGATCCCGATCGTCTCCCGTATCCCGTACAGCGTGATCGCCGGGGCTGTCGCGACGATGCCGCCCACCAGATGCTGGAAGAAGAACGGCAACCCGGCCGCGTTGAGTTTGCGGTTGACGCGGTCGATCACGAACGTCGAACCGAAGGCGACGAGCGCAACCAGCGCGTCGCCGCCGAGGAGCACGGAGATCGAGGCGGCCATCGCCGACCACGCGATCGTCGCCACCCAACGGTTGTACGGATGCGCCTTGGTGGTGATGGCGAGCAGTTCTTCGTGCGCCTGCGCCGGGGAGATCGCGTCGCGGCGGACGCGGCGGGTCAGACGGTCGACGGCCGCGAGCCGCGTGAAGTCCATCGAGCGGTAGTGCACCACCCGCATCGTGCTCGACGGCGGCATGGTCGGTCCGCGGTAGGCCGACAGCACGATCGAGTTGTAGGTGACGTCGACGTCGCACTGCGCCAGACCGTAGGTGGCAGCGACGAACCGCACCTGTTCGGCGGTGTCGATCGCGCCGGTGCCCGACGCGAGCAGGACCTCACCGACACGCACGGCGACGTCGAGCGCCTCGGCGACCACTGCATCATCGGTCAGATCGATCGGCTGCAGTGGCGCCGGCGCCTCGGTGACCGCGTCGATGGTCGCGCGGCGGGTACCGAGAACCCGATCGAGGAAGTCGTCGAAGCGGCTCACCGTCCGCGGCCTCCGGTACGGCTGGGGGAAACGGGGAGGGTGGGCATGCAATCCACCGTAACGAAGGCGGGTGGGTGCGCGCCGAGAGTGTGACGCGCTATATGATGGCGTCGCTCACGCGTCGTCCGCGACCGTCGAGTTCTGTGCCTCCTTAGCTCAGTGGTAGAGCACTCGCCTTGTAAGCGAGCGGTCGTCAGTTCAATCCTGACAGGGGGCTCCAGTAGGGCCCGTCGCGTACCGCGCGGGCCTGTTTCATCCGGTGCTGCTGTGAACCGCTGCGAAGACCACGAACACGGCGAACAGTGCCGCGACGCCGAGGCACGCACCGATCAGAGCTTCGCGGCGATGCGTCGCCGTGCCCCTGTCGACCCGTTCGAGACCGATCCATCCGCACACCACTGCGACCAGACCTGCGGGGATCGCGACGAAGTCGCCGATGACGGGTACGAAGGCGAAGACGAGCGCGACGATCCCTGCGGTCAGTGCCGTGTTTCCGGCGCCGTTGCGGGGCGGGACCGGGGTCAAGCGGTCTGCGGTCATCGTCCCTCGATCCGGGAGGCACACATGCACGGGCGGGTGTTCGCCCGGACCGGATCCCTGTCCCGTCGAAGGCGAGAAGGACAATTTACATCGGAAGACGGGGCTCCGGGAGGGTTGCCGGGCCGTTGCCGTCCTGCTCCGGCCGGTGGTGTTCACCGAGGCGGAGTGCTCGGCGCTCGGACAGGTCGATCACCGGCGCAATCGTGTGCGGCGCCTCGTGGAGGTCGTGCGCCGCGGCGACGCGCCCGAATACGAGGGCGACCACCGGGGATGCCGTGAGACATCCGAGCAGCGGCCAATCGATCCAGGTCATATCCGGAGAACGGTTCGGGCGCACGGAGCGTCAACGGATCCGCCGCAGTTCACCCGGTTGTTCACCCTCCGCATGTCACTGCAGGGGCGTGTGAATGCGGAAGTGACGAAATGGATCGGATATCAGGACTTCGAGGATTCGAATGCGTCCATATCGACGAATATCAGCCGTCCGTCGTCGAGTGCCACAGCCCAGCGGCGCACGCGCGCCCAGTCGCGACCCAGCTTGTCGCCCACGGCTTCCTGTGCTGGACCGAAGTCTTCGACGATCGTGCCGGGACAGGCCTTGGTGCCCGCGACACCCGCGCGTACGACGACCTTCGAGCCCACAGCAAGCTTCGGGGGAGTATTCGACGATCCGGCCATAACTCGAATCATGCCATCAGTGGAAAGAATCGACCGGGCAAACACGGATTATCCGCATCGGACGAATGTGGCGATTCGGGTGGAATATCCCTTTCGTGTTGTTCTTTCCATCGGAAGCGACTTCGCCCACGCCGGTCGGCGTGGGCGAAGAGGTTCTCGAATCGGAGAAACAATGGCCGGTCAGCGCAGTGCGAGCTTCTCGCGCGCCTGATCGACGAACTCGGAATCGACCATGAGGTCGTAGCGCGAGGCCTCGATGCTCTTTCTCGAGACGAAGTCGCGGCGTCCCCCGGTGCTCCAGTGGGTGAAGAAGCCGAGTGATCCGCCCCACACCGCGCCGAAGACGACAGCGGTGAGGATCACGGTGGCCATGCCGGTGGCAGGCAGGAGCAGTGCCAGGAGCAGACCGAAGAGCAGGCCCGTCCAGACGCCTGCGGCGGCGCCGCGAAGGGCGGCCTTGCCGTTGGTCATGCGGCCTTCGATGTGTTCGACGGTGGTGACTCCCTGGCCCACGACCCGCAGGTACTCGACGGGAAAGCCTTCGTCGGACAGGTGGTCGATGGCCCTCTCGACGGCGTCGTAGGTGCGGTAGCTCTCGAGGACGGTTTCGGATTCGGTGTAGTGCCCGGGTGTCGGTGCGTAGATATCTGTCATGCGTTCCCCTTCGTCGACGATTGGAACGATACGCTCATCGTAGCGTATCGTTTCGTAGTGTTTGATTCGGGGTCGCCTTGTCGGGGAGACTCGGGAATCCTGCGGGTGTATGCCCGCGCGAGGAGGATGTAGACATGGTGGGCGAGGTCGAGACGGAATCCGTGGCCCTGACGTCGCGGCGCCCCGTCAAGGAGCGTGCCGGGACCGACGCACGCATCGTGAAGGCCGCGCTCGAGATCCTGCGGCTTCACGGGCCCAACCGCGTCACCGTCGAGGCGGTCGCGGCGCTGTCGGGCGTCGCGAAGACGACGATCTACCGGCGCTACGCGAACCGTGAGGAGATCCTCGACGCGGCATTGCACTCCCAGGTCGCCTCACCGTGCGTGCCCGACGGGCTGTGCGTCTACGACCGCGTCAAATGGACCCTCGAGCTGATCCGTCGCGGACTGTCGAACGAAGTGGGCATGGGCAGTGTCGGCGCACTGCTCACCGACCAGGAACCCGAGTTCACCGAGTCGATCCGGGAGATCATCAATGCCCGGAGCGAGGTCGTCGCCGACGTGCTCCGCACCGCGATCGAGTCGGGCGCGATCCGCAAGGACATCGACGTCGACACCGCCGTCTCGATGCTCGTCGGCGCGTATCTCGGCGCCTACCTGCGTCACGGCGAGGTGGGGGAGTCCTGGGCGGACGAGGTCGTCCACATCGTCTGCCCCGAACTGGAACCGGACCCGCAGGCGCAGTGATCGTAGGCCCGCCCTTCGGGTCGATCGATCGTAGGCCCGCCCCGCGGGTCGATCGATCGTAGGCTCGACCCGTGACCGAGTCGAGTCGATGCGTGGTGGCGGTCGTGGGATCGCTGAACCTCGACTTGACGGTCGTCGTGGCACGTGCTCCCGAAGAAGGTGAGACGGTACTCGGCCGGCATCTGCGCACCTATCCGGGAGGCAAGGGCGCGAACCAGGCCATCGGTGCTGCCCGCCTGGCTCCCACCGCCATCGTCGGCGCGGTGGGCAGCGATCATGCCGCTGACGTACTGCGCGGCGTGCAACAGAGGGCAGGGGTCGACACCTCCCATCTGCGCACCACACCGGGCCCGACCGGCCGGGCCGTCATCCTCGTCTCCGACGACGGGCAGAACCGGATCGTCGTCGTACCCGAGGCCAATTCGTTGCTCGAGGCCGAGGACGTGACCGCAGCACTCGATGCCCTCGATCCCGCGGTGGTGCTCACCCAACTCGAGCTGCTCCCCGCAGTGACCTGGGCCGCCGCCCAGTGGGCGCGCGATCACGACCGCCGGTTCGTGCTCAATCCGAGCCCGGTGATCGACCTGGACGAATACGTCCTCGCCGGCGCCGATCCGCTCGTACTCAACGAGCAGGAAGCCCTGCACTACGCGGGTCTTCCCGCAGGGACCCCCTTCGACGCGATCGTGACCCGCCTGCTCGAACAGGTGCGCACCGTGGTGATCACCCGTGGTGGGGAGGACGTCGTGGTCGGAACCGAGGACGCGATCGAACATCTGCGGGTCCCGCAGGTCGACGTCGTCGACACGACGGGGGCGGGCGATCATTTCGCCGGCACGCTCGCCGCGTTGCTCGGCACGGGGGAGGACCTGTTCGCGGCAGCGCGCCGGGCATCGGCCGACGCTGCCCGGCTGGTCGCATCCCGCCGCTCCGATCGCTGACACGGCGAGGAACCACGTCAGGGCGGCGGAAGCAGCTCGCCCTTGCCGCTGCGCAACCAGCGCCCGGGAAGCCGGCCGGCGAGGTCGCCGAGCGGACCGACGGCCCCGCGCAGCAGCTCGACCGTTTCCTGCAACATGTCGATGCTCGCGTTCATCTGCGAGATGCCGGGCGTGAGATGCGCGAGGGTCTCCGAGAGCGAGACGATCTGATCGAGCGGACCGCCCTCGGCGAGCAGTCGTTCGAGGGCGCCCCGTTCGGAGAGCAGGACGTCGAGGACGCCGCCCTGGGCGAGGGCCCGCTCGACGACCCCACCGGGCCGGATCGCCACATCGACGATGCCGCCCGGCGCGGTGAGCCGTTCCACCGCGCCGTCCTGGGCGAGCAGCCGTTCGAGCGGGCCGTCGTGCGCGGTGAGGCGATCGAGCAGACCCCCTTCCGACACGAGGCGGTCGAGGGCACCGTCGTCGGCGAGGATCCGGTCGAGGGGACCACCCGGTGCGGTGAGCCGGTCGACGGGTCCGCCCGGTTCGAGCAACCGATCGAGCAGGCCACCCGGCTCGGTGAGCCGATCCACGGGACCGCCCGGCGCGAGCAGCCGGTCGAGGGGACCGCCGGGACGCAACGCGTGACCGAGTCCACGGTCCTCCGACGTGAGCTTCGAGATCTGCTGCAGCAGACCCACCGAACTGCGGGTGTCGGGCAGGCCGACCGCGCCGAGCGCGGAGTAGGTGGTGGGCGACACCGCGACCCGCACGGTGCCGACGACCGTCTCGGCGACGCTCAGGGCGACCTCTGCGGCGGTCAGACCCACACGCACCGGCATCACGAGTACGGACCCGAGGTTCATGGAACCGACTGTAACGGTCAGTGCTCGAGAACGTCAGTCCGAGAACGTGAGGCCTGAGAACGTCAGTGCACGAGTTTGAGACCGACCACGCACAGCACGATGCCCGCGATCAGTGCGAGCTTCAGCAGCGAGGCGGTCTCGGTGCCGGTGACCATCGCATATCCGACCGTGAGAGCGGCGCCGATACCCACCCAGATCGCGTAGGACGTCCCGACCGGCAGGGTGCGCAGGGCATACGCGAGCCCGGCCATGCTCAGGACGAGGGCGACGACGAACACCAGTGTCGGGGTGAACCGGCTGAAACCGGCAGATCTGCCGAGGGCTGTAGCCCACACGGCTTCGAGCACACCGGAGAGGACGAGAACGATCCAGGCCATGACGGACAACGCTCCTGCACCGTCTTGTCGCTGGCCGGGTACGGTGCGCTCGTCCGGGAGGCCGACCGGCGGCCACCTCCGTCGAGGTTAGGAATTCCGGGGGAGTATTGGCAAATTGCTCAGGACACGCGCAGTAGCTGCGATTCCTGCGCAATCACCGTGCACGAACATCCGCCGTCCAGTTCGATGCAGTCGAGAACGAGGGTGTGCCGCACGATCTCGAAGTCGACGCAGTCGGGTTCGGTGCAGTCGACCCGAGTATCGGCGTGGAGCACGAGAGTGCCGTGGCAGTGGTCGAGATCGTGGTTGCACTGTGAACACGTCATGCATCACTTGATAGCACTGCCGTCGGACAGGTTCTCCGAGCTCATACATGGGGATCACGGACGTGGTCGGGAAGGCCGCGCAGAACGCGTGGTCGTTGTTCGTCGCCGAGCCCGCACTCGGCCTGCTCGACGCCGTCTTCGGCGGGGTGCCCGCACCCATCGTCCGCACGGCCTACCGCCTCACCGTGATCGAACGCGAGATCCAGCATCCGTCCGGCAGCGCCGCACGCGACACCTCGTGGGTCGAACTGGACGCCTTCCTCCACGAACCGTGTGCGGACAGCAACGCGCCGGCCGCCACGCTTCCCGTCGAACAGGGAAGTCGTGACGACCGGCGCGTGAGTGCCGGGCGGTGTGTACTGCCGGCTAGTGCGTTCCGGCGGTCTCGGGGGCCGACACCTCCACCGCATCCGCCTCGGGCTCCGGGGCCCGTCGGACGAACAGGGAGCCGACGACTGCGATCACCGCGATCGCCGCGCCCCCCGTGAACGCGCCGTGGACACCGTCCGCGAGCGCACCGGCGGGATCGCCCGCGCTCTCGGCGCCCGCGACGGTCGTGCGGGTCAGCACCGTGATGAACAACGCCGTACCGGCCGCACCGGCGACCTGCTGCATGGTGCTGACGATGGCGCTGCCGTGGGAGTACAACCGCCGCGGCAGCGCTCCGAGTGCCGAGGTCAGCAGCGGCGAGAACATCAACGCGAGGCCGATGTTGAGCAGCACGTGCCAGGCGATGACCGTGCCGATCGTGGTGGTCGCGTCGAAGGTCGTCATGCCCCACATCGCGACGCAGGCGATGATCGCGCCCGGTGCGACGAGCGGCCGCGGACCGAACCGGTCGAACAGGCGTCCGACGATGTAGCCGAGCAGACCCATGACCAGACCACCGGGCAGCAGCATCAGGCCGGTGGTCAGCGTCGACTGACCCAGCACGTTCTGCAGGTAGATCGGCAGCAGGATGAGGGTGCCGAACAGCGACATCATGCTTACCGAGACGAGTGCAACCGCGAGCGAGAACGCCGGGGTACGGAACGCGCGCATGTCCAGCAGGGCGCCGTCGCCGAGGCGGATCTGACGCAGGACGAAGACCGTCAGCGACGCGATGCCGACGACCAGCGGCAGCCACGGCGGCATGAGCGGATCGCCCTCGGCGGCCTCACCGAGACTGCTCAGACCGAAGACGAGACCGCTGAACCCGAGGGCCGACAACACCACCGACGGGGCGTCGAGCGGAACCGCGACCGGTTCGGTGACGCTGCGGATCCAGCTCAGGCCGAGCGCCGTCGCGACGACCGCGATCGGCAGCACCAGCCAGAACATCCACCGCCAGCTCAGCTGGTCGAGCACGACGCCACCGATGGTCGGGCCGACCGCGGGAGCGACCGCGATGACGATCGAGATCACGCCCATCGTGCGACCGCGACGATCGGCGGGAACCAGGTTGAGCACCGTCGTGAACAGCAGCGGCAACATCACCGCGGTGCCCACGGCCTGGACGACACGACCCAGCACGAGGACCGGGAAGATCGGGGCGCTCGCGGCGATCAGGGTGCCGAGCAGGAAGCTGCCCATCGCGATCGCGAAGACCGTGCGCAGCGACAGCCGGGTGAGCAGGTAACCCGTGATCGGGATGACGACGGCCATGGTCAGCATGAACGCCGTGGTGAGCCATTGGGCGGTGGCTGCGCCGACGTCGAACTCGACCATCAGCTTCGGCAGCGCGACGCTCATGATCGTCTCGTTGAGGATGACGACGAATGCGGCCCCGACGAGAACGGCGATCAGAAGACCGGCGCGCGGTGCGGCAGCGGCCTGCGGCTCGGCCGTACCGGCCGGGGCTGGGGAACTCGGTGGAGTAGAAGACACGAGGAACACAACGGGATACCGGTCGGAATTGTTCCGCCGATATCCCGTCGAGCGGATCAGTCGGGGACGTGCTCGCCGTGACCCTGTTCGCGCAGGGCGTCCTTGATCTTGCGATGCGCGCGGTCGAGCGATTCGGGCGACGGATCCTTCTCTGCCGTCGCGAAATCGAAGTCGCCGAGGGAGTAGGCGGGGAAGACGTGCAGGTGCAGGTGGGGGACCTCCAGGCCGGCGATCATCAGGCCGGCGCGCGGGGCGTCGAAGGCGGCGGTGACGGCGCGACCGAGGATGCGGGCGACGTCGTTCACCTTCGCCCACAGGTCGTCGTCCACGCTCTGCCAGTGATCGACCTCCTGCCGTGGCACGACCAGCACGTGCCCCTCGGTGAAAGGGTTGATGGTCAGGAAGGAGACGACGTCGTCGTCCTGCCAGACGAAACGGCCCGGCAGTTCACCGGCGATGATCTTGCTGAACACGGAAGTCATACCGGGAGGATAAGGGACACCGGGTTCACCGGAGCTGTTCCCCGACATCGGCCGCCGCGACGGTGAGGACCAGCAGCGGCACGACCTTCTCCGGCGCGATCCGGTAGCGGTTTCGGCTTCCCTGCTCGACCACCCGCGCAGCCGACAGAGCCCGGAGATGGTGGTAGAGCCGGCCGGTCGACGTGAGGTCGGTGGCCTCCTGGAGTTCGGTGGCGGTGGCGGGCCCGCGCAGCAGAGTCCGCACGATCGCCAGCCTCGCGGGGTTGCCCAAGGCGTCGAGGACGGCGGCGACGGGAACGGGATCGAGTGCGAGGGATGCGCCCGCGTCGTACTCGATGTTCCAGCGGACGTTGCCGTGCAGGGAGACGAAGCCCCCGTAGGTCACGGACCCCGTGCTTCCTGCCACGTCCGCCACGGGACCGGTGCCACCGGGACCGTCCCCGGCGCCCCGGCGGGTCGCGTCGCCCTCGAGGATCCGCACACGGCGTTCGAGATCCGCGAGCCGGGCCTCGTACTCGTCGTTCACGTCGCCGTCGCTCACATCGCGCAGCGTATCCGCTCGAGAAAATCGGGATCGTTCGCTGCCGCGGCGAGCATCTCCTGATGGGCGAACGATTCGAGGGCTTCCGCGTAGTCGCTGTCCGACATGCCGGACGCGAGCATCACCGTGGTCGCGATCGTGTCGTCATCGCGGCGGAAGGTGACTGCGTCGGTGAGGATGCCGGGCAGGCTACCGCCCTTGAATCCGACTCCCTCGAATCCCGGAACCGTGGACGGTTGCCATTCGAGGTGGGTACGCGCGAGGTCGCCGCCGGCACCGAACGAACCGTCGGCGATCGCGCGATGCAGGGCGGTGAGCTCGGCGGCCGATCCGGTGTTGTCGAAACGCTGGACGCGGTCGACCCGGGCGAACAAATCCTCCGGCGCCGGGTGCTGCACCGCTTCGGCGCGGTAGGCGGGGTCGGAGGCGTAGCGGCGCGCGGCGTCCCAGACCGCCGACGAATCGTCGAGTGTCGGGTCGAGCAGCGCGAGTGTGTTGCCGAGCATCGTCGGCGGCGTGAAGTCGTCCCAGCCGCCCTGGGCGGCGGCCTCGCGCAGCGCGTCGTCGCCGAGGCGGTCGCGCAGGTAGTCGGGGACCGCGTTGTCGCTCTCCTGGATCATCGCCGACACCATCTCGTCGAGAGTGACGGTGTCCTCCGGGTCGTTCACACCGAGCCGTTCGAGAGCCCGGGGGTGTGCGCCGCCGTCGGTGTCCGGGAGATGCCAGCGTTCCCAGTCGGCGAGCGGTACGCGCTCGTCGGGGGAGAGTTCACCGGCTGCGACGGCGCGGGCATAGGCGGCGAGATGCACGACCTTCACAGCCGACGCGAGCGGTTGCCGCTCGTCGGGTCGTTGTTGGAAGGTCCCGCCGTTGCCGTCGTCGACCGCGATGGCGACCGTGTCGGGGTTCTCGGCGAGGTAGCCGATCCAGCCTTCGGCGGTGCTCACGTCCGCGGCGGGGGTGGGCATGCATTCACCGGCCGGGGCGGACGCGTCCGCCCCGGCCGGTGCAGGGATGTCGGACTCCGGTGGAGTGCTCTGCCCGCATCCGGCCAGAGCGATCACGACGCTCGTCGCGGCGAGGGTGGTTCCGATCCTGTTCGGCATGGCGGTATCCGTCCGTGTCGGGGTGACAGTTCGAAATTCCGAACTTTCGAAATAACGATAGATCAGTCGGGTGGGCGTGTCGAGAGCTCACGGCGACTCCGACGGTCGCGGGCGGTCGTATCGTCGGGCTCATGGAAGGTGACGGGAGCGTGCGGGAGGCGCCGCTGCGCGTGCTCGTGGACGAACTCGTCACACACGTCCTCGTCGGGCTTCCCGCGGATCGGCGCACGGTCGTCGGTCTGTGCGGGCCGCCGGGTGCCGGGAAGAGTCGCGCCGCGGCGCTGCTCGTCTACGCCCTCCGATGCGCGGGGGTCTCCACCGGACAGGTGCCGATGGACGGCTACCACCTGTCCAACCGGCAGCTCGACACCTTCGGCGCGCGGGACCGGAAGGGGGCGCCCGACACCTTCGACGTGGCCGGCTTCCGCGACATGCTGAGCCGGGTGCGGCAGTGCCGCGACGAGACGATCTACGCCCCGGACTTCTCCCGGCCGCTCGACGAACCGATCGCGGCGGTGCACGCTGTGCCGGCCGATGCCCGGGTGATCGTCACCGAGGGCAACTACCTGATGTTCGAGACCGGGGGATGGGAACACATCCGTCCGCTGCTCGACCTCGTCATCTACATCGACGCACCCCGCCGCACGCTCACGCGACGTCTCGTGCGCCGGCACCGCCACCACGGACGGGACGAGGACGGCGCACGCGAATGGGTGCGGACCGTCGATCTGCCCAATGCGGAAGCCGTTCAGCGCACGCGTTCCCGCGCCGATCTCGTGTGGAGACCGGTCCCGTAGTCTGTCCTGCGTGCGCGTACTCGTTATCGGCTCCGGTGCCCGTGAACATGCTCTTGCTCTCGCCCTGTCCCGCGACCCCGGCGTGACCGCCGTGCTGGCCGCGCCGGGCAACCCCGGTATCGCGAACGTCGCCGAGCTGTTCCCCGTCGATGCGGCCTCCGCCGACAACGTCGTCGCCCTCGCCACCGCGCAGAAGGCCGACCTCGTCGTCATAGGTCCCGAGGTTCCGCTCGTCCTCGGGGTCGCCGATGCCGTCCGCGCCGCGGGCATCCCCTGCTTCGGACCGTCCGCCGCCGCCGCACGCATCGAGGGATCGAAGGCGTTCGCGAAGGACGTCATGGCCGCCGCCGGTGTGCGCACCGCCCACAGCGAGGTCGTCGACACTCCCGCGACCCTCGACGAGGCGCTCGACCGGTTCGGACCGACCTGGGTGGTCAAGGACGACGGTCTCGCTGCCGGTAAGGGCGTCGTCGTCACCACCGATCGCGCCGCCGCCCGCGACCACGCCGCCGAGATCCTCGAGAACGGGCACCCCGTCCTGCTGGAGTCCTTCCTCGACGGCCCCGAAGTCTCGCTGTTCTGCCTCGTCGACGGCGAGACGGTCGTGCCGCTGCTCCCGGCGCAGGACCACAAGCGCGTCGGCGAGGACGACACCGGCCCCAACACCGGTGGCATGGGTGCCTACACGCCGCTGCCGTGGTTGCCCGAGGGTAGCGTCGAGCGGATCGTCTCCGAGGTCGTGGAGCCCGTCGCGGCCGAGATGGTGCGCCGCGGATGCGGTTTCTCCGGACTGCTCTACGCGGGTCTGGCGATGGGCGCCGAGGGCCCGGCCGTGGTCGAGTTCAACTGCCGTTTCGGCGACCCGGAGACCCAGGCCGTGCTCGCTCTGCTCGAGTCCCCGCTGGGCGAGGCCCTGAAGGCGGTCGCCGCCGGCACGCTCGCCGAGCTCCCGCCGCTGCGCTGGAAGGACGGCGCCGCGGTGACCGTGGTGCTCGCCGCCGAGTACTACCCGTCCACCCCGCGCACCGGCGATGTGATCACCGGCGCCGAGGGCGACACGGTGCTGCACGCCGGCACGAAGCGTCGCGAGGACGGCGCGCTGGTCTCCGCAGGTGGGCGCGTGCTCAACGTGATCGGTGTGGGTGCCGATCTCGCGTCCGCGCGCGAGGCCGCTTATGATCGGCTCGCCGACGTCAAGCTGCCGGGCGGTCACTTCCGCCGCGACATCGGTCTGGCGGCCGTCGAGGGCCGGATCTCGGTCTAGCCTTTCACTCTCGTCCTTCACCCTTGCACCTACCGGGTGTATGTTGCACACTCGGTGCATTTCGATGCCGCCAGGGGTGACTGCATGGTTTCTCGAAGACGAACGCCGACGCCGGACCCGACACCGCTACGGCACCACCACGTCGTCGTCCACGGGTTGCCGGACGACGTCCTCGTCGAGCGCGACGTGCCCATCCGCACGGGCGACGGCACCGTACTGAGAGCCGACGTCTACCGTCCTGCCGACTCCGGTGAGCACGACCGCTGCCCCGTGCTGGTCGCCGTCACCCCCTACGGCAAGGACGCCGGCGTCGACCGGTATCCCGTCGACTTCGACGACCTCGCCGAATCCGGCAACCACATCGGCGATCTCGAGATCAGTGACTGCACCTCCTTCGAAGCACCGGACCCCGCCTACTGGGTTCCTCGCGGCTACGTCCTCGTCGTCGCGGACATGCGCGGTCATCACGCTAGCGGCGGCCGTCCCCGCCTGCTGCTCGGCCGGGCCGCGCTCGACTGCGCGTCCGTCGTGGAATGGGCCGGTGGTCAGGAGTGGAGCAACGGCCGCGTCGGCCTCGCCGGCGCCGACTATCTCGCCACACTGCAGTGGTACACCGCCGCGCTCAACCCGCCCTGTCTCGCGGCCATCGCACCCTGGGAGGGTGTGAGCGATCCCTGCCGCGACATCCTCACCCAGGGCGGCATCCCCGAGACCCGCTACAGCGAGTTCTGGTACAGCGCGATGAACACCGGGGCCCGCTGCGGCGCCGCCTCCCTCCGGCGGTTCACCCCGTGGTTGCGGCGCCGTTTCCCCGACTTCTTCCGTCACCTCGCCCCGCCGCCCCGGCTCGAGGACGTCACCGTGCCCGCGCTCGTCGGCGTCTCGTGGTCCGATCAGGGCCCACGCGCCCGCGGGTCGGTCGACGGTTACCGCCGCATCGCGTCGGAGCACAAGTGGCTCTACACCCACGGCCGGAAGATGTGGCAGACCTTCTACGGCAACGAGGCCCTCGACTACCAGCGACGATTCTTCGACCGCTTCCTCAAGGACGAGGACAACGGCTTCGAGGACACCCCGCGCATCCGTCTCGAGACCCGCCACGACCTGCGCACCTATTCCGAACGCCTCGAATCCGAGTGGCCGGTCCCCGACACCCGTTACGTCGCATTCCACCTCGACCACGCGAACGCCGACCTGAGCACCACCCCGTGCGAGAGCCGCCAGTTCCGCCGCACCTTCCCCGTCGCGGGCGACGAACTCGTCTTCACCCACACCTTCGACGAGGACACCGAGATCACCGGGCACGCGGCGCTGCGTTTGTGGGTGCAGGCGAAGGACGCCAACGACATGGACCTGTTCGTCGGGCTCGCCAAGCGCGACGAGCACGGCCGCGACGTGTGGTTCGAAGGCCACGGCGGCTACGAGAAGGGATTCGTCGCCCACGGGTGGATGCGGGTCTCGCGGCGGGCGCTGGACCCGGAGGCCTCCACCGCCTACCGGCCCGTCCACGACCAGACGAAGTACTGGCCGTTGCTGCCCGACCAGATCGTGCCCGTCGACATCGAGATCATGCCGCACAGCACCTTCTTCGAAGCCGGATCGAGCCTCGTGCTCGTCATCGCCGGCCACGACCTCGACGAGAACCCACGCGTCGGGCACGATCGCACCATCAACAAGGGCTTCCACATCGTGCACGCCGGCGGACAGTTCGACTCGCATCTGCTGTTGCCGGTCGTGCCGCAACCGACGCCCGAACCCGACGCGGAGGCCACGCAGGTGAAGGTCGTCGATCGTCAGGACTATCCGATCGCGTGGGGTGCCCTCACCCGACTTCAGCGCGTCCGGCTCTGACGAACGACGCGGGGCGTACTACCGTCGTCGACGTGCGCCCCGAATCCCAACGCTCCGGTATCGAGACGTTCCATGTCATGGATGTGTGGAAGGCGGCCGCCGAGCGGCAGCGCAGCCACGGCGACGTCCTGAGTCTCGCCGCCGGACAACCGTCGACCCCCGCACCCGCTCCCGTGCTCCGGGCCGCCAACCTGGCGATCGATGCGGAACTGCTGGGTTACACGGAGACCTTCGGCATCCTGCCGCTGCGCGAGGAGATCGCGGCGTACCACCGCCACAAGTACGGCATCGACGTCGACGCGGACGACGTCGTCGTCACCACCGGCTCGTCCGGCGCCTTCACCCTGGTGTTCCTCGCGGCCTTCGACGTCGGCGACACCGTGGTCGTCGCCCGCCCCGGCTACCCGGCCTACCGCAACACCCTCGCCGCGCTCGGTTGTCGTGTCGTCGAACTCGACTGCGGTCCGCAGACCCGCTACCAGCCCACCGTCGCGATGCTCGAGGAACTCGACGCTCCGCCTGCGGGAATCGTCGTCGCCAGCCCCGCCAACCCGACCGGCACGATGATCGAACCGTCCGAGCTCGCGGCGCTCGCGCGCTGGTGCGACGAGCACGGCAGCCTGCTCATCTCCGACGAGATCTACCACGGCATCGAGTTCGGCACCGTCCGGTCCGAGACCGGTGAGGGCACCGGATCACCGGCGACCTCGACGGCGTGGGCGACCTCGCGCGACTCGGTGGTGATCGGCTCGGTGTCGAAGTACTTCTCGATGACCGGTTGGCGGCTCGGCTGGATGCTCGCGCCCGAGACGATGCGTCCGGCTCTGCAGCGACTCGCGTCGAACATGACGGTGTGCCCGCCGTCGGTCTCGCAGTTCGCGGCGGTCGAGGCGTTCGGGACCGAGGCCCGCACCGAACTCGACGGGCACGTCTCCCGCTACGCGGTGAACCGGGAACTGCTGCTCGAAGGGCTGCCGGATCTCGGCATCACGAAACTCGCACCGGCAGACGGCGCCTTCTACGTCTACGCCGACATCGGCCATCTGCTCGACGGCGAGAACTCGACGGCGTGGTGCGCGCGGCTGCTCCACGACACCGGGCTCGCGCTCGCACCGGGCGTCGACTTCGACACCGTGCGCGGCGGCGAGACCGTGCGGCTGTCGTTCGCGGGTTCGACTGCCGACGTCACCGCGGCGCTCGACCGGCTCGCGGCCTGGCTGCCCGTCTCCTGAACGCCGTGCCGGACCGCCGCGGCCGGGTCACCGCCCGTCGGCGATGATCCGCGCGATGTTCCGTTCGGCCAGCGCCGCGATGGTCAGCGACGGGTTCGCGGTGCCGGTGCTGCCCGGGATCAGCGCGCCGTCGACGACGTAGAGACCGGGATGGCCGTGCACGCGGCCGTAACCGTCGGTCGCCTCGCCGAGCACCGCACCACCGAGTGGATGCGCAGTGAAGGTCGCGTTGACGTCCTCGGCCATCGGCGATGCGCCCGGGATCGTGCCACCGGCCTGCGCCATCGCGTTGTGCACGGCCCGCAGGGCGTCGACGCTCTCGCGTTCGCCACCGGTCGGCCAGTTCAAAACCGCCCGATCGGCACCCGGGTCGTACGCGAAGTCGGCACGGGTGGGGTCGAGGGTCATGCCGAGGGAGGCGAGCATCCCGACGTCCTTCGCGGTGCCCGCGACGAACCAATTCTCGAGGCTCAGCGGCAGACCGGACTCGTCGACGATCCGCGACGCCGACGGCGCGCCCTGGTCGCCGCCGAAACCCTCGGTGAGCGCGAACGAGCGGACGAGCACCGCGTCGCCGTTGGTGCCCCAGCCCCGGCCCACGCGCTCGTCGAGGTTCGGCAGCGAACCGGTGTGCCGCGCCTTGACGAGCAGTTCGGTCGTGCCGATCGATCCGGCGCCGAGGACGAGGCGGTCGCACGTGATCGTGGTAGTGCGCAGCACCACCCCCGTCGGGTCGACGGCCTGCACGTCGAGCCGGTAGCGGCCGTCGCCGTTCTGACCGATCGCAAGCACCCGGTGACCGTGGCACACCAGGGTGCGCCCGGTCGCCTCTGCCGCCGGGATGTAGTTCTGCGTGAGATCGAACTTCGCGCCGTTCGAGTTGCCGAGATTGCTCTCGCCCGCGACGGCCGATCGGCGGACCGAGCCGGCGAGTTCGGCGCGCACGACGTCCCAATCCCAGATGCCGTCGATGCGGTGCGGGCTGTAACCGGCGGCGCGCGCGTCGTCGTCCCATCGCCGCGAGTGCGTGAACTCGGCGGCGTTGTAGATGTCGTCGGGCATCGGGTCGAGGCGCAGCATCGAGCGCACCTTCGGGTACCAGGTGGAGGTCATCTCGTCGTAGGACAGACGGCCGCCGAAGACGTGCTCGAAGAGGTGCCGTTCGGGAGCGATCATCACTCCGGTGAACACGATCGATCCGCCACCCACCGCCGCGCCGCGCCACACCGACATGTTCGGGTAGTCGACCACATCGAGGACACCGGCGAAGTCGTCGCACACCACCGGGATGCCCGTCGGTCCGGTGAAATGGGTGCGGTGGTGGTAGCCGCGACCATCGGCGAGCAGGTCGGTCGTGAAGATCTCGCGGTGCGGGTCGCGGGGCCAGCGCATGCCGCGCTCGAGCATCGTGACCCGGTTCCCGGCCTCGGCCAGGCGCAGCGCGGCGACGCTCGCACCGAAACCGGAGCCCACCACGACGACCTCGGAATGCTCCGGCGGGGCGGGCGGCGGAACGAACAGTTCGGGCACGAGACGGCGGTACTCGTCGACCCCGACGGGCAGCGCGTCCGCACGCGGGAGGCCGATACCGGACATGCCCGGCGCCGCGGCGCCGGCACCCGCCAGGGCGGCCCCGAGAAGCGATGCCTGCAGAAAGCGTCGACGTCTCATCCGGTACGGCTCCGATCGTTCGATGATCTACTCGCGGGGCTGCGCCCGCCGAGGACTCGACACGCGCGGGCGGGCGCAATGGTACCGGTTGGTCTCCACTTCCGTTTTCCCCTGGTGAGACGGTCGGGACTGTCACCATGAGAAGGTGTCGATTGCTGCGACCCCGAAGGGCGAACGGCGCCGTCAGGCGCTGGTCGAGGCAGCGGCCGACCTCATCCTCGAAGGGGGGATCGACGCCGTCCGCCACCGGGCCGTCGCCACCCGCGCGGGCCTGCCGCTCGCATCGACCACCTATTACTTCGAATCGCTCGACGACCTCGTCGCATGCGCGGTCGACTACAACAGCGAGCGGGAACTCGACGCGATGCGGGAGCGCGTCCGCGACATCGAGCCGCTCCCGCGCAGTCTCGAGGGCACGGCCGATCTCATCGTCGAACTGCTCATCGGACCGCGGGACTGCGACGGCGGCATCGACCGCGAACGCCTGATCTCCCGGTACGAGCGATGCGTCGCGACAGCCCGCTATCCGGAACTGCGTGACGTGCAGGTCCGCATGCGCGAACAGATCGACCACCTGCTCACCGACCTGCTCGAACGCTGCTGCCGATCGGTGCGGCCCCGCGAGGTGCGCCGGCTCGTGGCGGTCGTGGACGGCGCGGTCCTCGGCGGACTGGGCGAGCTCGATCCCGACCCGCGCTCGCTCGCGCGCGGCATCCTGCTCGACGTCGTCGAGACCGTCGCGCCCCCGGTCGAGGATTGAGGTCGGGGAATACGGGAGCAGACCCGGACCGTAAACTCACTTGTGTGAGCCACATCCCCAACGTCCTCGCCACCCGCTACGCCAGCCCCGAACTCCGGGACCTGTGGTCGCCCGAGTACAAGATCGTGCTCGAGCGGCAGCTGTGGCTCGCGGTGCTGCGGGCGCAGGCCGAACTCGGGATCGACGTTCCCGCCGAGGCGATCGCCGACTACGAACGCGTGATCGAGCAGGTCGACCTCGAGTCCATCGCCCAGCGCGAGCGCGTCACCCGCCACGACGTCAAGGCCCGCATCGAGGAGTTCAACGCCCTCGCCGGTCACGAGCACGTCCACAAGGGCATGACCAGCCGCGACCTCACCGAGAACGTCGAGCAACTGCAGATCGTGCGGTCGCTCGAGCACGTCCACTCCCACGGTGTCGCCGTGGCCGCACGCCTCGCCGAGCGCGCCACCGAGTACGCCTCGCTCGTCATGGCCGGTCGTTCGCACAACGTCGCGGCGCAGGCCACCACCCTCGGCAAGCGTTTCGCGTCGGCCGCCGACGAACTGCTCATCGCGCTGCAGCGCGTCCGGGAACTGATGGCCCGCTACCCCCTGCGCGGGATCAAGGGCCCGATGGGCACCGCACAGGACATGCTCGACCTGCTCGGCGGTGATTCCGCCAAGCTCGCGCAGCTCGAGCAGAAGGTCGCGCAGCATCTCGGCTTCGCGAACGTCTTCACGAGCGTCGGCCAGGTCTATCCGCGTTCGCTCGACCACGACGTGCTCTCCGCGCTCGTGCAGGTCGGCGCCGGTCCCGCGTCGTTCGCCCACACCATCCGGCTCATGGCCGGCCACGAACTCGTCACCGAGGGCTTCCAGCCCGGCCAGGTGGGGTCGTCCGCGATGCCGCACAAGATGAACACCCGCTCGTGCGAGCGCGTCGACGGCCTGCAGGTCGTCCTGCGCGGCTATGCCTCCATGGCCGCCGAGCTCGCCGGCGCGCAGTGGAACGAGGGCGACGTCTTCTGCTCCGTCGTCCGCCGTGTGGCCCTTCCCGACGCCTTCTTCGCGATCGACGGCCAGATGGAGACCTTCCTGACGGTCCTCGCCGAGTTCGGTGCCTACCCGGCGGTGATCGAGAAGGAACTCGTGCGGTACCTGCCGTTCCTCGCGACGACCAAGGTCCTTATGGCCGCGGTCCGGGCCGGGGTGGGTCGCGAGACCGCACACGAGGTCATCAAGGAGCATGCGGTCTCCGTCGCACTCGCGATGCGCGAGGAGGGTCGCGAACCCGATCTGCTCGACCGTCTCGCCGCCGACGACCGGCTGCCGCTCGACCGCGCCGCGCTCGACGCGGCACTGGCCGACCGGGAGGTCTTCGCCGGAGCTGCGGTCGCGCAGGTCGAAGCGGTCGTCGCGGCGGTGCAGGACCTCGTAACGCAGTATCCGGAAGCAGCGAAGTACACGCCGGCGCCGATTCTGTAGGAAGCCGATTCGACAGGAATCACGGGAACCGACTGCCGGGGGGAGTGTCCGATGGGGGTGGCGGTATCAGCAGGAGAGAACGAAGTGTCGGTGAAACCGGGAAATACGGGTCGGTTGCGTGACGCAGCGCGAACACGCACCGCGCTGCTCGATGCAGCGCGCGAGGTGTTCCTGCGCGACGGATACGCGGCGGCGGCCACGGAGGAGATCGTCTCGGTTGCGGGGGTGACGCGCGGTGCGCTCTACCACCACTTCGCCGACAAGCGGGATCTGTTCCGCGGTGTCATCGAACGACTCCAGTCGGAAACGGAGAGCTCCCTGGTCCCGGCCGAACCGGTCGAGGACGCCTGGGAGGGCTTCACCCAGGCCGTGCTCGCCTCGCTCGACGCGGTCTACGACCCCGCGACCCGCCGGCTGCTGCTCATCGAAGCCCCTGCGGTCCTCGGCTGGGCCGAGGTCCGCGAGACCCACCGGCACTCCTCGCTGAAGGCCATCGAGCGCATGCTCGTCACCCTCGATCCCGAGACCTACGAGGCGTCGCCCACGCGGACGTCGGTGCTCGCGCACCTGCTCGTCGCGGCCGTCGAGGAAGCGATGCTGTGTCTCGCGCACAGCGACGACCCGGCGCGCGCCCGTCCTACGGTGCAGGGCGAACTGCTACGCCTGCTCGAAACCGCCCGCGGACCCGCACGTGCGGAGGAGTCCACGCCACAGTGACGGACTGCATTTTCTGCGCCATCGTGGCCGGGCAGTCGCCGGCCAGCGTCGTGCTCGACGAACCCGACGTGCTCGCGTTCATGGACATCCGCCCGTTCACTCCCGGGCATCTGCTCGTGATTCCGAAGCGGCACGCCTCCGGACTGGCACAACTCGATCCCGACGACGGAGCGAAGGTGTTCGCCGCCGGGCAACGGATCGCCACGGCGATGCGCGCGTCCGGACTCCCGATCGAGGGCGTGAACATGTTCCTCGCCGACGGCGTCGCCGCCGGCCAGGAGGTCTTCCACGTGCACCTGCACCTCGTGCCGCGCAGCGCCGGGGACGGCTTCGGGATCCGAGCCGATTGGCGGACACCGAACCGGACCGTGCTCGACGGCACGGCCGCCAGCATCCGCACCGCCGTGCAGACACCCCGGTCGTGATGCAGTGACAGGTGCATACGTTCAGCCGATCGCGCCGGTCGGCGGGTCGCTCGCGTGGTCGGCACTGGTGGCGGTACTCCCGCTGCTGACCATGCTCGTCCTGCTCGCCGTCTTCCGACTGCGGTCGCATTCGGCCGCGGGAATCGCGGTGGTCGTGGCCCTGATCGTGGGCACCGCCGTCTACGGCATGCCGGTCGGGTCCGCGCTCAGTGCCGGTGTCGAAGGTGCGGTCTTCGGTCTCTTCCCGATCATGTGGACGGTGGTCAACGCCGTCTGGGTGTACCGGCTCACCGTCGAATCCGGGCACTTCGACGTCCTCACCCGCGCCTTCGGGCGAATATCCCCGGATCCGCGGATCCTCACCATCGTCATCGCCTTCCTGTTCGGCGCGCTGCTCGAGGCGGTCGCCGGTTTCGGCACCCCCATCGTCGTCGCGACCGTCGTGCTCATCGGTGCCGGTCTGCCGCCGGTGCGTGCGGCCGCGGCGTCGCTGCTCGCCAACTCGGTCGTCACCCCGCTCGGCGTCATGGGCACACCGATCCTGACGATGTCGCGCGTCTCGGAGATCCCGATCGACGAGATCGGACCGGTCGTCGCGCGTCAGGTCTGCCTGCTCGCGGTGTTCGTCCCGCTCGTGCTGGTCGCGGTGGTCGGCGGATGGCGCGGAGTTCGCGAGACGTGGCCGGTCGCGCTCGTCGTCGGACTTGCCTTCGGCGCCGCCCAGTTCGTGTGCGCGAGCTATCTCACCGTGGGGCTGAGCAACATCGCCGGTGCCGTGGCCGGTCTGCTCGTGCTGCTGGTCGCGGTGAAGGTGCATCCCATGCATCGGGAGGCCCGCCGGGCCGCATCCGACCGGATCCACGACTCGCGTCGACGCGTCGTCGAGGCGTTCGCCCCCTACGCCCTGATCGTGGTCGTCTTCCTCGTCAGCCGGTTCGGTCCGGTGGCGTCGCTGTTGTCGAACGCGAGCCTGTCGTTCCCCTGGCCGGGTGTGGACGTGACTACGGCCGACGGGGACGTTCCCACCGCGGAGACCTTCACCATCGATCTGCTCACTGCCCCGGGCAGCCTCGTCTTCGTCGCCGCGCTGCTGTCGATACCGGTGCTGAAGGTCGCGGTGGCCGACGCGGTGCGATGCTTCGTCGCGGCGGTCGTGCAGTTGCGGTGGTCGTTCGCGACGGTGACGGCGGTCCTCGCCCTCGCGTACGTGATGAACCTGTCCGGGCAGACCGCCACGATCGGCGGTTTTCTCGCCGGTGCGGGCGTGGCGTTCGCGCTGTTGTCGCCGGTGCTCGGCTGGCTCGGCGTCGTGGTCACCGGCTCGAACACCGCCTCCAACGCGATGTTCGGCAGCCTGCAGGTCGCCGCGGCCCAGCAGTCGGGACTCGACCCGACCGTGCTGGTCGCCGGGAACATGGCCGGCGGCACCACCGGCACCCCGATCGCACTGCAGAACCTCGCGCTGGTGTCGTCGGTGAAGGGACTGTCCGGCAAGGACGGGCTGCTCATGCGCCGGATCTGGCCGCTGAGCATCGCCGGTCTCGCGGTGCTCGCCGTCCTCGTGTGGCTGCAGTCCACCTCGGTGCTGGGCTGGATGGTGCCTTGACGCTGCAGTTGTGCAGTGACGAACGTCGGCGTGCCGCGAACGCCTGTTTCGTGCGGGGTGCACTAGCGTTGTCGGAGTGGTTCGTGCACAACCGATACTGACCCCGCTCACCGAAGCGGCGATCTTCCTCGTCGTCACCGTCGACGAGGGCGCAGAGGACACCGTGCGGGATCTGCTCGAAGATCTCTCGGGCCTGCGCCGCTCGGTCGGTTTCCGCATCCCGGAGGGCGGCCTGTCGGTCGTCACCGGCATCGGCTCGGATATGTGGGACCGGCTGTTCGACGGCCCCCGGCCCGCCGGACTGCATCCGTTCGTCCCGCTCGACGGCGGTCGGCACCAGGCCCCCTCGACCCCCGGCGACCTGTTGTTCCACCTCCGCGCGTCGACGATGGACCTGTGCTTCGAACTCGCCGCGAAGATCAACGATAGGCTGCGCGGTGCGGCTCGGGTCGTCGACGAGACGCACGGCTTCCGCTATTTCGAACGCCGCGACCTGCTCGGCTTCGTCGACGGAACCGAGAACCCCGAGGACGACGAGGCCGTCGAGGCGGCCCTGGTCTCCGACGAGGATCCGGACTTCGCCGGCGGTAGCTACGTCGTCGTCCAGAAATACCTGCACGACCTCGCGTCGTGGAACTCGTTGACCGTCGAGGAGCAGGAGCGGGCGATCGGCCGGACCAAGCTCGACGACATCGAGCTCGACGACGAGACCAAACCCGCGAATTCGCATGTCGCACTGAACGTGATCGTCGACGAGAACGGGGTCGAGCAGCAGATCGTGCGCGCGAACATGCCGTTCGGCAGCTTCGGCGCCGACGAGTTCGGCACCTACTTCATCGGTTACTCGGCCACCCCGGAGGTGACCGAGCAGATGCTGCGCAACATGTTCCTGGGCAGCCCGCCCGGCAACACCGACCGCATCCTGGACTTCTCCACCGCGGTGACGGGATCGCTGTTCTTCTGCCCCTCGCTGGAGTTCCTCGAAGATCTTCCGCCGTCACCGGCGGAAATTCCCTCCCACGAAGATCCGAGTGCCTCGACCGCCGGCCGGCCTGCCGACGGATCACTCGGAGTTGGCGCTCTGCGAAGGAGTTCGACCCTGTGAACAATCTGTATCGCGACCTCGCCCCGATTTCCGAGGCAGCATGGACCGAGATCGAGGAGGAGGCCGCACGCACCTTCAAGCGACACGTCGCCGGGCGCACCGTCGTCGACTTCTCCGGACCGCACGGCACCGACTTCGCGGCGGTGGGTCTCGGCCGCACCCGCGAGATCGAACCCCCGGCCGCCGGAGTGCGGGCGCGTCAGCACCGCGTCGCGCCGGTCGTCGAACTGCGAGTGCCGTTCACGCTGTCGCGCGAGGAGATCGACAGCGTCGAGCGCGGTTCCCGCGACATCGACCTCGACCCCGTCAAGGAAGCGGCCCGCCAGATCGCCTTCGCCGAGGACCGCGCGATCTTCGAAGGCTACGCGGCCGCGGGTATCGAGGGCATCCGGGCGTCGTCGTCGAACCCGTCCCTGCAGCTGCCCGAGGATCCCCGCGACTTCCCGGAGATCATCAGCCAGGCGCTGTCGCAGCTGCGACTGGCGGGTGTGGGTGGCCCGTACTCGATCCTGCTCGGCGCCGACGAGTACACCAAGGTCAGCGAGACGTCCGATCACGGCTACCCGATCCGCGAACAACTGCGCCGCCTCATCGACGGCGACCTCATCTGGGCCCCGGCGATCGACGGCGCGTTCGTGCTGACCACGCGCGGCGGCGACTACGACCTGCAGGTCGGCCAGGATCTGTCGATCGGCTACCTCTCGCACGACGCAGAGACGGTGAACCTGTACTTCCAGGAGTCGTTCACCTTCCTCGTCTACACCGGCGAGGCCTCGGTTCCGCTGGTGCCGACGACGCTCGAACTCCCGCACTGAGCCGGTCCCGGGGCGTCCGCGCGTGCGGCGCCCCGGGTCACCGACCGTCCGGCCGGATCACGACGGCGCGGGCGCGGGTTTACCTACGATCATCCTGCTGTGCTGGGCGGCCTTCGGCCTCGTCCTGGCGTTCGTGGCCTCCCGTCGAAAGCCGGTGTCGGAACCGGCGCGAACGGAATGACCTGAGACTTCTCATAGTAATTCGCTAGAATTATGTACATGACGACTCTTCCTGTTGCCGACGCGCGGGCGCAATTGTCACGACTGGTCGATGAGGCCGAGCGCACACACGAGCGATTCGAGATCACCCGCAACGGGCACCGCGCCGCGGTGCTTCTCGGTGCCGACGATTACGACGCGATGCAGGAGACGATCGCGGTGTTGTCGGATACGGATCTGCTGCGGGCGCACGTCGAGGGCCGAACGGAGGTCGAGTCGGGAGACGTCGTCGATGTACAGGAATTGACGCAGCTGATGCGTGATGCTCGGTCGTCCGAGGAATGAGCACTCCGGACCACCCGTATCGGCTGGTGATGGCGAGGTCGGCTGCACGCGCCATGGCGAGGTCGTTGCCGGAGAAGGTAGCAACTGCGGTATACGAGTTCGTCACAGGACCCCTTCTCGAGAATCCGAAGCGGGTGGGGAAGCCGTTGAATCCGCCTCTTGCGCCGGCGTACAGCGCCCGGCGAGGTGAATATCGCGTCCTGTATCTGATCGATGATGCGAACCGCACGGTCGAGGTCACCGCGATTTCGCACCGTGCCGATGCGTATCGATAGAAGACGGTCGGACAGTGCTGCCGCGAGCCGTCGGGGTTGCGGCAGCTACCGAGCTGTCAGAGTGCTCCGGCCTTCAACGCCGCCGCGTTGACGCGCACGAGCGCGGCGTGCAGGTCCTGGAGTTCGTCGAGCCCGACACCGAGGGCATCGACGACCTGTCCCGGCACCGACTCGGCCTCGGCACGCAGCGCCCGGCCGGCGTCGGTGAGCTCGAGGACGAGTTGCCGTTCGTCGGCCGCGCTGCGCGCGCGGGTGATCAGGCCCAGCGCCTCGAGTCGCTTGAGCAGGGGAGACAGCGTGGGCGAGTCGAGCTGGAGTAACTGCCCCACTTCCTTGCTCGTCAGCGGCGAGCGTTCCCACAGGGCGAGCATCACCAGGTACTGCGGGTGGGTCAGTCCCAGCCTGTCGAGGATCGGTCGATAGACCGCGAGCACGGCGCGGTTCGCCACGGCGAGAGCGAAACACACCTGCCGCTCCAGCGCGAGAGGATCATCACCGGAAGCAGGGAGGTGGGTGGCCGGGGACTCGACGCTCATGAACCGACGATACCGAACCGGTATATCCCGGCCCGGGTTCTCCCGGGTGCGACGATCCTCACGGGTCGTAGTCGGGATAGGTCGTGTGCAGCCTCAGGTAGCCGGTGACGTTCTCGCCCAACCACCCTTCGCTCTCCTCCGGTGTCACGCCGTCGCAGACCGCGTCGCCCTCGATGCAGATCCGTTCGACGGCGATCGTGCCGAAGTCGTCGCGACCGCCACCGAGCGTGATGCCCGGGACGACCTCGCCCGGGAACAGCGTTTCGACTCCCCGGGTGTCACGCGGGTCGGAGTACAGCACACCGCTGATCCGCTCCGGCGGCACCGAACCGTCGGCCGCGATCTCGGCGAGGACGTCGCCGGCGATCGACGCGCCCTGCGAGTAACCGAGGACGACGAGCTCGCTGTCGGGGCACGAACCGTGCCGGACGGTGATCGTCTCGCGCAGGCGCTGATGCCCGATCCTCTTGGACTCGTCGTACGCGAGTCGCCCCGATCCCTCGCTCGACCCGGACTCCGGCACCGGAACCACGACGGCGGGATAGCGGATGTGCTCGACCACCGTGCCGGGTGCCGCGTACCGCGCCGAGATCTTCGCGAGGGGTGAATCGGGATCGATCGAATCCGGGGTGTCGATGTTGCGGGTTCCGTCGACCGCGATGACGAACCGCTCCGGGCACGGACGGAAGGTCTCCGCGCCGGCGGTGGGCGCGGTGCCGTCAGTGGCGGCGGCGGCGACGACGGGTCCGGTCAGGCCGAGGGCGAGTCCTGCGATGATCGCCAGGACACGACGACAAGCGAAGTCGGGCATGGCAGTCTCCTGTGATCGACCCCGACACCGATGACTACCGCACGAGAATATCGTCCGATTTGACGTATTTCTCGCCGGCGAAACGCTACTCCGAGTGTAGTTGGTTACAAAGTCACAGACCGAACGTTCGGAATTTTCGAGCGGTTCGATCAAGCAAGTCCGGTACTCCGCAGGGTGATGTTGAGGCGCCCCGCGGTGAGTCCGCAGCGGGAACTGCCGGTGTCCGGATACACGACCGGCACCCCGTGATAGGCGAACCGCGACGGACCGCCGAAGACGAACAGATCGCCGGACTCGAGACGCACGTCGGTGTACGGCCGGCCGCGCGACTCGGTGTTGCCGAACCGGAACAAGCAGGCATCCCCGAGACTGAGCGACACGATCGGCGCGCTCACCCGCTCGTCCTTGTCCTGATGCATCCCCATCCGCGCGTCGCGGTCGTAGAAATTGATCAGAGCGGTATCGGGCTCGTACCCGCCCCCGGCCGCCGGATCGTCGTAGGCATCGGCGACGGCACGCCGCCCGAGTTCGACGAGCCGGTCGGGAAGCGGCGGAACGGGAGCGTCGTCGACATCGACCGCGGTGCGGGTGTAGCGGTACGGCGACCAGTGCCATCCGAGGCACACCGTGCTCACCGACATCCGTCCGCCACCCGGAAGCAGGGTGTGCCGCATCGGCGCCGGCGGGCGCGCCCAATCACGACACAGCTCGACGAGCTCGCGCTGTTCGCCCGGGTCGAGCCAGTCGGGCACATGCACGGCGCCCGGCGCGATCTCGCGTCGCGGACGGGAGACGGAGAACAATTCGTCCATCCCGGGTGCTCGACCTCCGTGCGTGTGAGCGGTACCTACAGCCGGTGATACGTGTAGACAGGTTCAGTACCAACTGTGCCGCACGGGACGGCACTGCGATTCGACGGGGAGGTATCAGCGATGAAGGTCGAAGGCAGAGTGGCCGTCGTGACAGGCGGGGGCGGCGGAATCGGCGGCGCCATCGCTGCCGGCCTCGTCGAGCGAGGTGCACGAGTGGTGGTCGCCGACCTCGACGAACACGCGGCGCAGCGCGTCGTCGCGACGCTCGAGGAGGAGACGCCGGGGAGCGCCGTCGCGGTGGCGGCGGACGTCTCCGACGACGAACACATCCGCGGCCTCGTCGAGCGCGCCGAAGCGGAGTTCGGTCCCGTGGACCTGTACTTCGCCAACGCGGGTGTCACCGGTGTGCCCGGCCTGGAGATCGAGGACTCGGTCTGGGAGCAGTCCTTCGACGTCAACCTGCGCGCACACATCCGTGCGGCGCGACTGCTGGTACCCCGATGGGTCGAACGTGGCGAGGGCTATTTCGTGGGCACGGCGTCGGCGGCCGGCCTGCTCACACAGATCGGCTCGGCCACCTACTCGGTCACCAAGCACGCGGCCGTCGGTTTCGCCGAGTGGCTGTCGGTGACCTACGGCGACAAGGGTGTGAGGGTGAGCTGCCTGTGCCCGATGGGCGTCAACACACCTCTGCTGTACTCGGGGGACGCATCCGGGCACGCACTCGGTGAACTCGCCACCCGGGCCGTCACGACCGCCGGTGCGGTGCTCGAACCCGTCGACGTCGCGGAGACGGTGTTCGCGGCAATGGAGGAGGAGCACTTCCTGATCCTTCCGCACCCGGAGGTCCTCGAGATGTACCGGAACAAGGGCGCCGACTACGACCGGTGGCTGCGCGGCATGCGTCGCTACCGTCAGGCCCTCGAGGAGTCGACTCCCACCGATTCGTGAAATCGATTGCCTCTGCCCACGTTGGTGTCCTAGCGTCACCGGTCATGACATCCGTCGACACCGTTCGCGGTCCTCTCGACACGGGCCGTCTGGGCAGAGTCCTCATGCACGAGCACGTCTTCGTACTCGGCGAGGAGATCCGCACCAACTTTCCCGACTACCCGAGCCCGTGGGACGAGGACGAACGCGTCGACGACGCGGTCGCGAAGTTGAAGGCGTTGTCGGAGCGCGGCATCGACACGATCGTCGATCCCACGGTGGTCGGTCTCGGCCGGTACATTCCGCGTATCCAGCGCGTCGCCGAACGGGTGGACATCTCCATCGTCGTCGCGACGGGCCGGTACACCTACAACGACCTGCCGTTCCAGTTCCACAACGTCGGGCCGGGGTTGCTGGTGGACGGACCGGAGCCGCTCACCGAACTGTTCGTGAAAGACATCCGCGAGGGCATCGCCGGCACGGGGGTGCGTGCAGGAATGCTCAAGTGCGCCATCGAGATTCCGGGACTCACGCCGGGCGTCGAGCGCGTGATGCGAGCGGTGGGGCAGGCGCACGTCGAGACCGGTGTGCCGATCACGGTGCACACCAATCCGCATACCGGGTCGGGGCAGGTGGCGCAGCGGGTGCTCGCGGAGGAAGGTGTCGACCTCACCAAGGTGGTGATCGGGCACAGCGGTGATTCGACCGATCTGGACTACCTGCGTCGCATTGCCGACGCCGGTTCGATTCTCGGGATGGACCGCTTCGGCCTCGATCTGCTGTTGCCGTTCGAGCAGCGCGTCGACACGGTGGTCGCGCTCGTGGAGGCCGGTTACACCGAGCGCATGGTGCTCTC
This sequence comes from Rhodococcus sp. GQ147, assembly GCF_059759155.1. Lineage (NCBI taxonomy): Bacteria > Bacillati > Actinomycetota > Actinomycetes > Mycobacteriales > Nocardiaceae > Rhodococcus > Rhodococcus sp. GQ147. The sequence continues at coordinate 105,931 of NZ_JCAXDU010000003.1, forward strand.
GCACGATGCGTCGTGCTTCATCGACTGGTTCCCGCACGACGTGAAGCAGACCGCCGTGCCCAACTGGAACTACAACCACATCAGCGACGAGGTGCTGCCGGCCCTGCGCGAACGGGGCGTGACCGACGAGCAGATCACCACGATGCTCGTGGACAATCCGAGGCGGATCTTCGAACGCTGAAGCGGCGTAGGCCGCGTCGGGTAGCACCGAGGACGCTCAGGCGGCGTCGTGCAGTACCAGGCCGAGCGTGCGACGCAGGCCCGATCGGACGGTGCTCACGCCGTGCCGGACCGGCGCCCGCGACCATCCGCGCGCCGACCGGATCGGTCGGTCGCGGGTGGTGAAGATCAGCGCGTGGCCTTGCTCGAGCACGGTGACGGTGCCCCGCGACTGCGCGCGGGGCCGTTGTTCGACCAACAGGAACTCGCCGCCGGTGTAGTCGACGCCCGCCCGGTCGAGCCCGATCACGACCTGCAGTGGGAACACGAGGTCGCCGTAGAGATCGCGATGCAGGGCGTTCCAGTCGCCGGTGGCGTAGCGCAGCATCAGCGGGGTGGGGTCGGTCTGGCCGGCCGCGTGGCACATGTCGAGCCAGTCGTCGAAGTCGTCGGGCCAGGGTGCCGGATCGCCGAGGCGTTCGGCCCACGAGCGCGCGACGGGGAGCAGCTGCCGGTAGAACGCCGAGCGCAGGTGTGCGACGGCGTCGGGGACGGGTGAGCCGAAGTACTTGTAGGTGCCGTGCCCGTACCCGTAGCGGCTCATGTCGACCGTGGTGCGGAAGCGGGCGTCGTCGTCCCACAGGGCCGCGAGTTCGGTGCATTCGTCGTCGCTCAACAGCGGCCCGGTGAGGGCGCAGCCGTTCTCGTCGAGCTCGCTCGTCAGCTCGGGCAGGTTCAGTGCGTCGACGCGCGACTGCAGACTGTCGATGGTCTTCACAGGGCTCTCCTCGATCGGCACGGACACTCGTAGGGAAGACGTCGCTGCCGTCGGGAATGTGAGTACCCGGAACCGGAAGGGATCAGCGCGGCCGGTCGTCGACGAGTTTGTGCAGCAGATCGGACAGTCGTGCGCGTTCCTCGGCGTCGAGCCGGTCGAACATCTCGACGGCGTCGGCATCGCGGGCCGAGGCCAGCTCGGCCCGGATCCTGCGGCCCTCGTCGGTCAGCCGCACGCAGACCGCGCGTCGGTCGGCGGGATCGGGGAGTCGCTCGGTGAGACCCCGCGACTCCAGGCGATCGACGACCTCGGTGGCCGAGCGGGGGACGATGCGCAGTTCCTTGGCCACGACGCCGAGGCGGATGGGGTCGTCGGCGCGTCCGATGACGTCGAGCGCCCGGTACTCGTGGGGTGACAATCCCCACGGCTGGAGGAGGTCGTGCCAGCGTCGGCGCAGCGTACGCGTGGTGGTGAGGAGGAGATCGCGCAGTGCGACGGGTGAATCCGGCATGGTGGTCACAGTACCTCACTTGACGGTTAACACTCAATGAGGCAACCTCAACAAGTACGAGTCACGAACCACGAATCGAGGTGGCGCACATGATGCAGCCCCCACCCACTCTCGGCGGCAAGCCGGGCAGCCGCGGCAGGATCGACAAGAAGGATCTCGAGCAGCTCCGCGAGGCCCCGGTGAGCCTGCGCCGTATCGGCGCCCTCTTCGCGCCCTATCGGTGGAAGATCACCCTCGTCGTCGCGCTCATCATCGCCTCGTCGGTGATCTCCCTCGCGACGCCCTTCCTCGTCCGCGCCGTCATCGACGATGCCATCCCGCACCAGAACGTGAGCCTGCTGTTGTGGGCCGTCGGCGGCATGCTGGCCGTCACCGTCGCGAGCTCGCTCCTGTCCGTCGTCCAGACCTGGATCTCCACGACCGTCGGCCAGAACGTCATGCACGGTCTGCGTACCCGGGTCTTCTCCCACCTGCAGCGACAGTCGCTGAATTTCTTCACCCGCACCCGCGGCGGTGAGATCCAGTCGCGGCTGACCAACGACATCGGTGGCATGCAGTCCGTGGTCACCAACACCGCGACCTCACTGGCGTCCAACGTCACCACCGTCGTCGGCACGGCGATCGCCATGGCGGTCCTCAGCTGGCGACTGGCTCTGCTCTCCCTGATCGTGCTCCCGCCGGCCATCTGGCTCACGCGCCGGGTCGCGCTCATGCGCCGCGCCGTCACCGCCCGTCAGCAACGGCGCCTCGCCGACATGCAGTCGCAGATCGACGAAGGACTGTCGGTCAGCGGCGTGCTGCTCGTCAAGACGCTGGGCACCGGCCCGGCACTGTCCGACAAGTTCGCCCGCACGTCGGAGGAACTCGCCGATCTCGAGGTGCACGCGCAGTTGTCCGGCCGCTGGCGCATGGCCACGATGAACATCGTCTTCGCGGCGATCCCCGCCGTCCTCTATCTCGTCGCCGGTCTGCCGGCCACCTCGGGCGGCATGACGATCGGTACCCTGGTGGCCTTCACCGGCTTGCAGGGCGCGCTGTTCCGGCCGCTGATGAGCCTGCTCGACGTCGGTGTCTCCGTCACCAGTTCGCTGGCCCTGTTCAGCCGCATCTTCGAATACCTCGACCTTCCGGTCGACATCGACGACCCGCGCGATCCGGTGCCCGTCGACCCTGCGACCGTCGCCGGCCGGGTGCGGTTCGAGAACGTGAGCTTCCGCTACGAAGGAGCGCACCGCAACGCCCTCGACGGGATCGATCTCGACGTCCCGGCGGGGGCGCAGGTCGCGCTCGTCGGCGAGACCGGCTCGGGCAAGACCACGCTCGGCTCGCTCGTCGCACGACTGTACGACCCGGTCGAGGGACGCGTGAGCATCGACGGTGTCGACCTGCGCGACATGAGGCTCGCCGATCTCGCCGGACTGGTCGGCGTGGTGTCGCAGGAGACCTACCTCCTCCACGCGACCGTCCGGGAGAACCTGCGCTACGCGAAGCCGGACGCGACCGACGACGAGATCGAGGCCGCGGCCCGCGCCGCACACATCCACGACCTGATCGTTTCGCTGCCGGACGGCTACGACACCGTCGTCGGCGCCCGCGGATACCGCTTCTCGGGTGGTGAGAAACAGCGACTGGCGATCGCCCGCACGCTCCTGCGCGACCCGCGTGTCCTCGTGCTCGACGAGGCGACCAGCGCCCTCGACAACGACACCGAGCACGCCGTGCAGCAGGCCCTCGACGCCGCGCGCAGCGGACGCACGACCATCACCATCGCGCACCGGCTCTCGACCGTGCGGAACGCCGACGAGATCGTGGTCCTCGACCGGGGCCACATCGTCGAACGCGGAACGCACGACGACCTCGTCGCCCGCGGTGGCCGCTACGCAATCCTCGACGCTCGAGCCGAACGGGGTGAAGTCATCCCGTCGTCGCGGAGCGAGATCAGTCCTTTAGAGTGGCCGCGAGGGCGCGCCGCAGTTCGTTCCGGCTGATCTTGCCCACTCCCGTGACCGGGAAGGCGTCGACGAACTGCACCTTGTCGGGGATCTTGTACTCGGCCAGCCCTCGCTCCCTCAGGAACTTCTTGAGCGCGAGGGCCTTCGGCGCTTCCCCCTCGGTGACGACGAAGGCGCAGGTGCGCTCGCCGAGATACTTGTCGGGCATCGACACCACCGCCGCGTCGAGCACGGCCGGGTGCGCGATCAGATGATTCTCGACCTCCTCGGCCGCGATCTTTTCGCCACCGCGATTGATTTGGTCCTTCGCGCGTCCCTCGACGACGATGTAGCCGTGCTCGGTGAGCCGGACGATGTCGCCGGTGCGGTAGAAGCCGTCCGGGGTGAATGCCATCGAATTGTGTTCCGGCGCATTGTAGTAGCCCCGGATCGTGTACGGGCCGCGGGTGAGCAGGTGGCCGGTGGTGCCCGCGGCGACGGGCTCGTCCGTATCGTCGACGACGCGGATCTCGTCGTCGGGGCTGATCGGCCCGCCCTGGGTGGTGACGATGGTGTCCTCGTCGTCGTCGAGCCGGGTGTAGTTGACGAGACCCTCCGCCATACCGAAGACCTGCTGCAGCGTGCAGCCGAGTTCGGTGCGAACGCGTTTGGCGGCCTCGGCCGGGAACTTCGCACCACCGACCTGCAGCACCTCGAGCGACGACAGGTCGCGTTCGGTGCGGGCCCGCGCCGACAGCCACGCCTGCGCGAGGGGCGGGACGAGCGACGCCATCGTCACGCCCTCGCTCTCGATGAGGGCGAACGCGGTGTCGGGGCTCGGATCCGGAGCGAGGACGACGGTGCCGCCGGCGTGCAGCACACCGAGGATGCCCGGCGAGCTCATCGGGAAGTTGTGCGCCGCCGGCAGCGCGACCAGCATGCGGGTGTTCTCGTCCACTCCGCAGATCACCGCGGATTCGCGCACGGAGTACAGGTAATCGGCGTGGGTGCGGGGGATGAGCTTCGACGTTCCGGTCGTGCCACCCGACAGCTGCAGGAAGGCAACGTTTCCGGCGTCGTTCTCCGTGATCGGCGCCGCTTCGCGGTCGCGCAACGACCCGAGCGCAGTGAATTCCTCGGCCTCACCGGCGACCACGACAACCGGCGGATTCTCCATCTCGGAGGCGACCTGCCGGGCGAGCACGCGGTAGTCGAATCCGCCGTGTTCGGCGGCGATCACGTACGCTGCGGCGTCGCTGAACCGGCAGAAGTAGCCGATCTCCGACGCGCGGTGCGCGGGCAGGGAGAAGACGGGGAGCGCACCGAGGCGGAAGACCGCGAAGAGCACTTCGGTGTACTCGACGATGTTCGGCAACTGCAGGACTACTCGGTCGCCCTTCCGGACCCCGAGGTCGGCGAGACCGGCGGCGACGCGGGCCGAGGCGTCGTCGAGTTCGCGGTAGGTGATGCGCCGCCAGGTGCCCGTCGCGTCGTGTCCGACGACGGCGATGCGACCGGCGAACCGGGCGGCGCGGGCCGGGAGGAATTCGCCGAAGGTCTCGTTCGTCCAGTAACCGGCTGCGCGATACCGCTCGGCGAACTCCTCGGGGTAGCGGGCGGTGTCGGCGAGCGGCGTGCGCTCGAAACCGGTTGTCACGGAACGTTTCCTTTCGGGATCAGGGTCGATGCAGGTCTGTCGGTCAGGCGCGGAGGGTGGCGCCGCCGTCGATGTAGAGCGCCTGCATGGTGATGTGACGAGCACGATCGGACAGCAGGAACTCGATGGCCTCGGCGATGTCGGCGGGCTCGGCGATGCGGCCGAGGGGGATGCCGACCTTGAACTGCGACAGGTCACCTTCGATGGCGCTGCGTGCGCCGGCGTCGTCGTTGGGGTCCTCCCACAGCGAGCGCTGCATGGCGGTGTCGGTGGAACCCGGCGCGACGATGTTGGCGCGGATCCCGTATTGCGCCAGCTCGAGTCCGAGGATCCGGACGATCATCGTGGACGCGGCCTTGGACGATCCGTAGGCGCCCATGCCCATGCGCGGCACGCCCGCGGAGTTCGATCCGACGACGACGATCGAACCCGACCTCCGCTCCCGCATGGCCCGTCCGACCGAACGCAGGACCGACAGCAGGCCGGTGACGTTGACGTCGTACATGTGCTGCCAGTCCTCGGGATCGGAGTCGAGCACCGAGCCCGTGGTGAAGACACCTGCGACGTGCGCGAGATGCTCGATCGGTCCGTGCTCGGATTCGATGTTCTCGACGAGGTAGGCGACGGCGTCGTGGTCGCGGATGTCGACGGGGTAGGTGGGGACGGAGCCGCCGAGCAGCGCGACAGTCTTGCGCAGTCCTTCGGCGTTGCGGTCGGCGAGCACGAGACGGTGACCGGCACGCGCCAGGGCCTCGGCGGTCGCGCGGCCGATACCCTGCGCGGCTCCGACGACGAGCGTGACGGGGGATGGTGCGGTCTCGGTCATCGGAGTACTCCCAGTGCATCGAGGACGGTGCCGAACTTGACGGTCGTCTCGGCCAGTTCGTCGGCAGGGTCGGAGTCGGCGACGATACCGCCCCCGGCGTAGGCCGTGAGCCCGACACCGTCGGCATCGAGGACGGCGCAGCGGATCGTGACCAACCATTCGCCGTCGCCCGCGGCGTCGCACCATCCGAGGGCACCGGCGTAGAAGCCCCGGTCACCCTCGGTCGCGAGGATCAGATCGCGGGCGGCCGCGGTCGGCGTGCCGCAGATCGCGGGGGTGGGGTGCACCGCGAGTGCGAGATCGAGGGCCGTGACACCCGGATCGTGCAGGCGACCCTCGATGGGAGTGCCGAGATGCCACAGCTGGCGCGTGCTCGTCACGGTCGGCTGCTCGGGGATGTCGAGGTCGACACACAACGGTTCGAGCGCGGCGCGGATCGCATCGATCACGTGCGCGTGCTCGGCGAGGTTCTTCGCGGAGCCGGCGAGCCTGTCGGCCGTCGCCCGATCGATCCCGGGGTCGCAATGCCGCGGTGCGGATCCGGCGAGGGGGTGAGCGGTGACCCGATCTCCGCGACGGCGCACGAGCACCTCCGGGCTCGACCCAACCAGGTGACGTCCCGTCCACACGCCACCGGCTGCTGTGAGGTCGACGAGGAAGCCGTTGTGCAGCGGATCGTTTCGCGTGAGAGCGACGAGGAGGTCGTGCGGGGTGACGGGCCGGTCGGCGCGCAGGGCGAGTGCCCGGGCCAGGACCACCTTGAGAAGGTCGTTGTCGTCCGAGCGGAGCAGGCGCAGTACGGTCTCGACCCGATCGATGTGCTCGCCTTCCGACGGCAATGCGCCCGTGATCGTGATCGGGGGCAGGTCGGCGGCCGGTGCGTCGTAGTGCGCGGGGGAGTGATGGAGTGTGTTCGGAGCGGTCAGTGCGGCCGGACCGTCGGGTGCGAAGGGCAGTGCTCCGACGATCGCGGCGACCTGTCCGGTGCGCAGGGCGTCGGCGGCGGCGGACGCGCGGTCGAAGTGTTCGCTCACGCCTTCGGCGATCACCGTGCCGTGCGGGCGGGACAGGACGAACGGGTGCGCGACGGGCCGCTCGGCCCGGTCGGTAGCGGTTGCGCCGAGGACCGGCACTTGCATTCTCGTACCTTCCGGTTGAGGAGGTCTGCTGGCAGGACCGCGCCACAGGACACACGATCACTGAGCAACATATACGGTAAGCCTAACCTTTGGTACTGTGCCCTCCGGCGCCGCAGCGCGCACATCAGCGGATTCCGTTCCCAGCCAATCGTTTCGATCGAAGGAAAGAGGATCTCCAGTGCCCCTAGCCGGACCGGACGCCTCACGGCTCGCTCTGTCGCGCGCACAGTCGGGCGTATGGTTCGCCCAGCAACTGAACCCCGACAACCCGCTGTTCAACACCTCGGAATGCATCGAACTGCGAGGCGCGGTCGACGAGGAAGCGCTGGTCACAGCGGTTTCCAAGGCGGCATCCGAGGCCGAGGTGCTGGTCGCGGGGTTCGAGACCCTCGCCGACGGTACAGTCGTCCGGATTCCCGGTGCGCGCACACTCGATCTCGCCCCGACCGTCGACTTCACCTCCGCGGCGGACCCCTGGCAGGCGGCCCACGAGTGGATGGCGCGCGACCTCGAGCGGCCCGTCGACCTGTCGGTGGATCCGTGCGTCCGGGCCGCGGTCCTGCGACTCGCCGACGATCACGTCCTGCTCTACCTGCGTGCCCATCACATCGTCCTCGACGCCTTCGGGTTCTCGCTGTTCAACCGGCGCATCGCCGAGCGCTACAGCGCCGCGGTCGCCGGTACGGAAGTTGCTGCCGCACGGTTCGATTCGGTCGAATCGGTGATACGGGAAGAATCGGACTATCGCGACTCGGCCGACTTCGACGCAGACCGTGACTTCTGGAACGCGTACCTCGACGGCGTGGACGAAGCGGTCGCCCTGCGGCCCGGCCCGGGTGGCATCGCGCGGCGCTCCCGTGGCACGCGCTTCACCCTCGACGCCGACCGGCAGCGCGGTCTGGTGGCTCTCGGCAAGGAGGTCGGCGCGAGTTGGGGTGACGCGGTCACCGCGCTCGTCGCCGCCTACCTGCGCGGAGTTACCGGCCGCGAGGACCTCACGCTCGGTTTCCCCGTCATGAACCGGCTCGGCAGCGCCGCACTGCGGGTGCCGATCACCGCGGTCAATGTCGTTCCGCTGCGCCTGAATCCGACCGCATCGGCCACGCTCGTCGAGCTCGTCGCGCAGGTGCGCGACGGAGTGGCGCTGTGCCGCAACCACTATCGTTACCGCACCGAGGACATACAGCGCGACCTGCGACTACCGACCGGATCCCGCGGCGTCATCGGCCCGTCGGTCAACGTCAAACCGTTCGGCGACTCGCTCCGGTTCGGCGACATGCGTGCGGCCGTGCACTCGGTCGCCCGAGGACCCCTGCAGGACTTCATGGTCACCGTGCGGCCCCTCGACGGCAGTGCCGGACTCGAAGTGTTCGTCGACGTCGACGCCGACGTCTACAGCGAGGCGGATCTGACGATCCACACCGAGCGGCTGGAGATGCTGTTCGGTTCGGTGGCCGAGCGGGATCTGCACACCCCGCTCGCGCAGGTGTCCGTCCTGACCGCCGCCGAGCGACGGACGATACTCGACGACTGGAGCCACAGCCCGGACATCCCGTTCGACCCGGAGCTGACGCTCGTCGATCTGCTGCGGCAGAGGATCGAGGTGGCCCCCGACGCACCGGCCGTGGCCGACGCCCGTGTGACGCTCACCTACGCGCAGTTCGGCGCGCGGGTGCACCGCCTGGCCCGCCACCTCGTCTCGAGCTTCGATCTCGGCCGGCCGCACGCGCGGGTGGCCCTCGCGCTGCCCCGCACCGTCGACGCGCTGATCGCGATCCACGCCGTCCTCGAGACCGGCGCCGCCTACGTCCCGCTCGACGTCGATCAGCCCCTCGAACGCCTCGCCCACATCCTCGGCTCCACCGACCCCGTCTGCATCCTCACCACCCGCACGACCGACGACCGGGTCGCCGAGGTGACGGGGGTGCCGAAGCGCGTCGTGCTCGAGGATCTCGACCTCGACGCCGTGTCCGACGCTCCGCTCGACGACTCGGAGCGCGGCCCGCTGACACCCGACTCGATCGCCTACGTGATCCATACGTCCGGCTCCACCGGCAGACCGAAGGGCGTCGTCGTACCCCACCGTGGGCTGGTCAACCTGTTCCACAGCCACCGCGCCCAGGTGTTCACCCGTGCCGCCCGCGAGGCCGGCCGCGAATCCGTCCGCCTCGGACTGGCCTGGTCGCTCGCATTCGACGCGTCGTGGCAGCCGTTGCTGTGGATGCTCGCCGGGCACACCGTCGACATCGTCGACGAGGCGACTCAGCGCGACCCGGCGGCACTCGCACGCCGCGCCCTCGACGAGGGATGGGATTTCGTCGAGTTCTCACCGAGCCGGCTCGAGCAGTTCGTCGACGACGGCCTGTTCCCGGACGGCACCGTGCCCACCCTCGGTTTCGGCGGCGACGCCGTCTCCGAGCGGTTGTGGAGCCGCCTGCGCGAACGCCGGGGTGCGGCCTTCAACTTCTACGGCCCCACCGAGTGCAGCGTAGACGTCCTCGTCGCGGAGGTCGCCGACGCCGAGACACCGGTCGTCGGCCGTCCCGTCGCCAACCTGCGCGTCCACGTCCTCGACGCGGGACTCGCACCCGTGCCCGCCGGAACCGAAGGTGAGCTGTACGTGGCCGGGCCGGGTGTGGTCCGGGGATATCTCGACGCGCCTGCACTCACCGCCACGAGGTTCGTCGCGAATCCGTACTCGGAGGACTCCTCGGGTCCGTACGCCCGCCTGTACCGCACCGGCGACCTCGTGCAGTGGACCGAGGACGGCCGCATCGTCTACCGCGGCCGGGTCGACAACCAGGTCAAGGTCCGAGGATTCCGCATCGAACTCGGTGAGGTCGACGCCGCTCTGCTGCGCATCCCCGGCGTGTCCCGTGCGGCGACGGTGGTGCGCACCGATCCCTCCGGTGCTGCGCAGCTCGTCGGCTATCTCGTGGGGCAGGACGTGCCCGAACCGGTCGAGGCGCGCCGTCTCGTCGCCGAGTTCCTGCCCGGGTACATGGTTCCCGCGGCCCTCGTCGTCCTCGACGAGATGCCGTTGACCTCCAACGGCAAGCTCGACCGCACGGCGCTGCCCGAACCGGACTTCTCGTCGATGGTCTCGTCCCGCGTCGCGGAGACCGAGACCGAACGGACGCTGTGCCGGATCTACGCCGACATCCTGGGTCTCGACACGGTGGGCGCGGACGACGACTTCTTCGCGCTCGGCGGGCACTCGCTCAGCGCCGCGACACTGCTCGCCCGCATCCGTGACGAGCTCGGTGTGGAGTTGCCGATCCGGACGGTCTTCGATCATCCGCAGGTCGTCGCGCTCGCCGCGCACTGTGGAGACCACCCGACCGCCGCTCCGGCCGGACCGGCGCTCGTCCCGCGCGGTGAGAACGATCCGGCGGCCCTGTCCCTTGCACCACTGTCGTATGCGCAGCAGCGGCTGTGGTTCATGTACCGCATGGAAGGGCCCAGTCCGACCTACAACGTCCCCATCACGGTGGACCTGCACGGACCGGTCGACCCGGATGCACTGCGGCAGGCGGTCTCCGACGTGCTCGCGCGCCACGAGAGTCTGCGCACCGTTCTCGTCGAACGCGACGGCGTGGGGATGCAGCAGGTGCGCGGAGTGGAAGAAGTTGCCGGGGTCGCAGTTCCCTTCGCGGTCGAGGCCGTCGACCGCGACGCGCTCACCGGGCGCCTGCATTCCGAGGCCCGGCACGCGTTCGATCTCGAACGCGAGATCCCGTTGCGGATCCGGTTGTTCACGATGGCGCCCGACGAGCACGTGATGCTCGTGCTCGCCCACCACATCGCGAGCGACGAATTGTCCACGCCGCTGCTGCTGCGCGATCTCGGCACCTTCTACTCCGCGCACGTACGTGGCGACTCCCACGAGCCTGCACCGCTGCCCGTGCAGTACGCCGACTACGCGATCTGGCAACGGGAACTCCTCGGCGACCAGGACGACGAGGACTCGCTCGCCGCACGACAACTCGCGTTCTGGCGCAAGGAGCTCGACGGTCTCCCGGCCGAACTCGACCTCCCCGTCGACCGCCCGCGCCCGACCGTGGCCTCCTACGCGGGTGGCGGTGTCGAGCACCGGATCCCCGCCGACCGCGCAGCGACGATCCGGGAGGCCGCGCGCACGACCGGCACCACGATGTTCATGATGGTGCACGCGGCGGTGGCGGTCGCACTGTCGCACAGCGGCGCGGGCGAGGACATCCCGCTCGGATCGCCCACCGCGGGACGGCCCGCACCCGAACTCGAGGACCTCGTCGGCTTCTTCGTCAACATGGTGGTGCTGCGCACCGACCTCTCGGGCGACCCCACGGTGCGGGAGCTGCTCGCCCGGATCAAGGACACCGACGTCGCGGCGTACTCGCACCAGGACGTCCCGTTCGACCGCGTCGTGGAGACCCTCAACCCCGAGCGCAGCGCGGCCCGGCACCCCCTGTTCCAGGTGATGGTGCAGTACCAGAGCCCGCCGGCGATCACGGGATTCGACGGCCTGACGCCTACACCCTCGTTCGTCGCGAACGACACCGCGATGTTCGACCTCACCTTCGGCGTCATCGAGGAATCCGACGGTGGTTTGTGCGTGCGCGTCGAGTACGCCCGCGACCTGTTCGACGAGTCGTCCGCCGAGGCCTTCGCCGCGCGGGTCGAGCGGGCCTTCGCCGCGGTGTGCGCCGATCGGGACGCGAGGCTCTCGCAGCTCGCTCTGCTCACCGCCTCCGAGCGTGAGGTGTTGCGCGCCGGTGATGCGACCGCGCTCCCGGATCGCTCCGGACCGCGGAGCCTGCCCGCACTGTTCGCTCGCACCGTGGAGCGCTACGGCGAGGAGACCGCGCTGGTCACGTCGTCGAGCCGTCTGACCTTCCGTGACCTGGATGCGTGGTCCGACCGGATCGCCCGTCACCTCGTCGCGAACGGGATCGGTCCCGAAGACGTCGTGGGACTGAGTCTTCCGCGCGAATCCGTGCTGGTCGCGGCGATCCTCGGCGTGTGGAAGTCGGGAGCGGCCTATCTGGTGCTCGACCCGGAGCAACCGGCCGACCGGAACGAGTTCATGCTCCGCGACGCGGGTGTGGGCGTCGTGCTCGACGTCGACGCGGCCGGATCGATCACCGGCCCCGGCCCGGACGTGCACCTGCCGGACGTGCACCCGGACACCACCGCCTATCTCGTCTACACCTCCGGATCCACCGGCACCCCGAAGGGTGTGGTGGTACCGCACCGCGGTGTCGTGAACCTGTGGGAGACGGTGCGCACCCGTACCGTCGGCGATCCCGCGACGCGCCGACGCACCGTGCTGCTGAGCTACACCTTCGCGTTCGACTCGTCCGTCGAGCCTCTCCTCGCGATGCTGGGCGGCCACACCGTGCACGTGCTCGCCGAGGACCTCATGGCCGATGCCGAGGGGATCGTCCGGTACGTCCGGAGGCACCGCATCGACGCACTCGATTGCGGTCCGGTGCTCGCCGGTCGCCTGCTCACCGAGGGGCTCCTCGACCCCGCCGCGCCGCACCGTCCCGAGTCCATGGTGCTCGGCGGCGAGGCGGTACCGGGTGAGCTGTGGTCGCAGCTCGCTGCGGAAACCGATGTGCGCGTGAGCAACATGTACGGTCCGACGGAATGCACCGTCGACGCGACCGGCGTCGTACTCACCCCGGGCAGCATCCCGAACATCGGAACGCCGATCCACGGCGGCCGGGTGTACGTCCTCGACGCGCACCTGCGGCAGGTGCCCCCGGGTGTGCCCGGCGAACTGTACGTCGGCGGCCCGCACGTCACCCGCGGCTATCTCGGCCGGAGCGCGCAGACCGCGGGACGGTTCGTGGCCGACCCCTTCGGCACCGGCGGCGAGCGCCTGTACCGCACCGGCGATCTGGTGCGCTGGAGGATCTCCGGCACCGACGGCCCGGTGCTCGACTACCTCGGCCGCACCGACGACCAGGTGAAGATCCGCGGCTTCCGCATCGAACTCGGTGAGATCGAGACCGTGCTCGGCGGCCATCCCGCGGTGAGTGCCGCGGCGGTCGTGGTCCGCGAGGACGAACCGGGTCGAAAGCGGCTCGTCGCCTACGCGGCCGGAACGACGGACCCCGACATCCTCCGGATGTACGTCGCCGACCGGCTGCCCGACCACATGGTCCCCGCCGTCACGGTCGTGCTCGACGAGCTCCCGGTCACCCGCAACGGAAAGATCGACCGCAGAGCACTTCCCGAGCCGGTCTTCACGCCGGCCACCGAGAGTCGCCTGCCGGCGGACGAACTCGAACAACGCCTGTGCGAGCTGACGGCGTCGGTGCTCGGACTCGATGCCGTGGGCCCCGACGACGACTTCTTCGCTCTCGGTGGCGATTCGATCGTGTCCATCCAGCTGGTGTCCGCGGCGCGCGCCGCCGGGATCCGGTTCACCGCGCGGCACGTCTTCGAACACCGCAGCCCGGCGGGACTCGCCCGCGTCGCGGAGATCGAGGACGGGCCCGGGACGGTCGACGTCGAGGCGGCACTCGGGGACGTCCCGGCGACTCCGATCGTCCACGACATGCTCGACCGTGGTGGACCGTACGCCCGCTACGCGCAGTCGCGGCTGCTCCTCGCGCCCGTAGGGCTGACGCTCGACCGGCTGACCGACGGCGTCCAGGCCCTGCTCGACACGCACGACGCGTTGCGGGCCGTCTTCGATCCGCAGGCACGGGTGCTCGACGTCCGCCCGGTCGGTTCCGTCGACGCCGCCGATGTCGTGACCCGCGTGGACGTCTCGGACTCGGTCGACCTGCAGGAGGCGATCGTCGCCGCGACCGGGATCGCCTATGCCGAACTCGATCCCGCCGCCGGCGCGCTCGTGCGCGTGATCTTCTTCGACGCCGGTCCCGACGCGCCGGGACGGGTGTTCGTCGCGGTGCACCACCTCGTCGTCGACGGTGTGTCGTGGCGCATCCTGGTGCCCGATCTCGCCGGTGCGGTCGACGGTGTCGCCCCGGTGCGCGCAGGCACGTCTCTGCGCCGCTGGGCGCGGGGACTGCTCGACGGAGTGCCGGCGCGCAGATCCGAATTGTCGTTGTGGCGGCGCATCCTCGCCCCGGCGGGACGCGTGCGTCTGGCGTCCGGTGATCCGGATCCCACGCGGCACACCATGGCAGAAACCGCGAGGGTGCAGGTCGAGGTTCCTTCCGAGCTCACCGACGCGCTGCTCACGACCGTTCCCGAGCGGTTCCACGCCGGCGTCGAGGACGTCCTGCTCACAGCATTGGCGCTGGCGTCCGCGCGGGTGTGCGGCGAAGGGGCGGTCGCGGTCGACCTCGAAGGGCACGGCCGTGAGGAACAGGCCGTTCCGGGGGCGGATCTGTCGCGCACGGTGGGGTGGTTCACCACGCTCTATCCGGTGCGCCTGGACGTCGCGGGACTCGATGTCGCCGACGCGTATGCCGGCGGAGCGAGCGCGGGTGACGCTCTGAAACGCGTGAAGGAACAGCTGCGGGAGATCCCCGACAGTGGAATCGGATTCGGGATGCTGCGGCATCTCGACCCAGTGGGCGGCCCGGAACTCGCGAGCGTCGGCGCTGTGGACATCGGATTCAACTATCTCGGCCGGTTCACGCTGGGCGAGACCGAAGGGCAGGCGTGGGCCGGTGCTCCGGAGGGTTCGGCGCTCGGTGGGGCCACCGAAGCCGACATGCCCGTGGCGCACGCCGTCGAGATCGGTGTGCTCACCGACGATTCCGGTGCCGAGCCGGTGCTGCGCGGGATGTTCGGGTACAGCCCCGATCTCGTTCCTGCGGAGAGAGTGTCGGCGTTGGCCGACGAGTGGATCGCGGCGCTGCGTGCGCTCGCCGGGCACGCGTCGGACGAGGACGCGGGCGGGTTCACACCGTCCGACCTCACGCTCGACGACCTCGACCAGTCGGAGATCGACGATTTCGCGCTCGAATTCGGCTGAGGACGGAGCGCTTGGCGAGGCGGTCTCTTTCGGTTAGCCTAACCAATCATGACCGGGGCAACGCGCCCCGGCGGGAGACTCTGGGAGAACAACGATGCGCGTTCTGGAACGCAAGCGCGCGCGGGGCGCCGCGGCGCTCGGCGCGGCAGCCCTGCTGGCCGTCGGACTTGTGGGATGTTCGAGCGACGGCGACAGCAGCAGCGCGGAGAGCGGCACCGACTCCGCCGCGACGCGCACCTTCGAAGCGCAGAACGGCAGCATCGAGATCCCGGCCGACCCCCAGCGGATCGTGTCCTGCGGCTACGCAACCCTCCCGCTCATCCAGGCCGGCGCGAACCTCGCCGCCGTATGCGAGTGGAGCCGCGAGCTCGACAACATGGACGAGGAGACCCTGGCCGCCTACGAGGCGCTGCCGAAGGTCGCTCCCGACGGCGCCGTCTCGGAGCTCAACTACGAGGCAGTCACCGCCGCAGATCCCGACCTCATCATCATGGGCGTCCCGGCCCGCGTGCAGGAGCAGGTCGACGTGGCCAAGCTCGAGGCGCTCGCCCCGGTGGTCTTCGTCGGGCTCACGGTTCCGGGCGAGTGGCGCGAACTCGGTGAGCAGTACGCCGATGCCGCGAACGTCAGCGACTCCTACGGGGAGTTCAAGGAGGAGTACGAGGCTCGCGCTGCCGAGATCGCCGACAAGTACGCCGACTCGCTCGGGGGCCTGAAGTTCGCCGGCGTCTGCGGTGTGTGCGGTACCGAGCCCGGTGAGTTCTCCCGCGAATACGCCTCGTCGTACACCACCAACCTGTTCGACGATCTCGGGTTCGACTTCTTCGGTGAGCCGACCGATCCCGAGGGAGTTCACGCCGAGTACCTGTCGGTCGAGCAGTTGCCCGAGAACCTCGGCGAGGCCGACGTGATCGTCTACGGTGTCGAGGCCGACGGTTCGTTGCCGCCCGAGCTGGAGGAACTGTTCGCCTCCCCGCTGTGGCAGGATCTTCCCGCCGTGAAGGCCGGCAACCTCGTCGCCGTCAAGCACTCCAGTGCAGCGACCTACGAAACCGCTCTGCTGGCACTCGATTCCATCGATGCCGAGTTGGCGAAACTTCCGGCCAACCAGAGCCAGGAGTAGTCGCTGTTGCGGGCCCGCCCCGCACCACCGACCGAACGGCCCCCGACGTCCCGGCGCGGGGGCCGTTCGTCGTCCGTGCCCGAAATGACCGTCCATACCGAAAGCGACAGATGACCCGTTCCACTGCGCTCGAAGACATCGTTCCGCTCTCGCCGCTGCAACAGGGCTTGCTCTACCTGAGTACCGTTGCGGCGCCGACCGGCTCGACATCCGACGACACGGCTGGGGCCGATCCCGACGCCCACACGGTGCAATCGGTGGTGCGACTCTCGGGGGCGGTCGACGAGGAGCGGATGGCGGCCTCCGCGCAGGCGCTGCTCGACCGTCATCCGGCGCTGCGCACGTGCTTCCGTCCCCGTAAGGACGGCCGTACGGCGGGTCTCGTCGTGTCGGGCGTGGAGAATCCCTGGCGCAGCGAGGATCTGTCCGGTCTCGAACGCGCCGAGGCGGAACGCCGGCTCGAGCAGATCGTCGAGGACGACCTGCACGACTGGTTCGACCTGACGCAACCGCCGCTCGTTCGCTGGACCTTCGTGCGGTTCGGCGCCGACGAGGTGCGCCTGCTGCTCACCGCCCACCACATCGTCGTCGACGGCTGGTCGTCCCCGATCATCGTGCGCGAGCTGCTCGAAATCTACGCCGCCGGGGGATCGGCGTCGGGCCTGCCGTCCGTGCGCCCCTACCGCGACTACCTCGCGTGGCTCGGGCGCCAGGACCGCGAGGCCGCCCGGTCGCTGTGGCAGGAGGCGCTCGACGGTGTGAGCGAGCCGTCGCTCGTGGCACCGCCGGGAGCGACCCGCTCGTCGGAACGCTGCGGCGAACTCGAGGTTCCGGTCCCCGACGGGCTCGGCGCGAAGCTCGCGGAGCTCACCCGCGCGAGCGGCGTCACGCTCAACACGGTGCTGCAGACCGCGTGGGCGATGCTCCTGTCCGGTCTGCTCGGCCGCGACGACATCGTCTTCGGCGCGACGGTCTCGGGCCGCCCTCCGGAACTCGTCGGCGTGGAATCGATGATCGGGCTGTTCATCAACACCGTTCCGGTGCGGGTGCGGCTCGATCCCGCCGCGACCGTCACCGAACTGTTGCGACGCGTACAGCTCGAGCAGTCGCGCACCGTCGATCACCAGTACCTGGGCCTGTCCGAGGTGCAGCGCGCCGTCGGGATCGGTGAACTGTTCGACACCCTCACCGTCTTCGAGAGTTATCCCGTCGACCGCGACGCCCTCGAGCGAGCGCAACGCGCCGGGGGAGTGACGATCACCGGCGTCGACGGACGCGACGCCACCAACTATCCGCTGGTCCTCACGGCCGGCATGTCCGATCGGCTCGTCGTCAAGCTCGACCACCGCCCGTCGCTGATCGACGCGGACGAGGCCGCCGCCCTGGGCGCCCGCCTCGTCGCGATCCTCGAGGCCCTGTGTGCCCGGCCCGATGCGCCTGTCGCCGACCTCGACATCCTGCCGTCCTCGGAACGGGAACGTGTACTGGGCACCTGGTCCACCGCACCCGCGGCACCGTCGAGCGGCACCGTCGCCGACCTGCTCGCGCACCGGTTCACCGCCGGCACCGACCGACCCGCAGTGGTGTGCGGTGAGCAGGAATCGTCGTTCGGTGAACTCGGCGCGGCCTCGGCGCGACTGGCGAGGTTGCTCGTCGACCGCGGCGTGCGACCCGACGACCGGGTCGGTCTCGCGCTTTCCCGGACCGGCGCCATGGTCGACGCGATCGTTGCCGTCCTCACCGCCGGAGGCGCCTATCTGCCGCTCGACCCGTCCTATCCCGCCGACCGGTTGAAGCACATGATCACCGATGCCGCACCGCGTCTGGTGATCACCACCGAGGCCGTGCGCGCGGGTCTCGGTGAGGTGCTCGACGGGGTCGACGTGCTGGTCCTCGACGACCCGGATGTCGAGTCCACACTGTCGGCGCTGTCGTCGGCTCCGCTCACGGACGCGGACCGGCGCGCTCCGCTCCGCCCGGATCATCTGGCCTACGTCGTCTACACCTCCGGCTCCACGGGTCTGCCGAAGGGCGTGGCCGTCTCGCACGCCAATCTCGCCGACCTGCACGCCGCACAGGCCGCCGGGCCCATGCACGCCGCCGGTCGTGCGCCGCGCGACGGGCAGTGGCACGTCCTGCTCACCTACCCGTTCGCCTTCGACTCGGCGGTCGCCGCGCTCACCTGGCTCTTCGAAGGCCATGTGCTGCATGTGCTTCCCGACGACAACCGTGCCGACGTCGACCGCATCGTCGACTACGTGCGCACCCACGGCATCGACTACGTCGACACCGTGCCCGTGCTCATGAACCGCCTGCTCGACGCCGGTCTCCTCGAACCGGGTGGGCACGTTCCCGCGATCGTCACCGTGGGCGGCGAAGCGGTGAGCACCGCGCTGTGGCAGCGACTCGCCGCGAGCGACGTGGTGGCGACGAACTGCTACGGACCCACCGAATGCACCGTCGACGCGACTTCCGCGCACATCGCGGGGGACACCGTGACGATCGGCGGTCCCACTCCCGGGACGAGCGTGCGGGTCCTGGACCACTGGCTGCGTCCCGTGCCCATCGGAGTGGCCGGTGAACTGTACGTCTCCGGAAACGGTGTCACCCGTGGCTATCTCGGCCGCCACGACCTGACCTCGGCACGCTTCGTCGCCGATCCCTGCGGGTCCGCGGGTGCCCGCATGTACCGCACGGGTGATGTCGTGCGCTGGACGGACGACGGCACACTCGAATACGTCGGCCGCGACGACGACCAGGTCAAGATCCGGGGATTCCGAGTGGAACCCGGCGAGATCGAGACCGCGCTCACCGCGCATCCGGCCGTGCGGAACGCCGTGGTGGTCGCACACACCGACCACCGGGGGACCACCCGCCTCGTCGGGTACATCGTCGGCGACGGACCCGACACCGCTGAGGTGCGGGCCGCGCTCGCCGACCGGTTGCCCGACTACATGGTCCCGGCGGTGCTCGTCACTCTTCCCGTCCTTCCGATCACGGCCAACGGAAAGATCGACCGGAAGGCGTTGCCCGAACCGGACTTCTCGTCCCTGGCGGGTGCCGGCGAACCGCGCACCGAGACAGAGCGGACGCTGTGCGCCACCGTCGCCGACGTCCTCGGCCTCGACCGCGTGGGTGTCCACGACGACTTCTTCACCCTCGGGGGCGATTCGATCGTCTCCATCCAACTCGTGTCGCGTCTACGCGCGGCCGGCCTGCGCGTGACCGCCCGTCAGGTCTTCGAACTGCGCACCGCAGCCGCACTCGCCACAGCGTGCGAGGCACCCGCCGAGGAACCCCGACGAGCCCGGACGGCGGCGACCGGCCCGGTGCCCGTCACGCCGATCGTGCACGAATCCCTCGCGTCCGGATCGTTCGACTCGCTGCGCCGATTCACCCAGTCCCGGACGCTCGTCGCCCCCGTCGGCCTGCGGGAGATGGATCTGGTCACGGGTGTGCGGGCGCTGCTCGCGGCCCACCCCATGCTGCGCTCGCGGTTCACCGTCGGCGACTCGGAACCGTCGGGGCGTACTCGTCGCGGTGCGACATGGATCGTGCCCGAGGACATCCCGGAGGCCGCGACGCTCGTCCGGCGAGTGGATCACTCGACCACGGAACAAATTTCGTGGAACGACCTCATCGCCGAAGCGTCGGCGGAGGCTGTCGACGCACTCGACCCCGAAGCCGGGGTGATGCTCCGCGTGGTTTTCCTCGACCCGGGACCGCAGCAGGCCGGACGGATCGTCGTCGTCGCGCACCACCTCGTCGTCGACGGCGTGTCGTGGCGGATCCTGGTGCCCGACCTCGCCGGTGCCGTCTCCGCGGCCACCCGCGGGGAGACGCCAGCGCCGGAGGACACCGGGACGTCCTTCCGGGAGTGGGCGGAATCGCTCGTCGAAGCGGCCTCGTCCGAGCGGATCACCGGATCGTGGCCGCTCTGGGAATCCGCCCTCGCCGCCGAGAGTTCGCCCGCGGTGGGAAGCCGCGCCCTGGACCCGCAGCGCGACATCGTGTCGACCTCGGCGTCCGTCGAGATCGACGTACCGGTCGACGTCACCGAACGCATCCTCACCACGGTGCCGTCCGCCCTCGGTATCGGCACCGGCGATGTGCTGCTCGCGGCCCTCGCACTCGCCGTCACCGACGTCTGCGGCGGATCCGCCCTGCGAGTGCATCTCGAGGGTCACGGACGCGAGGAACAGATCGTGCCCGGTGCCGACCTGTCGCGTACCGTCGGGTGGTTCACCTCCCTGTACCCCGTGACGGTCGAACTCGGCGGAGACCGTGCACTCGACGGCGGTGCTCCGCTCCGGGCCGTCGCCCACGCGACCGAATCGCTGAAACGCATTCCCGACAACGGAATCTCCTTCGGTCTCCTGCGTTTCCTCGGCGACGACCGCGACCGCTTCGATGGCTACCGGACCCCGGAGGTGATGTTCAACTACCTCGGCCGGATGACCCTCGGCGATACCGCCGACTCCGCGTGGTCGGCCGCACCCGAGGCGGCCGCGCTCGGTGGTTCCGTCGATCCGGCCATGCCCCTCGACCACGTCCTCGACGTCAACGCGATCACGGAGGACGGACCGGACGGACCCGCTCTCTCGGCGGTGTTCACCTACGCCACCGGTGCTCTCGACGCCGATCGGGCCCGCCGGATCGGGCAGCGCTGGCTCGCGGCACTGCACCTTCTCACCGACACGGTCTCCGGCGGTGCCGTGGGCGTCCCCGTGCCGTCGGTGCTCACGGCGTCCGGGTTGTCCGTCGACGAGGTGCTCGCACTGCACGCCGAGAATCCGGACGGCATCGAGGACGTCGTGCCGCTGACACCCCTGCAGCGCGGCATGTACTTCCTGGCCGGACTGAACGAGCCGTCGGGATCGGGCAGTGTCGCCGAGGGTGTCGATGTCTACACGATGCAGACCGACCTCGCCCTCGACGGCCGCGTCGACGCCGGCACGATGCAGCGCTCGGTGCGTGCACTCGTCGACCGGCACGCCGTTCTGCGCACCGGCTATCGACTCGGCGCAGCGGGCGAACCGATCGGCGTCGTCCGTCGCGCCGCCGAACCGCACTGGGAGGTCGTCGATCTCGGGACCGTCGAGCCCGGCGAACTCGACACGCGGGTGGCGGAACTGCTCGCCGCCGACCGCACCCGCAGATTCGATCTCGCGGCCGCACCCCTGGTGCGCTTCACGCTGGTGGTCGCGGGACCGACGCGTGCGCGACTGCTGTTCACGATGCACCACCTCGTCTCCGACGGTTGGTCCACCCCGCTGCTCGTGCAGGAACTCCTGCAGATCTACGCCGCCGGGGGTTCCGCCGCCGGACTCGCGCCGGTCGTGCCGTTCTCCGACTACCTCGACTGGCTCGGCGAACAGGACGTCGCGGCCGGTGTCGAAGTGTGGCGCGAGTTGCTCGACGGCGTGGACGAACCCACCCTCGTCACACCGTCCGGTACGGCGCTGCGACCGCAGTTTCCCGCCGAACTGACGGTCGCCGTGCCCGACGGGCTGTCGCGGCGGCTCGTCGAAGCGAGCCGCGCACAGGGCGTCACGGTCAACGGACTCGTGCAGACCGCCTGGGGCCTTCTCGTCGGGTCGCTCACCGGCAGAACCGATGTCGTCTTCGGTGCGATCGTCTCCGGGCGCGTCCCCGACGTGCCGGGCGTGGAATCGATGATCGGCCTGTTCATCAACACCGTCCCGGTACGCGTCCGCACGCAGGCGGGGGAGTCGATCACCGATCTCGTCACTCGCACGCACGGCACCCAGAACCGCGTGATGGACCACCAGTACGTCGGTCTCGCCGACATCCGACGTGCCGTCGGGATCGGCGAACTGTTCGATACCCTCCTCGTCTTCGAGAACTACCCCGTCGACCGCGACGCCCTCGACGCGGCGCAACGGGACGGCGGCGTGCGGGTCGGGTCGGTCGGGGGTTCGGACGCCACGAACTTCCCGCTCGTGCTGGTCGCGGGACTGGAGGACGAACTGCACCTCGGCCTCGAGTACCGGACCGATCTGTTCACCGAGGACGACGCCACCGCACTGGGGGAGCGCCTCGTCCGCATCCTCGACCAGCTCGTCGCCGAGAACCCCGGCACCGTGGCGCAACTCGATGTGCTCACGACCGCCGAGCGGGCCGGTCTGCGCAGCGACCGGTCGACGACCCCCGCGGCCCCGTCGAGCGGAGCGGCGACCGTCGCCGATCTCCTGGCGCGGCAGATCGCTCGCACCCCGCACGCACCTGCGGTGGTCGCCGACGGCACGACACTGTCGTTCGCGGAACTGGGCGGGCGCTCCGCGCGACTCGCGCGGCTCCTCGTCGACGCCGGAGTCGGACCGGAGACGGTCGTGGGACTCGCGCTGCCGCGGTCCGAGCACATGGTCGTCGCGATCGCGGCGGCGATCTCGTCGGGTGGCGTGTACGTGCCGATGGACCCGTCCTATCCGCAGGATCGACTGGCGCACATGGTGTCCGACTCTCGACCACAGGTGATCGTCACGGTCGCCTCGGTTCTCGACGGTATCGTCCCCATCGCAGGCGACACGAGGATCGTGGTGCTCGACGACCCCGACCTGCAACTCGGCGAATTCTCCACCGCCCCACTGACGGATGCCGACCGCCGCGGTGCGCTGCGCCCGCACAACGGCGTGTACGTCATCTACACCTCCGGTTCGACCGGACTGCCGAAGGGTGTCGCGGTCACGCACGCGAACCTGCTCAACCTGTTCGAGAGCCACCGCGCGGATCTCTACGTCCCGACCGTAGCGGCGTCCGGACGCGATTCCGTCGGCGTCGGGCACGCGTGGTCGTTCGGTTTCGACGCCTCGTGGCAGCCGACCCTGTGGCTGCTCGACGGACACACGGTGCACGTCTTCGACGAGGACACCATGCGTGATCCCGAACGGATGGTCGCATACACGCTCGAGCACGAACTCGACTTCCTCGAGGTCACCCCGTCCTTCCTCGACCGCATGCTCGCTGCCGGACTGTACGAGAGCGGACACCGCCCCGCCTCCGTCGGATTCGGTGGCGAGGCAGTCAATCCGGCGTCGTGGCAGCGACTGCGGGAGCTGACCGACGGGCGCGCCTTCAACCTCTACGGACCGACCGAATGCACCGTGGACTCTCTCATCGGGGCCGTCACCGACGCCGACACACCGTGCCTCGGCCGGGCCGTGCACGGCGCCGGCGCGTACGTCCTCGACGCGATGCTCCGGCCCGTCCCGATGGGTGTGGTCGGCGAACTGTACGTCTCCGGTGCCGGTGTCGCCCGCGGATATCTCGGCCGACCCGACCTCACGACGGTGCGGTTCGTGCCGAATCCTTTCGCCGACGACGGCACCCGTATGTACCGCACCGGCGACCTCGTCCGGCGGGTGCGTGGTGCCGACGGCCGGCCCGTGCTCGAATTCCTCGGCCGCGGCGACGATCAGGTCAAGATCCGCGGCTTCCGGGTCGAACTCGGTGAGGTGGAGGCCGCGCTGACCGCGGTGCGCGGGGTGCGGGACGCGGTCGTGGACGCGCACACCGACAGTCGTGGAGTGACGCGTCTGGTCGGCTACGTGACCCCGGACGGTGCCGTCGATCCGGCGGTCGTCCGTGCCGCCGTTGCCGAGCGTCTGCCCGACTACATGGTGCCCGCCGTGGTGCTCGTACTCGACGCCTTCCCCGTCACTGCCAACGGCAAGGTCGACCGGAAGGCGTTGCCCGAGCCGGACTTCTCGTCGCTGGTCGGGGCGCGTGCACCGCGTACCGACACCGAGCGGGTCCTGGCGGGACTCGTCGCGGACGTGCTCGGACTCGAACGGGTGGGGATCGACGACGATTTCTTCTCCCTCGGTGGCGACTCGATCGTCTCGATCCAGCTCGTGTCGAAGGTCCGGGCGGCAGGGCTGTGGATCACCACGCGTCAGGTGATCGAACTGCGCACCGTCGAGGCACTCGCGGCCGCGATCGACAGTGGCGGCGGACAGACCCGTCCGGCAGCCGTCGGCGACGTGGCAGGCGAGGTGACCGTCACGCCGATCGTGTGGGACACCCTCGAGCAGTGGACGGGGTTGTCCCGGTTCTCGCAGGCGCGACTGCTCGTCGCGCCGGTCGGGCTCACGCTCGACACCCTGCGTACCGCGGTCGAGGCACTCGTGGCCGCCCATCCGATGCTGCGCTCGACCTTCCGTGTCGACGACGAAGGCCGGCCGTCGTGGACGGTCCCCGAGACCGTTCCCGACCTCACCGCAGCCGTGCGGCGCGTCGACGCCACGGGCCGGGACTGGGACGAGTTGTTCGACGAGGAGCGTGAGAACGCGTACGCCGCAATCGATCCCGAGAACGGGACGATGGTGCAGATCGTGTGGTTCGACTTCGGGCCGCAGCAGGCCGGACGCGTCCTGATCGTCGTGAACCACCTCGTGGTGGACGGCGTGTCGTGGCGGATTCTCGTCCCCGACCTCGCCGACGCCGTCGAACAGGCCGAACGCGGGGAGACGGTGACCCTGTCGTCGAGCGGCACACCCTTTCGGGTGTGGGCGGACGAACTCGCGAAAGCGGCACGCTCGGAGCGGATCACCGCGTCGTGGTCGGCCTGGCAGCGTGCCGTCGACGCCGACGAACCGATGCTCGGTTCGCGCCCGCTCGACCCGGCACGCGACACCGTCCTCTCGACCCGGTCGACCCGCGTGCAGCTGCCCGTCGACGTCACCGAGCGTGTCCTGGCCGCGAACGTCGTCGACGACATCCTGCTCTCGGCCCTCGCCGTCGCGGTGGCGTCGGTCCGGGGTGGCGACCAGGTCCGCATCGACCTCGAGGGACACGGCCGGGAGGAGCAGGTGGTCCCCGGTGCCGACCTGTCGCGCACGGTCGGCTGGTTCACGTCGATATATCCGGTGACGGTGGATCTGGCGGAGGTCGACGTGGCGTCCGCGTCCCGGGACACCGACGCCGCGGGCGCGGTGCTGCGTGCGGTGGCCCGCGCGTCGCGGGAACGACCCGACAACGGCATCGGCTTCGGCCTGCTGCGTCGACTGAACCCGGACTTCGGCGACCGCTTCGCCCGGTACGTGCCGCCGGCCGTCGTCTTCAACTACCTCGGTCGGCTCACGCTCGGCGAGGCGTCGGGCAGCCCGTGGTCGGGTGCACCGGGCGCCGCTGCGATCGGGGGTTCGGTGGATCCGGACATGCCGCTCGACCACGTCCTGCAGGTGGACGCGATCACCGAGGACACCCCGGACGGCGCGGTTCTGGAATGCGAGTTCGCCGCCGCAGCGGACGTGGTCGACGCGGACACGCTCGCCGAGATCGCGCGGATCTGGCAGGAGACGGTGCAGGTCGTCGTCGCCGCGAAAGAACTCACCGGCACCGCTTACCAGGGCACAGCGCCTGCACACATCGAAACAAGGAGAACACCATGCTCGATCGCACTACCGTCCTCGCCGACACCGCCCGGATCCTGGACATCGACGTCGACGAACTCGACCCCTCGGTGAGCCTCGTCGACCAGGGACTCGACTCCGTCCGGCTGATGGCCCTCGTGGAACAGTGGCGTAGCGCCGGCGTCGAGGTCGACTTCGTGGACCTCGCCTCCGCCCCCGACCTCGAGCAGTGGATCGCGCTGCTCACCCGCGGATGAGCGGGTGATCGTGGCCGTCTTCGAGAAGCTCCTCATCGACCTCGACCCGCTGCGGACCAGCCGCGAGTTCCGGTACCTGTTCACCGCACGCGTCGTGTCGCTGTTCGGTCTCGGTTTCCTCATCGTGGCCGTGCCCGTGCAGGTGTACCAGCTCACCGGCTCGACGGCGCAGGTCGCCGCCGTCTCCGCGGTGATCGGTGCGACCACCTTCGGGGCCACCTTCGCGGGCGGGGTGCTCGCCGACCGGTACGACCGGCGGAACGTCATCGCCCTCGCCCGCGGCACCGCGGGCGTCGCCTTCGCGCTGCTGGCGATCAACGCGTTCCTGCCCGAACCGCAGATGTGGGCGATCTACGTGCTCGCCGTCGTCGACGGCATCGCGGGCGGGATCTCGTCGACCGCGCTCATGGCGGTAACCCCCAGCCTGATCCCGCGCGACAAGCTCGCCGCGGCCGGCGCGCTCATGGCGCTGACCGCCGACCTCGGCTCCATGATCGGCCCGGCGCTCGGCGGTGTCGTCATCGCCGCCGGTGGTGTGGGTGTGGCCTACGCGCTCGCGGCGTTCACCACCGCGATCACCACCTTCTGCATCACCCGCCTGCCGTCGCTGCCGCCGACGCACGTGGCGGAGGAATCACCGCTGAAGTCGGTGGTGTCGGGTTTCCGGTACGCGGCACACAACCGCGTAGTGGGGCAGGTGCTGATCGTCGGATTCCTCGCGATGCTGCTGTCCGGCTGGGCCGTGCTGATCCCGGAGTTCGCCGACGAGGTGCTCGGCGTCGGACCGTCGGTGGTCGGCCTGCTCTACACCGCACCCGCCGTCGGAGCCGTGGTCGGCTCGCTGACCAGCGGCTGGACCGGCTCGATCCGCCGGTACGGGCTGGTGGTGTACCTGCTCATGGCGGTCTCCGCCGCCGGTCTGGTGGGTGCCGGCGCGACCGGCGTCCTCGCCGTCGTGCTGCTCGGTCTGGCCGCGCACGGTTTCGGCGACTCGCTCGCGGACGTCGTGCGGTACGCGACCGTCCAGCGCAACACCTCCGACGAGTACCGCGGACGGATCGCGGCCGTGTGGGGCGCGCAGGTGACGGCCGGTACCTCCGTCGGCGCGGTCGCGGCGGGCGTCGTGGCCTCGCTGGTGCCGATCTCGATGGCCCTGACCATCTACGGCGTGGCAGGTGTGGTGATCATCGCGATCATGTTCGTTGCGACCCCGACGCTGCGGCGGTTCGAGGACACGGGCGATCTCGAAGCTGTGGGCTGACCTGCGGGTCGACGAGCGGGGCCGGGGTGATCCCCGGCCCCGCCTTCGCGTCGATCAGCGCTTTCGCGTCATACCCGTCCGTCGCGCGCCCAGGCCTCCACGGCCGAATACCCTTCGCTGACGCCCTGGGTGTAAGCGACGAGCGCGCCGTACAACCGGGATCCCTCGGTGGCGAGTTCGATGGTGCCCACCCAGTCGGCAGCGCGTGCCATGACGTGCGCGCAGATGTCCTGCCGGTCGCGTGTCGCGGACGACACGATCCGGAACGCCTCGTCGGCGATCCGGAAGGTCTCGGCGACACCGCGCCAGAAGTACTCCGCGTCCATGGCAGAGCGCAGCGACTCGTAATCCGTCGTGTCCTGCATCGCCGTAGCGTGTACCAGTCGCTGCAGAGCATGCTCCGCAGCTCCGACGGGGAAGTACGTCACGTCGTCGATGGTGTCCTTGCCGCCGCTTGTCGTTCTCACCGCAGAGATGGTGCCCGATCTCGAGCGAATACGAAACAGCTCGTAGGTAACGGTATAGGCACGCGGCGTGTCGCCTACCCGGCCGCCGCCGGACGGTTCGGGATCAGGCACACGCACGACACCAGCAGGACGGCGCAGACCAGAACGGCGACGAACACCGGCGCCACCGAGTCCGCCAACTGCGCCGCACCGGGAGTTCCGGTGACGGTCTCGTCCGCCGCTGCGCCCCCGAGGGCTGCATTGGCCAGCGCACCGAACACCGCCACGCCCACCGCGCTGCCGATCGCACGTGCGAAGGCGTTCGCGCCCGTGACGACGCCCCGCTCGGACCAGTCGACGCTGGACTGCGCCGCGATCAGCGCGGGACTGGCGATCAACCCCATCCCGAGTCCCACGAGCACGCAGCAGAGCGCCACTTCCCCGGGAGCCGAATCCACCCCGACCTGCGTCAACAGCGCCGCGCCGCACAACAGCGGCACCGCACCCACCAGACCGGTGTTGCGAAAACCGATCCGCAGATAGAGCCGGCCCGACTGCGCCGCCGCGATCGGCCAGCCGATCGTCATCGTCGCCAGCGTGAAGCCCGCGACGAGCGCCGTGGTCCCCAGCGCGCCCTGCACGAACGACGGAACGTACGAGGTCAGACCCAGCACGACCGCGCCCACCAGGCACGACACCGCGCTGGTGGTGACCAGCACACGTCGCGTGAACAGCCGGATCGGCAGAATCGGCTCGGCGGCGCGGGACTCGATCCACACGAACACCGCGATCAGGGCTGCACCGGCGGCGAAGATGCCGATCCCGGTCGCCGACGTCCACGCCCATGACTGCCCGCCCTCGAGCAGGCCGAGGATCAGCAGGGCGGCGCCTACCGCGAGTGTCGCCGCGCCGGCCCAGTCCACGCGCGGTCGCGGTCCCGACGGCGTGTCCTCGCGGAAGTTGCGGACGAGCACCCACGCCGCGAGGGCACACAACGGCAGGTTGATCCAGAAGATCCACCGCCACGACAGGAAGTCTGCGAAGACACCGCCCACGGCCGGGCCGATCACCGCCGACATGCCCCACACACTGGCGAGATAGCCCTGCGCCTTGGCGCGCTCGGCGACCGTGTAGATGTCCCCGGCGATCGTCTGTGCCATCGGCAGCACCGCACCGGCGCCGAGTCCCTGCACCGCGCGGAACGCGATCAGCGTCGGCATGCTCCACGCCACCGCGCACAGCACCGAACCCGCCGCGAACACCCCGATCCCGAACAACAACAGCGGAGTGCGGCCGAAGACGTCGGAGAGTTTGCCGTAGACCGGGACGAGCACCGCCTGCGTGAGCAGATAGGCGGAGAACAACCACGGGAACTGCGTGAAGCCGCCCAGGTCCGCGACGATCGTCGGGATCGCGGTCGCCAGGATGGTGCTCTCGAGCGCCACGAGGGAGGTGGCGAGCATCAGAGCGATGAGGATCGGGCCCCGCTCGGACCCGAACCCGACGTCCACTCGCGACGATGCGGCCATGCCACTCCTGTTCCCACTCGTACGTTCGTTGTTCCACCCGGCGGTGAACGAGTGGGATATCCGCCACGGGGTGCGGTACGCCCACTCGATGAGCACTAGGGTGTCAGCGTGCGTCCTTCACTCGAGTCCTACCAACACCTCGCCGGCGGCAAGGTGCGTGATCTGTACGTGATCGACGACGAGCACCTGCTCCTCGTCGCCAGTGACCGGATCTCGGCCTACGATCACGTGCTCGAGACCCCGATCCCCGACAAGGGGCGGGTCCTCACTGCGATGAGCGTGTTCTTCTTCAAGCTGCTCGACGCCACCAACAACCACCTCGCGGGAGAACCCGACGACGAGCGTATCCCCGAGGAGGTCCTCGGCCGCGCACTCGTGGTCAAGCGCCTCGAGATGGTGCCCGTCGAGTGCGTCGCCCGAGGCTTCCTCACCGGCTCCGGCCTGCTCGACTACCAAGCCACGGGCTCCGTCTGCGGTGTCACCCTGCCCCAGGGGCTCGTCGAGGCCAGCAGACTGCCCGAACCGATCTTCACCCCGGCCAGCAAGGCTGCGCTCGGCGACCACGACGAGAACATCTCCTTCGACGACGTCGTCGAGAAGGTCGGTCTGAACCTGGCGATGAAGCTGCGCCAGGACACGCTCGATATCTACGACCGCGCCGCCATGTACGCGTCCGACCGCGGCATCTTGCTCGCCGACACCAAGTTGGAGTTCGGTCTCGACAAGGCCGGCAATCTGGTGCTCGCCGACGAGGTCCTCACCCCGGATTCGTCCCGCTACTGGGACGCGAACGAGTACGAGGAGGGCAAGGTTCAGCCCAGCTTCGACAAGCAGATCGTCCGGAACTGGCTCACCGGACCCGAATCGGGCTGGGACCGCGCCTCCGACACCCCGCCCCCGCCGCTGCCGCAGCACGTCGTCGACAAGACGCGAGCTCGCTACATCGAGGCGTACGAACGTATTTCGGGACTGTCCTTCGACGATTGGATCGGCTGACCGCATATGACCTCCTCGAAGATCACTCCGCCGGTCGCGAAGAAGGTGCCGCTAGAGCGCACCCATCACGGGCACACCTTCGTCGACGACTACGAATGGCTGCGCGACAAGAACGACCCCGAGGTCGTCGCGTACCTGGAAGCGGAGAACTCGTACACCGAGGCGCAGACGGAACATCTCGCTCCGCTGCGTGAGGCGATCTTCGAGGAGATCAGGTCGCGCACCCAGGAGACCGACATGTCGGTCCCCACCCGGATGGGTGACTGGTGGTACTACGCCCGCACCGTCGAGGGCAAGCAGTACGCGATCCAGTGCCGGTGCCCGATCGCCGACGCCGACGACTGGACACCGCCCGACGTCACGCCTGGTGTGGAACTCCCCGGCGAGCAGGTGCTCCTCGACGGCAACGTCGAGTCGGAAGGGCACGAGTTCTTCTCGCTCGGGGCGTTCTCGATCAGCCACGACGGCACGCTGCTCGCGTACTCGACCGACGTCGTGGGCGACGAGCGCTACACCCTGCGCATCAAGGACCTCACCACCGGTGAGATGCGGGCGGACGAGATCCCCGGCACCGCACCGGGAGCGACGTGGGCGCTCGACCACAGCCACGTCTTCTACCAGACGGTCGACGAGTCGTGGCGGCCCGACACCGTCTGGCGGCACAAGCTCGGCACCTCCGTCGACGAGGACGTGAAGGTCTTCCACGAACCCGACGAGCGGTACTGGGTGTCGATCGGTTCGACCCGCAGCGAGAAGTACCTCATGATCTGGGTCGGCTCGAAGATCACCACCGAGGGATGGGTGCTCGAATCCGAGAACCCCACAGGCGAATTCCGTGTGATCCTGCCGCGCCGCGAAGGTGTCGAGTACGGTGCCGAGCACGCCGTGATCGCCGGTGAGGACCGCTTCCTGATCCTGCACAACGACGTCGACCCCGAGACGGGGAAGAAGGCCGAGAACTTCGTCCTCGCCGAGGCTCCCGTCGACGACCCGTCCGCGCTGCGCACCCTGATCGAGCACCGGCACGACGTGCGCCTCGAGGACGTCGACGCGTTCGAGGGACACCTCGTGCTCGGCTACCGCCGCGAAGCCCTCACCCGACTCGCGGTGTGGCCGTTGACCGACGAGGGTTACGGCAAGCTCACCGAACTCGAGTTCGACGAGGAACTCTTCGCCGTCGGACCGGGCGCGAACCCCGAATGGACCCAGCCCACACTGCGTCTGGGCTACACGTCGTTCATCACCCCGAGCCGGGTCTACGACTACACCGTGAGCACCGGTGAGCTGAAGCTGCTCAAGTCGCAGCCGGTGCTCGGCGAGTTCGACCCGACGCTCTACGAGCAGCGCCGCGAGTGGGCGACCGCCGAGGACGGCACGAAGATCCCGCTGTCGATCGTCGCGCGCAAGGGCACCCCCGAGAACGCGCCCACGCTGCTGTACGGCTACGGCTCGTACGAAGCGAGCATCGACCCGGCCTTCTCCGTCGCACGCCTGTCGCTGCTCGACCGGGGCATGGTCTTCGCGGTCGCGCACGTGCGCGGCGGCGGCGAGATGGGCCGGCACTGGTACGAGAACGGCAAGTCGCTGACGAAGAAGAACACCTTCACCGACTTCGTGGCGTGCGCGCGGCACCTGATCGACGCCGGCGTCACGAGCCCGGAGAAGCTGGTCGCCGACGGCGGCAGTGCCGGTGGCCTGCTCATGGGTGCGGTCGCGAACATCGCACCCGAGCTGTTCGCGGGCATCCTCGCGAACGTCCCGTTCGTCGACCCGCTCACGTCGATCCTCGATCCGTCCTTGCCGCTCACGGTGATCGAATGGGACGAGTGGGGCAACCCGCTCGAAAACCCAGAGGTGTACGAGTACATGCGCTCGTACAGCCCCTACGAGAACGTCGAGGCCAAGGATTACCCGGCGATCCTCGCGATCACCAGCATCAACGACACGCGCGTGCTCTACGTCGAACCCGCCAAGTGGGTCGCCAAGCTGCGCGCGACGAAGACCGGCGATGCGCCGTTGCTGCTCAAGACGGAGATGAGCGCGGGACACGGCGGTGTGTCGGGCCGGTACGAGAAGTGGCGCGAGGTCGCGTTCGAGTTCGCGTGGGTGCTCGAGACGTCGGGCGCCTGCCGCGCGGAGACCGCTGCGGGCTGAGCTCGGTATCCGCTCGCGTTCTCGCTATTCGCCGCAGCAATTGCCGACGCGAATGACGAACTGTGTAGCCGATAGCAGACCGCTCACCTGCGCAGTTCGTACCGGACCTGAGGCCGGCCGGCGCGGCCGTACTCGGTGAAGCGGGTCGCGGCTCCGTCGTCGGCGAGCCGTTCGAGGTAACGCCACGCCGTCACGCGTGAGACCCCCACGGCCGATCCGACTTCCGCAGCGGTTCGCGGCCCGTCGGCGTGATGAAGGAAATCGGTGATCTTCGACAGCGTGTCGGGGGAGATGCCCTTGGGTGTGGACGGACGGGAACTGCTCGTGCGCAGAGCCGACATGGCGCGATCGATATCGTGCTGGCCCGCCGCGGTCTCGGCGTCGCGCAACGCCGAGCGGTAGGCCACGTACTGTTCGAGCTTGTCCTGCAGTGCCGCGAAGGTGAACGGCTTGAGCAGATACAGCACCACACCCCGCGCGACCGCCGTCCGCACGACCTCCAGATCGCGGTTCGACGTGACGGCGATGATGTCGGGACTCGGACGACCGGCGCTCAGGCGTGCAGCCACTTCGAGGCCGCTCGTGTCGGGGAGCCCGATGTCGAGCAGCACCAGATCCACCGGTGTGCCCACCCGCGCAGCCGACGCGACCGCCCGCACGGCGTCGCTACCCGTGTGCGCGACACCTACCACCTCGAATCCGTCCACCCTCCCGACGTATTCGCGGTGGGCCTCGGCGATGAGCGGTTCGTCCTCGACGACGAGCACCCGGATCACGACCGGCTCTCCAAGGGGATCACGGCGACGATCATCGAACCCAGCGACGGTTCGGTGCGCAAAGTTCCCCCGTGACGCGCCACGACCTGGGCGACGAGTGCGAGTCCGAGGCCGCGCTGCTCGGACTTGGTGGAGTAGCCGCGCTGCATGGCCTGGGCCAGCACCTCCGGCGACATCCCCGGCCCGCTGTCGGCGACCTCGACGATCATCGACGAATCGTCCCGACGCACAGTCACCTCCACCCATGGGTCGTCCGACGCATGGGAGGCGTCGATGGCGTTGTCGATGAGATTCCCGACGAGGGTGACGATATCGCGCGCCGGGATGGACGGAACCGGGCCCAGTTCCGTGTCGTCGGTGACGGTCAGTTCCACACCTCGCTCGGCCGCCTCGTCGATCTTGCCGAGCAGCAACGCCGACAGCGCCGGCTCGTGGATGGCACTTGTCAACCTGTCGATCAGGTGCTGGGAGACCGCCAGTTCCTGCGTCGCGAACGCGACCGCGTCCTCCGTCCGGCCGAGTTCGACCATCGTGACGATGGTGTGCAGACGGTTCGCCGACTCGTGGGCCTGCGCCCGCAGCGACTCGGCGAATCCGCGGACCGAGTCGAGTTCACCGAGGACACCGCGCAACTCGGTGTGGTCGCGGAGGGTGACGACGGTGCCGATGCGGCGCTCGTTCCAGTTCACCGCGTCGCTGTTGACGACGAGGGTGCGGTCGCGCGTCAGGTGCACCTCGTCGCGTGCCTCGCCGGTGGTTGCGAGTTCGCGCAGTGTCTCGGGCAGGGCGTCGAAGGGGACCGGCCCGGTCGGGGGAAGGCCGAGCAGGCGGCGTGCCTCGTCGTTGACGACGTCGACCTGCGGTGAGGCGCCGGGTGCTCCACCGAACACCAGCAGCCCTTCGCCGATCGAGTGCAGGACGGCGTCGTGGTGTTCGTACATGCGCCGCAGCTGGTCGGGATCGAGCCCGAGGGTCTGACGGCGCAGGCGCCGCGCGATCAGGTATCCGCCCGCCGCGGTGACCACGAGCCCGGCCGCCACCAGGCCGACGATGCCCGGAAGGCTCCGCACGAAGTTCTCGGCGATCCTCTCCCGTGTCACCCCGACCGACACGAATCCGACGAGCGTGCCGTCGTCGTAGACCGGCGCGATGGTGCGGATCGACGATCCGAGGCTGCCCGTGTACGTCTCGGTGAACGGCGTGCCCGAACGGGCCTCATCGGTGTGGCCCGTGTACGGCAACCCGATCTGCTCCGGCACCGGATGTGTCACGCGGATGCCCTCGGGGTCCACGACGACGACGAAGTCCACCCCTGTCGCCTCGCGGATCTGCTCGGCGCGGGGCTGGAGCGCTGCGGTCGGATCGGGGGAGAGCAACCCGTCCGCGACCTCCGGGAAGAGCGCGGCTGTCACTGCGATATCCGTCACGGTGCGGCGCGTGGCCTCGTCGGCGTCGCGGCGTTCGTCGACGACGATGAGCGCACCCGCCACGATCGCTATCACCGTGAACACCACCAGCTGGAGGATGAGCAGCTGGCCCGCCACGCTCATCGGCGGTCTCGCCTGGCGACGGTTCACCGTTCACCTCCCGTGAACACTATGTACACAAACTTCTCCCGCGGCGACCCGGCCACCACCATGTCCTTATGTGGACGTGATGCCGGTCACCACCCGGGCGCGGAGCGGCCCCTACCAGGGTCCCGTAGTACCCGACCGAACCACGGTCGATTCCCGAGTCCTCGCCGGTGCGTCACCGCATCCCGTTATCCGTGAACATCGCGCGACGAGCCCGCGCATGATCGAAGGGCACTCCATGAGCACCACAACCGTGCGGGGCGAGAAACGCCGCGACCGTACCCACTGGCTGTACATCGGCGTCATCATCGCCGTCGTCGCCGGTATCGCTGTCGGATGGCTGGCCCCCGAGACGGGCAAGTCGCTCGGTGTCCTCGGCACCATGTTCGTCGACCTGATCAAGATGATGATCAGCCCGGTGATCTTCTGCACCATCGTGCTCGGCATCGGGTCGGTCCGGGCAGCGGCGAGCGTCGGCCGGATCGGTGGACTCGCGCTGATCTACTTCGTGGGCATGTCGACCGTGGCCCTCGCAATCGGCCTGGGTGTGGGCAACCTGCTCGACCCGGGCTCGGGGCTCACCCTCGATCCGGCCAACGCCGGCTCGGGTGCCGAACTCGCCGAGAAGGCGCATGCCGCCGGCGGCACCGTCGACTTCATCGCGTCGATCATCCCCACCTCCCTGTTGTCCGCACTGACCGAGGGCAGCGTCCTGCAGACCTTGTTCGTGGCGCTGCTCGTCGGCTTCGCCATCCAGGGCATCGGCAAGTCGGGTGAACCGATCCTGCGGGGCATCGGCCACCTGCAGAAGCTGGTCTTCCGCATCCTGACGATGATCCTGTGGCTCGCCCCGATCGGTGCCTTCGGTGCCATCGCCAACGTCGTCGGCCAGACCGGTCTGAGCGCGGTCCTGCAGCTCGGTGTTCTGATGATCGCCTTCTACCTCACGTGCGTCGTGTTCGTCTTCGGTGTTCTCGGATCGTTGCTGCGAGCGGTCTCCGGTGTCTCGGTGTTCAAGCTCGTGAAGTACCTCGCCCGCGAGTACCTCCTCATCTTCGCGACGTCGTCGTCGGAGTCCGCGCTGCCGCGTCTGATCGCCAAGATGGAGCACCTCGGTGTCCAGCGCACCACCGTCGGCGTGGTCGTGCCCACCGGTTACTCGTTCAACCTGGACGGCACCGCGATCTACCTGACGATGGCCGCCCTGTTCGTGTCCGACGCGATGGGCAGTCCCCTGAACATGGGTGAGCAGATCTCGCTCCTGCTGTTCATGATCGTCGCCTCGAAGGGTGCGGCCGGGGTCACCGGTGCCGGTCTGGCGACGCTGGCCGGCGGTCTGCAGAGCCACCGCCCCGACCTGCTCGACGGTGTCGGCCTGATCGTCGGTGTCGACCGGTTCATGTCCGAGGCGCGTGCCGTCACCAACTTCTCCGGCAACGCCATCGCGACCCTGCTCATCGGCACGTGGACCAAGTCGGTGGACCGTGACCGCGTCGACGAGGTGCTCAGCGGACGGCTGCCGTTCGACGAAAGCATGATGGTCGACGATCACGAGCCCGCTCCCGAGCGCGAACCGGCGAAGCTGGAGAAGGTGTCCGTCTGATCCGGCATCCGCTATGACAATGGCTGTCCGCTACGGAAATTTTCCGTAGCGGACAGCCATTTCTGTAGCGACTACGCGCCGGCGGCGTGATCACGACATCCGCCGGCTCGAGGACCTCGACGAGGAGAAGGTCCGGAAGTGGGTGAGACAGGCCGCCGCGCTGCCGGGGGAGAAGATGTAGCACGCCGATGTTCGGGGGAGTGATCGGGCACACGATAGTTTGGATGCATGACCACGCCTCTCCAGGACATCCCGATCAACACCCTCTCGGGTGAACCCACGAATCTCGGCTCGTACGAGGGCCACGCGGTACTCGTCGTGAACGTCGCGTCCAAGTGCGGCCTGACCCCGCAGTACACGGCACTCGAGAAGCTCGCGCAGGAATACCGCGACCGCGGACTGTTCGTCGTGGGCGTGCCGTGCAATCAGTTCATGGGTCAGGAGCCCGGAACGCCGGAGGAGATCCAGGAGTTCTGCTCCGCCACCTACGGCGTGACCTTCCCGCTGCTCGAGAAGATCGAGGTCAACGGCGAGAACCGGCATCCGCTCTACGCCGAGCTCACCAAGCACCCGGATGCCTCCGGCGAGGCCGGCGACATCCAGTGGAACTTCGAGAAGTTCCTCATCGCTCCCGACGGCACGGTCGCCGCGCGCTTCCGTCCCCGCACGGAACCGGATGCGCCCGAGATCCTCGACGCCCTCGAAGAGATCCTGCCGGCCTGACATGTTCGGCACAGAAGCGCGGGACGCGCTGTACGACATCATCCGCATGCGTCGCGACGTCCGTGCAGAATTCAGCGGGGAACGGCTCGACGAGGACACGCTGATGCGCATCCTGCGGGCCGCCCATCACGCACCCAGTGTCGGCAACACCCAGCCCTGGGACTTCGTCGTCGTACAGGACGAACAGCGGCTGAAAGAGTTCGCCGAGCACGTCGCCGGTTGCCGGCAGGCGTTCGCCGACTCGCTCCCCGAGGACCGGAAGAGCACCTTCGACCCCATCAAGATCGAAGGCATCGTCGAATCGGGGACCGGCGTCGTCGTCACCTACGACCCCGAACGCGGCGGCAAGCACATCCTCGGCCGTCACACCATCGACGAATCCGGCCTGTTCTCGGCCGTGCTGGCGATCCAGAACCTGTGGCTCGCCGCGACCGCCGAGGGGCTCGGCGTGGGATGGGTGTCGTTCTACGAGGAGGACTTCCTCGCCGACTTCGTCGGAGTGAGCGCACCCGTGCGTCCCATCGCGTGGCTGTGTGTCGGGCCGGTCACGCGGCTCCAGGAGATACCCGACCTCGAACGGTTCGGCTGGCGCAAGGGGCGCCAGCTCGAGGAGGCCGTGCACCGCGACAGGTTCGCGGCGCCGGGTGACCGGGAAGCCTGATCCGACGGGTGGCGACCGGTTCGTGAGTGCGCGAGCCGGCCGCCACCCGCTGTTTCACAGATCGGTCGTCACCAGCCTGTTTTCAGAGTTCGGTCGCGACCTTCCAGGCACTGTGGATGGCGCCCTCGATGTAGTCGACCCGACCCGCGTCCCCGACGACGCGGACATCGATGTCCGAGCCGGCCAGTTCGTCGGCGAGCGGTGCTGCCGCCGACACACCGGACGCGACCACGACCATGCGGGCGCGTACCGATTTCGTCTCGCCACCCACGGTGAACTCCACCGTCTTCGGGGTGATGCGCTGAACCGTCGCACCACGATGCACCTCGAGGCCGACCTCGCGCGCGTGCTTGACGGCGGTCCACCGGCGCGGCATCGCCATCGGCACCCCGAGCTGCTTCCCCTCGGCGAGCAGCGTCACCCGGCTTCCCCGCTCGGCCATGAACTCCGCGAGTTCGAGCCCGACGAGCGACCCGCCGATCACGACGACGTCCTTCGCCATCGGCAGGAAACGCAGGAACCGCCGGCTCAGATCACGGATCCTCCGAGGGCTCGTGGTGATACCGGCGAGCCTGCCCACCCGGCCCATCACCCGCAGCACCGGGGACTGATCGGAGACGTCGCCCGCACCCGTCATGAGCGCACGCATGCTGTCGCCGGTGTGCACGTGCGGCAAGTCCCCGCCCGGCACGGTGGGACGTTCCCGCACGGCGCCCGTCGCGACGACCACCACGTCCGGCTTCAGGGCGCGGATCGATGCGGAGGTGGCCTCGGCGCCGAGCCGCACGTCGATGCCGAGGCGGGTGACCTCGGCCGTCAGCCATTTCAGCAGCCGCTCGTTGTCGGGGGTGGTGAGGGTCGAGAACCACAGGGTCCCGCCCAGCCGGTCGGTCTTGTCCAGGACGGTGACGCGGTGCCCGCGCTCGGTGGCGACCCGCGCAGTCTCGAGGCCGCCCGGCCCGGCACCCACCACGACGACGTGCTTCGGCGCCGCAGTGCGGACGAACGGCACGAGTGTATCGTTGCCCAGCGCCGGATTGACCGCACAGATGGGCGTGGCATCCCAGAAGTTCTCCTGCACGCACACATAGCAGTTGATGCACGGGCGGATCTGCTCGCTGCGGCCCTGCTTGAGCTTGGCGACGAGCGCGGGATCGGCCAGCAACTGACGTCCCATCGCGACGAAGTCGGTGACGCCCTCGGCGATCATTCGCTCGCCGACCTCCGGCAGCATGCGGCCGACGGTGATGACGGGGATCGACACCGCACGCTTGATGACCGCCGCGTTGTGGGTGTAGTAGCCGACCTTGTCCGGCAACGGGCCGTCGGTGAAATTCGCGAACGCGTTCAGCGCGGTGCCAGTGACGTGGAGTGCATCGGCACCGGCCTGCTCGAACAGCACTGCGGCAGCAGCGGATTCCTCGACGGTCAGGCCGTCCGTCTCACCGTATTCCTGCCCTGCCAGCCGCACGATGACGGCGAGGCGGTCGCCGACCTCGGCCTTGACCGCGCGGATCACCTCGCAGGTCAGCCGGGCCCGGTTCTCCAGCGACCCGCCGTATCCGTCGGTGCGCTGGTTCGTGTAGCGGCTGAGGAAGGCGCCGAGCACGTAGTTGTGGGCGGCGTGGATCTCGACGGCGTCCGCTCCGGCGGCGGCGACCCGGCCCGCGGCCTCGGCGAACATCCGGATCAACCATTCGATGTCGCTCTCGGAGGCCTCGTTGTAGGTGGCCTGCGCGCCACCCTGGATCGATGCCATGCGCTGCAGTTCCGCGGGCGTGCAGTCGGCCATGGCGCTCATGTCGCCCGGCGGCTTCGGGATGCTCGGCACGAGCTGCGGCCGGCCCTGCAGGGTGTCGATACGGGCGACCTTGCCGTGGTGCACCATCTGCACGCACAGTTTGCTGCCGGCCTCGTGGACGGCGTCGGTCAGTGCGCGGAGGCCGGGGATGAACCGGTCCTCGGACAGGCCGGGTTCCTTCGTGCTGGTGCATCCCGCCGGATAGGCGACCGCGCAGCATCCGGTGACGATCAGCCCGGTGCCTCCGGCCGCGCGGGCGACGAAATGATCGATGTCGCCCTGCTCGATCTCCCCGTCCTCGCAGAGGTTCATGTCCATGGCGGGCATCACCACGCGGTTGTCCAGGGTGATCGGCCCGATGGTGCCGGGGGAGAGAAGGCGCGTATAGGTCTGGTTCGGGACTGCCACGCCCGGACGGTATGCCCGGCTCCGTGTGGCCGTCGACACTGTCCCGATGAACGGGATGCGGATCGCCGGCCCGAGTCTTCATCCGGACTTCCCGGTCGGGCAGGACGCCGTTCACCCGAGTGCAGCAGGCTCGGGGGCATGAGCGGACGGATGATCGTGTCGGTGTCGGGGATCCGGGACGTCACGCGCGACCTCGTGGACGCCTTCGCCCGTGAGACGGACGCGCGTGGAGTGCCGTTGTCGCTGTTCGTCGCACCCCGCCTGAAAGACCACTACCGCCTCGTGCGGGATCCGGCGACGCAGGAGTGGCTGCTCGAGCGACGCGAGGGCGGCGACGCGATCGTGCTGCACGGTTACGACCAGGCGGCGACGAAGCGACGTCGCGCCGAGTTCGCGACGCTGCCCGAGCACGAAGCACGGTTGCGCCTGCTCGCCGCCGACCGTGTGCTCGAGGAGACCGGACTGCGCACCCGGCTGTTCGCACCACCGCGATGGCGCGCGTCGCCGGGCGCAGTGACAGCACTTCCGCAGGTCGGTTTCCGGATGATGGCGGACAACGCGGGGATCCACGATCTGGTGGCGGGCACCGTGACGAAGACGCGGCTGTACGCGCTCGGTGACGGTGCGGGGTCGGACGTGTGGCGCTGCCGCGCGATGGTGATGGGCGCGTCGCGGACGGCGCGGCGCGGGGAGCTGCTGCGTCTGGCGATCGCCGCTCCCCGGCTCGCCGAGTCCGGCCCCCGGCAGGCGATCCTCGACGCCGTCGACCTCGCGCTGCACCACGGTGCCGAACCGACCGTCCACGCCTGGCGGCCGCGTCCGTCGAACAGCCGCGTGGCGTGATCCCGCCTGGCCCGCCGGTGCTCCCGGTCGCCGCATCCGCTCGGTAATGTTGGCGGCCATGGATGCTGACGTGATCGTGGTGGGGGCGGGACTCGCGGGGCTCGTGGCGGTCGGTGAACTGATCGACGCCGGTCGCAAGGTTCTGCTGGTCGATCAGGAGAACTCGAACAACATTGGTGGGCAGGCCTTCTGGTCGTTCGGTGGGTTGTTCTTCGTCGACAGTCCCGAACAGCGACGACTCGGGATCAAGGATTCCTACGAACTCGCCTTGCAGGACTGGATGGGGACCGCCGGCTTCGACCGCGAGATCGAGGACCGCTGGCCGCGGCGCTGGGCCCAGGCCTACGTCGAGTTCGCCGCGGGGGAGAAGCACGCCTGGCTCGAGCAGCGCGGGCTGAAGATCTTCCCGATGGTCAACTGGGCCGAACGCGGCGGATACGACGCTGCAGGGCACGGCAACTCGGTCCCGCGATTCCACATCACCTGGGGTACCGGTCCGGGCCTCGTCGAGATCTTCGAGTGCAAGCTCCGCGAAGGCGTCGAACGCGGTCTCGTCACGCTGAAGCACCGCCACCGGGTCGACGAACTCGTCGTCACCGACGGCGCCGCCACCGGTGTGCGCGGAGCGATCCTCGAGCCCACCGACGCGGCGCGCGGCGTGGCGTCCTCCCGCACCGTCGTCGGGGACTTCGAGCTCTCCGCCGGAGCCGTGATCGTCACCTCCGGCGGGATCGGCGGCAACTACGACCTCGTGAAGAAGAACTGGCCGAAGCGGATGGGGGAGCCGCCGAAGCATATGCTCAGCGGTGTGCCCGCGCACGTCGACGGCCGGATGCTCGAGATCACCGAGAAGGCCGGCGGGAACATCGTCAACCGCGACCGCATGTGGCACTACACCGAGGGCATCACCAACTACGACCCGGTGTGGCCCGATCACGGCATCCGCATCCTGCCCGGCCCGTCGTCGCTGTGGCTCGACGCCACCGGCAAGCGGTTGCCGGTGCCGTTGTTCCCCGGCTTCGACACGCTCGGCACCCTCGAGTACATCGTGAGCACGGGTTACGACCACACCTGGTTCGTGCTCGACCAGAAGATCATCGAGAAGGAGTTCGGGCTCTCCGGCTCCGAGCAGAATCCCGATCTCACCGGGCGCAGCCTCCGCCTGCTGCTGCAGCGGGTCAGGTCGGGTGCCCCCGGACCGGTCGAGGCCTTCAAGGAGCGCGGTGTCGACTTCGTCGTCCGCGACACGCTCGCCGATCTCGTGGCGGGCATGAACGAACTCACCCCCGAGGCGCCGCTCGACTACGAGCAGGTGCGTTCGGTGGTCGAGGCCCGGGACCGCGAGATGGACAACAAGTACACCAAAGACCTGCAGGTCGCGGCGGTGCGCTCGGCGCGGGCCTACGTACCCGACCGCGTCGTCCGCATCGCGGCGCCGCACCGGATCCTCGACCCCAAGGCCGGACCGCTCATCGCGGTCAAGTTGCACCTGCTCACCCGCAAGACGCTCGGCGGGCTCGAGACCGACCTGTCCTCGCGCGTGCTGCGGTCGGACGGGTCGGTCTTCGACGGCCTCTTCGCCGCCGGTGAGGTCGCCGGCTTCGGTGGTGGCGGCG
Organism: Rhodococcus sp. GQ147; assembly: GCF_059759155.1. NCBI lineage: Bacteria > Bacillati > Actinomycetota > Actinomycetes > Mycobacteriales > Nocardiaceae > Rhodococcus > Rhodococcus sp. GQ147. The sequence continues at coordinate 148,019 of NZ_JCAXDU010000003.1, forward strand.
TCCACGGCTACCGGTCGCTCGAGGGCACCTTCCTCGGCGGATGCATCTTCTCGGGCCGGGCGGCGGGTCGCGCCGCCGCCCGCTGAACCTCCCGTCGGCGTCGACTGGGACAGCAGAGCGCAAAACGGTCGTAGGAGCGCGAAACATCCCGCGCCGACGACCGTTTCGCGCTCCGCAGCGTCAGACCTCGACGCCGTCTTCGTGCGGCAGCACGCGGAATTCGGTGCCCTCCGGCGCCATCTCGCTGTACCGGCCGTAGAAGATGCCGCGACCGTTGTCGTTGACGATGCCCTGGTGGATCGGCACGGCGACCCGCGGATTCACCGCGCGCAGGTAGTCGATCGCCTCCCAGATCTTGAGCCACGGCGCGGTCGACGGCAGGGCCAGCACGTCGACGCGCTCGTGCGGGATGTACAGCGAGTCGCCGGGGTGCAGCAGCCGCGACGGATTCTCGTCGTCGCCCACGAGGAAGGCCGTGTTGTCGATGACGGGCATGTCGGGGTGGATCACCGCGTGCCGTCCGCCGGTGCCGCGTACGGTCAGCGAACCCACCGAGAAGGAGTCGCCGGGACGCACGGCGGTCCAGTCGCCGTCGAGCAGGTTCGCCGACTGCGGGTCGGAGAACAACTGCGCTCCGGGGTTGGCCTCGAGGAGCGCGGGCAGCCGGGTGGTATCGGCGTGGTCGGGATGCTGGTGGGTCACGAGGATCGCGTCGAGTCCGGTGATGCCCTCGAACCCGTGGGAGAAATTTCCGGGGTCGAAAAGGAGCTTCGCGCCGAGGTGTTCGACGAGGATGCAGGAATGGCCGAAATGGGTCAGTTGCATGTCGTCGAGTATGCCGTCGGGAGGAGCCCGATGACCGACTACGGACAGGAACTCCGCTTCGGCATCTTCCTCACGCCGTCCGCTGCCGATCCGGTGGGCGTCGTCGACCTCGCCGTGGTGTCGGAGAGCGCCTGGACCGCATCGCAGCCCCGGCGAAGCGGTCGACGCACTGATCGAGGCGATCGAGGTGATCCGTGCTCTGTGGTCGGACGAGAAGGGCGCGGCCGGGATCGACGGCACGTACTACCGGCTGACCGGCGCGAAGCGGGGCCCGTTCCCCGCGCACGCTCTCGGCATCTGGCTCGGCGCCTACGGCAAGCGGATGCTCGACGTCACCGGCCGCTTCGCCGGCGGATGGCTGCCGAGTTCGTTCGCCGCCGGGCCCGAGAAGCTGGGGGAGATGAGCGCCCGCGTCGACGAGGGCGCGCACCGTGCCGGGCGTGATCCCGCCGCGATCCGCCGGCTCTACAACATCTCCGGCACCTTCGCGGAGACCGCGGACGGGTCGCGGTCCGACCTCGAACGTTTCGCCGGTGAGGTCGCGCCCCGCGTGCGCGAACTCGTTGCTGCCGAGCGGCGTTGAACGGGGGTGACGGGTCTCGCACGAGGAGGACCTCGGCCGATGCCCTTCCCGGTGGCCACGGCCGGTAAACTGCTGGATGTCCGGTGTCCGTCCCCGGGCGTCAGCACTACTACCGAGGAGCAGCACGTGGCGCGTGTCGTCGTCGAAGTCATGCCCAAAGCCGAGATTCTCGACCCCCAGGGTCAGGCCATCACCGGGGCGCTGTCGCGGCTGGGCTTCGCGGGCGTGACCGACGTCCGTCAGGGTAAGCGTTTCGAGCTCGAAGTCGACGGCAGCGTCGGCGACGAGGAGCTCGAGAAGATCGCCGAGTCGTTGCTCGCCAACACGGTGATCGAGGACTGGGCCATCCGGCGGATCGACGGTGACGCATGAGCGCACGCATCGGAGTCATCACCTTCCCGGGCACGCTCGACGACGTCGACGCCTCCCGCGCGGTGAAGCTCGCCGGTGGTGAGGCCGTGAGCCTGTGGCACGGGGACGCCGATCTCAAGGGGGTCGACGCGGTGATCGTGCCCGGCGGCTTCTCCTACGGCGACTACCTGCGCTGCGGTGCCATCGCACGGTTCGCACCGGTGATGGGCAAGGTCGTCGAGGCCGCGCAGAAGGGCATGCCCGTCCTCGGCATCTGCAACGGCTTCCAGGTGCTGTGCGAGGCGGGTCTGCTGCCCGGCGCGCTCACCCGCAACGCCGGTCTGCACTTCGTCTGCCGCGACGAGTGGCTGAAGGTCGAGTCGAACACCACCGCGTGGACCTCGCGCTACGAGGCCGGCGCCGAGATCCTCATCCCGCTCAAGTCGGGTGAGGGCCGCTACCAGGCATCGGAGAAGGTGCTCGACGAGCTCGAGGGTGAAGGTCGCGTGGTGTTCCGCTTCGCGGGCGACAACCCGAACGGTTCGCAGCGCGGCATCGCCGGCATCTCGTCGGCGAACGGCCGGGTCGTCGGTCTCATGCCGCACCCCGAGCACGCCACCGAGGCGCTCACCGGCCCCAGCGATGACGGACTCGGCATGTTCTACAGCGTGCTGGACGCGGTCGTCAACGCGTGACCGCCTGACCGGAATTTTCCGGCGAAGCCCCCATCGACCCTCCCGGGTCGTGGGGGCGTCGCTCGTTCCGGCGGGCTCGAGGAATCCTTCGAACCGAAGTTCCGGGACAGGAGAGACGGAACGAGGGACCCCGCCACCGTCCCGATCGGCTGCGGAATCCCTCGTCCCTACAACCCGGAGCTCGACCCCCCGATCAAGTCCCGGGCGCGATGTCGTCGTCATCCCCCATGCGCGACATCGCGGATCAGTCTGCCGGAGCCGAATCGTCTTGTCCTGAGTAGGACTACCCAAATCGGGCCTGTCCGTCGACGGGCGTTGCGTGTCGGTCCCCGGCGGTACCGTCGCGCCATGACAGCGACCATTGCGATGATCACCTTCGACACGACCGATCCGGCTCCGATCGCGAGATGGTGGGCCGGGCGTACGGGCGGCCGCATCGAGCAGGAGAACGACGGCTGGTTCTTCATCGTTGCCCTGCCACAGGGCATCAGGCTGGGCTTCCAGAAGGTGTCCGATCCGACACCCGGGAAGAACCGCGTGCACCTCGATCTCGCCGCCCCCGACCTCGACGCCGAGGTCGAGCGCTTCGTGCAGGCCGGCGCGAAGGAGGTCCACCGCGAGGACATGGGCGACGACTTCCGCTGGGTGACGCTCGCCGACCCCGAGGGCAACCTGTTCTGCGTCGCCGAGGGGCACTGACACTCGTACGAGGAGAGCGGGCCGGCGCTTTCGGTCGGCGGTCCCGCTGTCCGTGATGCGAAGATGCAGTCATGTCTTCCACGCGTGCCGATGCTCGGGGTCTCTGTAATTTCGTCGACCTGTCGCCGTCGCCGTTCCACGTCTGCGCCACCGTCGCCGCGGCGCTGACCGAGGCGGGCTTCGTCGAACTGCACGAGCAGCAGGCCTGGCCCTCCGAACCGGGACGTTTCTTCCTGGTACGCGGCGGGTCGCTGATCGCATGGAGCACCGAGGGTGTCGCCGACGATCCGGCCGCACCCTTCCGCATCGTCGGCGGGCACACCGACAGCCCCAACCTGCGCGTCAAGCAGCATCCCGACCTCACATCGGCGGGCTGGCGGATGGTGGGACTCGAACCGTACGGCGGTGCGTGGCTCAACTCGTGGCTCGACCGCGACCTCGGCATCTCCGGCCGCTTCACCGTGCGCGCGGCGGAGACGACCGAGGACGTCCTCGTCCGAGTCGACGCGCCGGTCCTGCGTGTCCCGCAGCTCGCCATCCACCTGTCCGAGGACCGCAAGGGCGTCCAGCTCGATCCGCAGCGCCACGTCAACGGCGTCTGGGGAGTCGGCACCGAACCGCGCTCGTTCATCGCGTGGGTCGCCGAGCAGCACGGAATCGACCCGGGCGCGGTGCTCGGCTGGGAACTGATGACCCACGACCTCGCACCGAGCGCGGTCGTCGGGCCGGGCCGCGACCTGGTCAGCGCACCGCGTCTCGACAACCAGGGCACCTGCTACGCCGGACTGCACGCCCTTCTCGCCGCCGCGGAACACGTCGCAGCGCACGGTGGCCCGATGCCGCTCCTCGCCCTGTTCGACCATGAGGAGGTCGGCAGCATGTCCGACCGCGGCGCCTTCTCGGAACTGCTCGACACCGTCCTCGAACGGATCGTCCTGCTCCGGGGTGGCGGCCGGGAGGAGTTCCTCCGCGCCCGCGCCGGCTCGATCGTCGCGTCCGGCGACATGGCGCACGCCACGCACCCCAACTACCCCGAGCGGCATGAACCCGCCCACCGCATCGCGGTCAACGGCGGACCGGTCCTGAAGGTGAACCAGAACCTGCGCTACGCGAGCGACGCGACCGGCGCCGGAGCCTTCGTGCTGGCCTGCGAGCAGGCGGGGGTCCCGCTGCAGCGGTACGTGCACCGCGCCGACCTGCCGTGCGGCTCGACGATCGGCCCGATCACCGCGTCGAGGACCGGCATCACGACCGTCGACGTCGGCGCCCCGCAGCTCGCCATGCACTCGGCGCGCGAGTTCATGGGCGCGGACGACGTGGCGAGCTATGCGCAGGCCCTGACCGCTTTCCTGACCCCGGCATCGTGACCGCGTTCGCCCGCCCCGAAGCACCCGCCGGTGACACACTGAAGACGGTCGTGTCCGGTCGGAGAGAACGGGGGAATGCAGTGGACGTCCCGTCCTACCCCGATCATCTGCTGTCCCTCGACGAGTGGGCGGCCCTGCCCGAATCCGACGGGCACCATGTGGAGGTGTGTGAGGGCGTGCTCCTCGCCGCGCCCGCGCCGGGGGCGGCGCACGATCATGCCGCGGTGACCCTGGCGTTGCTCCTCGACGAGAAGCTGCCCGACGAATGGTGCGCGCTCGGAGGCGTCGAGGTGCTGGTCGCGGAGAAGCCGCTGACGGTGCGGTGCCCCGACGTGATCGTCGTGGGACGCTCCCTCGTCGACGCCGATCCCGATCGGGCGCCGATCTCCGAGGTGAAGCTGGTCGTGGAGGTCACCGTCGACGGCACGGCCCGCACCGACCGCGTCACGAAGTTCTCCGAATACGCGGAGGCCGGCGTCCCGCAGTACTGGATCGTCGATCTCGGCGGACCACCGGTGATCGCGACCTTCACGCTCGTCGACGGGTGGTACCGATTCGACGGGGAGCACTCGGGCACCGTCACCCTCGATGCGCTGGGCACCGAGGTGGCCGTCACACCGTCGGGGTTCGTGCCCGCACCGGTGAACCCCGTCGCGCCTGCACAACGATAGACTGATCCGCGGCAGTTCCCGCCCGGCCTGCCGTTTTCGATCCCAGAGTGAAGGGACCCGACGCCCAGTGTCACCGCACGTGGATACCGTCTCCCACGCCGCCGAAACCCCCGACGCCGCTCAGCCCTATCGGGAGCTGGGTCTGAAGGAAGACGAGTACACCCGGATCAAGGAGATCCTGGGCCGTCGCCCCACCGACGCCGAACTCGCCATGTACTCGGTGATGTGGTCCGAGCACTGCTCGTACAAGTCGTCGAAGGTGCACCTGCGCTATTTCGGCGAGACCACCACCGACGAGATGCGTGAGTCGATGCTCGCGGGCATCGGTGAGAACGCCGGCGTCGTCGACATCGGCGACGGCTGGGCCGTCACCTTCAAGGTCGAGTCGCACAACCACCCGTCCTACATCGAGCCGTACCAGGGCGCCGCGACCGGCGTGGGCGGCATCGTCCGCGACATCATGGCCATGGGCGCCCGCCCGATCGCCGTGATGGACCAGCTCCGCTTCGGCGCCGCCGATCACCCCGACACCCGTCGCGTCGTCGACGGTGTCGTGCGCGGTGTCGGCGGCTACGGCAACTCCCTGGGCCTGCCCAACGTCGGTGGCGAGACCGTCTTCGACGCCTCCTACCAGGGCAACCCGCTCGTGAACGCGCTGTGCGCGGGTGCGATGCGCGTGGAGGACCTGCACCTCGCCCACGCTTCCGGCACGGGCAACAAGGTCATCCTGTTCGGCGCCCGCACCGGCCTCGACGGCATCGGCGGCGTATCCGTCCTCGCCTCCGAGACCTTCGACGACAGCGCCGGCGGCCGCCCCAAGAAGCTCCCGAGCGTGCAGGTGGGCGACCCCTTCACCGAGAAGGTGCTCATCGAGTGCTGCCTCGACCTCTACCGCGAGAAGCTCGTCGTCGGCATCCAGGACCTCGGCGGTGCCGGTCTGTCCTGCGCGACCTCCGAGCTCGCCGCCGCCGGCGACGGTGGCATGCACATCAACCTCGAGCGTGTCCCGACGCGCGCGAAGGGCATGACCCCGGCCGAGGTGCTGTCCTCGGAGTCGCAGGAACGCATGTGCGCGGTCGTCACGCCCGACAACGTCGATGCCTTCATGGACGTCTGCAAGAAGTGGGACGTCCTGGCCACCGTCATCGGTGAGGTCACCGACGGCGACCGCCTCGTCATCGACTGGCACGGCGAGACCGTCGTCGACGTGCCGCCGCGCACGGTCGCGCACGAGGGCCCGGTCTACGAGCGCCCCGTCGAGCGCCCGGCCTCGCAGGACGAGCTGATCGCGAACACCACCGCCGGCCTGAAGCGTCCGGAGACCGCCGACGAGCTGCGCGAGACGCTGCTGAAGATGCTCGCGTCGCCGGCGCTGTGCAGCCGCAAGTGGATCACCGAGCAGTACGACCGCTACGTGCGCGGCAACACGGTGCTCGCCGAGAACGCCGACGCCGGTGTGGTCCGTATCGACGAGGAGACCGGCCGCGGCATCGCGCTCGCGACCGACGCTTCGGGCCGCTACACGCAGCTCGATCCGTACACGGGCGCCCAGCTCGCCCTCGCCGAGGCCTACCGCAACGTCGCCGTCACCGGTTCGACGCCGAAGGCCGTCTCGAACTGCCTGAACTTCGGTTCGCCCGAGGACCCCGGCGTGATGTGGCAGTTCCAGCAGGCCGTGCGCGGCCTCGCGGACGGCTGCGCGAAGCTCGGCATCCCCGTCACCGGTGGCAACGTCAGCTTCTACAACCAGACCGGCGCCACCGCGATCCTGCCGACCCCGGTCGTCGCGGTGCTCGGTGTGATCGACGATGTGCACCGTCGCATCCCCACCGGCGTCGGCCTCGAGCCGGGCGAGACGCTGATCCTGCTCGGCGAGACCCGCGACGAGTTCGACGGCTCCATCTGGGCGCAGGTCGAACACGACCACCTCGGTGGTGTCCCGCCGAAGGTCGATCTCGACCGTGAGCGGCTGCTGTCGGAGATCCTCACCGCCGGTTCGCGCGACGGCCTGATCTCCGCCGCACACGACCTGTCCGAGGGTGGTCTCGCGCAGGCCGTCGTCGAGGCCGCACTCGCGGGCGAGACCGGCTGCCGCGTGCTGCTCCCCGAGGGCGCCGATCCGTTCGTGACGTTGTTCTCCGAATCTGCCGGCCGCGTGCTCGTGGCCGTGCCGCGCACCGAGGAATCGCGCTTCACGGGCATGTGCACCGCACGCAACATGCCGTGGGTGCGCATCGGCGTCGTCGACGAGGGATCCGACTCCGTCGAGATCCAGGGCCTGTTCTCGATCCCCATGACCGAGCTGCGCGAGGTGTGGGAAGGGACCCTGCCTGCCCTGTTCGGGTAACCGTGCCGGCCACCCAGGTCGATCGACTGGCGGCGTTCGAGGCCCGGCAGGGCCGGATCATCGCCGCGGTCACCGACTTCGGTGAGCGCCACCCCCTCACCGCGCGGGTGTGGGGGTGGCTCGGCCTGGACTTCACGGGCGTCGCCTTCGCCGCGCTGTTCTTCTGCTGGTCGCTGACGCCGTCGCTGCTTCCACGCGACTGGCTCTTCCAGGGCCTGATCGGCGGCATCAACGCCGCGATCGGGTACGGCGTCGGATGCGTCGTCGGCTGGCCCGTGGCCCGCTTCCTGCTCCCCGCGTGGCGATGGTGGCCGCCGCCGCTGCCTGTGCTGCGTGCCATCAAGGTCGCGGTTCCGGTCGCGGCCGTTCTCGCGTCGCTCGTCGCGCTCGTGCTCTCCGCCGGTGAGCAACGCCAGCTCGCCGCCTTGATGGGTGTCGAGGGCACCACGACCTCGGGATATCTGCGCACCATCGTGCTGAGCGTCGCGGTCGCTGCCGCCCTCATCGCTCTGTGGCGCGGGTTGCGCGACATCGTCCGCTGGGTGTCGATGCTGCTCATGCGCCGCACCCGGATGCCGCTCGGTCTCGCCCGCACGCTCGGCGTTCTCGTCGTCGTGCTGGCGACCTTCATGCTCATCGACGGCGTGCTCGTCCGAGGCTCCTACGCGATCGTCAATCAGGCGTTCGGCCTGGAGGACGACACCACTCGTCCCGGGGCGATCCAACCGGTCGACCCCGCAAAGTCCGGCAGTCCCGAGTCCCTCGCGGCCTGGGAGACGCTCGGATTCGAGGGTCGCAACTTCGTCTCGCGAGGACTCGACGCCGAGGAACTGACCGCCGTCAACGGCAGTCCCGCACCGGAACCGATCCGCGTGTACGTCGGTCTCGACACCGCACCCACCCCGGAAGAACGCATCGACCTCGTCCTCGCGGAACTCGAGCGGACCGGTGCCTTCGACCGCTCGACGCTCGTCCTGATCCCCACCACCGGCACCGGCTGGGTCAATCCCACCGCGGCCCGCGCGATGGAGCTCGTGCACAACGGCGACCTGGCGATGGTGGCCTGGCAGTACTCCTACCTCCCGAGCTGGATCTCCTTCCTCGCCGACCGTGAGAAGGCTGCGGCCGCAGGCAAGATGCTGATCGAGCGGGTACACGAACGCTGGTCGCAGCTGCCCGAGGACGACCGCCCCGATCTGTTCCTCTACGGCGAGAGCCTCGGCACGCAGTCGGGGGAGGGTGCCTTCGACAGCCTTGCCGAGATCCGCGCCCAGATGGACGGGGTGTTGTGGGTGGGCCCGCCCAACTCCAACCGTCTGTGGCGGCAGCTCGTCGAGCGCCGCGATCCCGGCACGACCGAGGTGCAACCGGTGTACGCGGACGGTCTCGTCGTGCGCTTCGCAGACAGCCGGGAGGCGATCCACGAGCCCGACACACCGTGGCTGTCGCCGCGCGTGCTCTACATCCAGCACGCCTCGGATCCCGTCGTCTGGTGGTCGCCGGACCTGTTGTTCTCCCGCCCCGACTGGCTGTCGGAGCCGCCCGGACGCGACCGGCTGCCGCAGATGCGGTGGTTCCCCTTCGTCACCTTCTGGCAGGTCTCCGCAGACCTCACCAACGCTGCCGGCGTCCCCGACGGACACGGCCACAACTACGGGTCGGCGGTGCTCGAGGGATGGATCGAGATCACCCAGCCCGAGGGCTGGAGCGAGAACGACACCGAGCGGGTGCGCATCGCCCTCGAGGCGTTCGCGGAGGACGACGGGCCCGAGAAATGACATCGCGAGTCGCTGCAGTGACCGGTTCCGCCATGAGCTGCACCGCTGCGGGATGTGCCGCCGCGCTGGTCGCGTGGAACAACCTCGTCCTCCCGGCGATGGATCTCGGTCCGCGCGGCCGGGCCGCAGCGAACGCCGGATTCGGTGTCGCGCTCGCCGCGGCGACCCGCGCGGCCGGGGTCTCCGCAACCGAGCTCGGCTGGCGCGGGGCAGGGAAGGGCCTGCGGTGGGGGACCGCGTCGGTGGTCCTGCCCGTCGCGGCCTACACGGTGATGCTCGCCGTCCCACCCGTACGACGGCGGATGGCCGCCGGAGCGCGACGCGCCGACCACACCGAGTGGGTCTTCGTGCACATCCCCTTCGGGACGGTCCTGGCCGAGGAGCTGCTGTTCCGATCGGTTCTGTACGCCCTGACCCGCCGCGAGTCACGGAGGTGGCACCGGGTGCTGACCTCGGTAGCCTTCGGGCTCTGGCACGTCGCCCCCGCCCGGCACGCCGGGGACTCGGTGCCCGGAACCGTCGCGCTCACCGCCCTGAGCGGGGTGGTGTTCGACGAACTGCGACGACGGACCGGCAGCGTCGTCGCGCCGATGCTCCTGCACCTGGCGATCAACGCCGGCGGGGCCGTCGCCGTGGGCATCGCGACGAGGCTGCGTACTTCCGAGCGCGACGCGCGTCGCTAGGGTGTGCTGCCATGGCACCCCGGAGACCCGTCGACCCCGCCGAACTGCGCGCAGCTCTCGAACGGGTGGGTCCGTGGATGAGGGGGGAGAGCGACGAGAAACCGCCGCGCTCCGATCTCGCCGCCGCTGTGCGGCTCAGTGCCCGCAGCCTCGAGCAGATAGCCCCTGGGTCGAGTGTGGAGGTCAGGGTGCCGCCTTTCGTGGCCGTCCAGTGCATCGAAGGCCCGCGTCACACGCGGGGGACACCACCGAACGTCGTCGAGACCGATCCGCGGACGTGGCTGCGTCTGGTGGTCGGCAGCATCGATTTCGCCGGGGCCGTGGACTCGGGTGCGGTGGAGGCGTCGGGTGGGCGCGCAGCGGAGATCGGACGGCTGCTCCCGATCGCCCGACTCTGACGTTTGCCGGGGTTCACGCCGGGCGTCCGGGAAGAAGCACCCCGCGCTGCCCGTAGAATGGGGGGAGCCCCGCTTGTCCAGCCTCAGGGAGCACGTCCGTGACCAGTGCCGATCTGTCGGTCCACACACGTAATCTTCTCGCCTCCACCGAACCCGAGAACGAACCCCGCGAAGAGTGCGGAGTGTTCGGAGTGTGGGCTCCCGGCGAGGACGTGTCGAAGCTCACTTACTACGGTCTCTATGCGCTGCAGCACCGAGGGCAGGAAGCTGCGGGCATCGCCGTGGCCGACGGTTCGCAGGTGCTCGTGTTCAAGGATCTCGGTCTCGTCAGCCAGGTCTTCGACGAGCAGACGCTCGCCGCGATGACCGGCCACATCGCCATCGGCCACTGCCGTTATTCCACAACCGGGTCGACGACCTGGGAGAACGCGCAGCCGATCTTCCGCACCACCGCCGCCGGCTCGGGCGTCGCGCTCGGCCACAACGGCAACCTCGTCAACACCGCCGAACTCGCCGAACGCGGACGTCGTCTCGGCGTGCTCGATCCCACACGGCCCGGTGCGGCGAACTCCGACTCCGACACCGTCGGTGCGTTGCTCGCTCACGGCGCGAAGGACAGCACGATCGAAGAGGCCGCGATGAAGCTGCTCCCGCAGCTGCGCGGCGCGTTCTGCCTGACCTTCATGGACGAGCACACCCTCTACGCGGCCCGCGACCCCTGGGGTATCCGCCCGCTGTGCCTCGGACGCCTCGACCGCGGCTGGGTCGTCGCCAGCGAGACCGCCGCCCTCGATATCGTCGGTGCCTCCTTCGTTCGCGACATCGAGCCCGGCGAACTGCTCGCGATCGACGCGGACGGTGTGCGCTCGTCGCGCTTCGCGAACCCCGAACCCAAGGGCTGCGTCTTCGAGTACGTCTACCTCGCGCGCCCCGACTCGACCATCGCCGGTCGCTCCGTCCACGCGACCCGCGTGGAGATCGGCCGCCGGCTCGCGAAGGAACACCCGATCGACGGCGATCTGGTCATCCCGGTACCCGAGTCGGGCACCCCGGCCGCCGTCGGTTACGCGCAGGGCTCGGGGATCCCGTACGGCCAGGGCCTGATGAAGAACGCCTACGTCGGCCGCACCTTCATCCAGCCCAGCCAGACCATCCGCCAGCTCGGTATCAGGCTCAAGCTCAACCCGCTGCGCGAGGTGATCCGCGGTAAGCGCCTCGTCGTCGTCGACGACTCGATCGTGCGTGGCAACACCCAGCGCGCCCTGATCCGCATGCTGCGCGAGGCCGGTGCTCTCGAGATCCACGTGCGCATCGCCTCGCCGCCGGTCAAGTGGCCCTGCTTCTACGGCATCGACTTCGCGTCGCCGGCCGAGCTGATCGCCAACGGTGCAGGTACCCGCGACACCGTCGAGGAGGGGCACGACTACGACGAGATGGTCGAGATGGTGCGCAGGTCGATCGGTGCCGACTCGCTCGGCTACATCTCGATCGACGGCATGATCGGCGCCACCGAGCAGCCCGCATCCCGTTTGTGCGCTGCATGTTTCGACGGCCACTACCCGATCGCACTCCCCAGCGAACATCAGGCGGGCAAGGACGTCCTCGCCGGCGTCGTCGACACCGATTCGGCCACCCCGACCGTGTTGGACAACGACAACGCGGACGTTCTCAGTCGGCCGTAGAAGCTGGTCGGGTACCGTAAGTGCCGCGGTCGGCACGGTTCGGCGTGCGTTTCGCATGCCCGGACGCAGGTGTGCCTGCCCGCATGTAGCCAGATATTTCACGACAAGACACAACTCGAGGCTGGAGCCGACAACTCATGACCGAGGACGCAACCCCCGGAGCTTCCTACGCCGCGGCGGGCGTGGACATCGAGGCCGGTGACCGAGCCGTCGAACTGTTCGCCCCGCACGCGAAGAGGGCCACCCGCCCGGAGGTCATGGGCGGCCTGGGTGGGTTCGCCGGTCTGTTCGCGCTCAAGGACGGATACGAGGAGCCGCTGCTCGCGGCGTCCACCGACGGTGTCGGCACCAAGCTCGCGGTGGCGCAGGCACTCGACAAGCACGACACGGTCGGTCTCGACCTCGTCGCCATGGTCGTCGACGACCTTGTGGTCTGCGGCGCCGAGCCGCTCTTCCTGCAGGACTACATCGCCGTCGGTCGCGTGGTGCCCGAGCGGGTCGCGGAGATCGTCGCCGGCATCGCCGAGGGCTGCGTCCAGGCCGGTTGCGCGCTGCTCGGTGGCGAGACCGCCGAGCACCCGGGCGTCATGGCGGCCGACGACTACGACCTGTCCGCGACCGGCGTGGGTGTCGTCGAGGCCCAGAAGCTGCTCGGACCCGACCGCGTGCGCCCCGGCGACGTCGTCATCGCGATGGGCGCCTCGGGTCTGCACTCGAACGGCTACTCGCTCGCCCGCAAGGTGCTGCTCGACATCGGCAAGATGAGCCTGACGGCGCACGTCGACGAGTTCGGTCGCACCCTCGGCGAGGAGCTGCTCGAGCCCACCCGTATCTACGCCAAGGACTGCCTCGCGCTCGCCGCCGAGACCGAGGTGCGTACCTTCTGCCACGTCACCGGTGGTGGTCTCGCCGCGAACCTCGCGCGCGTGATGCCCAAGGGGCTCGTCGCAGAGCTCGACCGCACCACCTGGAGCCCGGCTCCGGTTTTCGGCCTCATCGCGCAGCGCGGACGGGTCGAGCGGGTCGAGATGGAAAAGACCTTCAACATGGGCGTCGGCATGGTGGCCATCGTGGCCCCCGAGGACGTCGACCGGGCTCTGGCGGTGCTCACCGCCCGGCACATCGACTGCTGGACGCTCGGCACGGTCCGCAAGGCGCAGGACGGCGCCGACGAGCGCGCGGTGCTGCTCGGAGACCACCCGCGCTTCTGACGGGCGCGCGTCGCCCGACGCGAACACGACGAAAGGCCGGTTCCCCCAGAATGAATGGGGGAACCGGCCTCTCGGCTACTGCCGTGTTGTGAACTCGGAAGTCACAGGCTCGAAGGCTGCGGACGGTGACGAGCGCCGTCCGGCCTCGCGTCGAACGCCGACCACACCACCGACGGAGGGGGAGCCGAAAGTCGGCCTCCCCCTCCGTCGGAGAGTGATATCAGGTCAGCGACGCCAGTCGTCGTCGTAGTCGTCGTCCCAACCGGAACGTTGCTCGGCGAAGACTTCGTCCCGCTGCGAGTTGGTTGCTCCGCCAGACAGCTCTCGCTGGAGGCTCTCGAAGTCGGTGGACGGCGAGCTGTACTTGAGTTGCCGTGCAACCTTGGTCTGCTTTGCCTTAGCCCGGCCGCGGCCCATGGCCAACCCCCTCGCGCTTTGACGGGGCGGCCTGGGGAAAAGTGGCGGCCCCGGTGTGTTGAGTATTTTCCTGACGCCCACTTTAGCGTGGAAACTTCGGTTGCGCCTCCACACACCCGGCTGGGCCGGTGTCCGTTACGCCTCATAACGACCCGACCTGCATGAATGCTGTTGAAATGTGATAGAGATGCCCTTCAGAACACCCCCGGGACGGCCCGGACGGTGCCGACTCGCACGCCACCACCGAAGACCGGTGCCGACGAGAGCACCGCCAGCCGTTCGGAATCGAAGGTCGCGGCGTTCGCGGCGGCACCCGCTCCGAGGCGGTGGAGCAGGGCCGCGGTGAGCGGGAGGCGTGCCCGCTCGTGCCCGTCGTCGATCTTGAAGGCGAAAGATGTGCCGTCCGGCAGCGCGCCGGCGTGGATCCCGTCGGCGCCCGCCTTGCACAGCAGACCGCCCACCGCGCGCATGAGCTTCAGATCGTCCTTGCCGGTGCCGGAGATCAGGAACGGATGCTCGCGCACCGCGTCGGCGACGGCGCGCTCGGGCGTGCCGACCTCCGCCGTCGCGAGCCGCGAGTAGGCGCGGGCGAGATTGAACAGGGGGACGGGCACGATCGGCAGACCACAGCCGTCGATTCCGAGATCGGTGTCCTCGATGTCGCCGGTCAGTTCGAGGATCGTCTCGGTCACCAGCTGCTGCAGCGGGTGGCCGGCGTCGGTGTAGCCGTCGGTGTCCCAGCCGTTCGCCGCGCACGCCGCGAGCATCGCCGCGTGCTTGCCCGAGCAGTTCATGTAGATCGACCGCGGCGTGCGTCCGGCGGCGAGCACCTCGGCGCGGGTGAGTTCGTTGCCGGGCAGATCCGTCGGGCAGCGCAGGTCCTTCTCGGTGAAACCGGCACCGGACAGGATCCGCTCGACGGCCTCCACGTGGTCGGCCTCACCTTCGTGCGACGCCGTGGCGATCGCGAGTTCGGCGGAGTCGCGGGGGACGAAGCCGGCGCGCAGCAGCGCGACCGCCTGCATCGGCTTGTTCGACGACCGCGGATAGATCGGCGTGTGCACCTCGCCCAGCGAGACGAGGACCTCGCCGTCCGGGTCCAGAACGATCAGCGAGCCGCGGTGGATGCACTCCCGGAAGCCCGAGCGCACCACCTCGACCAGTTCGACGCTCAACGACTCTCTCCCTTCCGTGCCCGCCCCTCCTGTGGTCGTCCGGCGAGGCGGCGGGCCTTGTCGGCGACGCTGGGAGCGATGTCGGCCTGCTGCTCGAGCATCGCGGCGACCCGCTCGTGGCCCTGCCCGGTGAACAGATCGCGCACCGTGGCCGCGTGGGAGGGGACGTGCTCGACGACGATGCGGTCGCCCGCGGCCACCGGTCCCTCGGAGATCACCTTCAGGTACGCGCCGCAATCGCCGCGAGCGACGAACCGGGTGGCCCAGTCGCCCTCCTCCGAACGGATCGCGAAGGTGCGGCAAGGGGTACGGGGGCCGGTCACCTCGAGGAGCAGACCGCCGTCGCCGACGCGCCACCGCTCGCCGATGACGGCGTCGGTGGGGGAGAACCCGGCGACGTGCAGATTCTCGCCGAACCAGCCGATGGGCAGTTCCCGGTCGAGTTCGGTGCCCCAGCGGCGCGACTCGTCCTGAGAGAAGGCGTAGACGGCCTTGTGGACGCCGCCGTGGTTGGCGGTGTCGCACTGGCGGTCGCCGGTCAAGCCGAGCTCGCCGACGTGCACCGGCCCGTCGACGGGACGCTTGTCGATCGCGGTGACGGGATTACGCCGCAGTCCGGTCTCGTGCAGCGTGTGCACGACGCAGACCGCTGCGACGGTCCCCGAGGTCGCCGGCCGCGTGCCGGCCGTCTCGGCGGTCACCGGCCGCGCAATCGGTCGACCGCCGCCCTTCCTGCCTGGATGCCGTCGTCGGGAGGGATGGAGTCGGGGTCGATGGACGCCGCGCACGGTCCTGCGACGAGGGCCGTGTCGGGCGTGATGGTGCGCTTGACGAGCGCAAGCGCGATCGGCCCGAGTTCGTGATGGTCGACGATCGTGCCGATGCGTCCGACCGCGCGACCTCCGGCGGTGATGTCGTCGCCCGTCTCGGGTCGTCCGTCGGCCGAGCCGTCGAGATGGAGAAGGACGAGATGTCGCGGGGGCTTGCCGAGGTTGTGGACCCGCGCGACGGTCTCCTGACCGCGGTAGCAGCCCTTGTCGAGGTGGACGGCGCCGTACTGCTCGGGTCCGCCGACCCAGCGGGCCTCGTGGGGGATGGTGCGCTCGTCGGTGTCGACACCGATCCGGGGACGGACCGCTTCGACGCGCAGGGCCTCGAACGCCCAGCTGCCGGCCGGACGCGCGCCGGCGTCCCGCAGGGCGGTGAAGATCGCGGTGAGCGACTCGCGTGGCACCAGGAGGTCGAAGGAGTGCTCGGTGGGCCACGGCATGCGGCGGACGAAGCCACCGGCGGGCAGGGCGACGGCGGCATAGGGTTCGGCCGGCAGCGCGTCGATCCCGAGCACGGCGAGCACGGCGGGGCTGCCGGCGTCCGGCCCGAGGAGGCTCAGGACCGCGAGTTCGTTGCCGTCGCGGGGTTCTGCCTTCGCCCAGAACACCATCTTCTTCAGGAAGGCCAGCAGGTCGGGTCCGCGGTCGGCTTCGGTGTCGATCCACGTCACGCCGTCGAGGTCGGTCTGCACGAAGTGGTGTTCGACGCGGCCGTTCGCGTCGAGGCTCAGGTTCTCGGCGGAGGTGCCGTTCGGGAGCGACGCGATGTGCTGGCTGGAAATGGTGTGCAGCCAGCTCAGGCGTTCGTCGCCCGGAACAGCGAGGACGAAGCGGGTGGAACGGTCGACCACGGCGGCGGACGTGGCGGCGGCACGTTGCTCGCCGAGCGGGTCGCCGTAATGCCAGGGAAGTCCGGCATCGGGCCCGCCGGAAGGCGAGGCGACTGCGCCGGGAAGTGCGAGAAGGGCGCTTTCGGACACGATCGGAGACTCGGTCACGACACCAGTCTATGGGGAACCGGCCGACAGGTCTGCCAGTGGCTAGGCTGAGCGCCATGGCTGAGCGGGTGCTGGTGACGCTGGACGGCGAGGTGAGGGATGCGGACGCACCCCTTCTGCACGCCGACGATTTCGGTGTTCTTCGTGGCGACGGGGTGTTCGAGACGTTGCTCGTGCGAGGCGGCCGGGCGCGTGCGCTCGAACTGCATCTCGCCCGGCTCGCGGCGTCCGCGGCCGCCGCACAGTTGCCCGAACCCGATCGCGACGACTGGCGGCTCGCCGTC
This sequence comes from Rhodococcus sp. GQ147, assembly GCF_059759155.1. Classification (NCBI taxonomy): domain Bacteria; kingdom Bacillati; phylum Actinomycetota; class Actinomycetes; order Mycobacteriales; family Nocardiaceae; genus Rhodococcus; species Rhodococcus sp. GQ147. The sequence continues at coordinate 165,013 of NZ_JCAXDU010000003.1, forward strand.
GACGTGGCACTCGAACAGTGGGGCGCCGAGCAGGAGGGCGTGCTGCGCCTGGTCTACACGCGTGGTCGTGAGGGCGCCGACACGCCGACGGCCTTCCTGCTCGTGACGCCGGTGGCCGAGCGTGTAGGCATCGCACGGCGCGACGGCGTGTCCGTGGTGACCCTCGAACGGGGTTTTTCGACCGATCTGGCGCAGAAGGCGCCGTGGCAGCTCCTCGGTGCCAAGACGCTGTCGTACGCGACGAACATGGCGGCACTGCGTCACGCCGAGTCGGTCGGCGCCGACGACGTGATCTTCGTCAGTGCCGAGGGCTACGTGCTCGAGGGTCCGCGGTCGACGGTGCTCGTCGCGCGTGGCCGGACATTGCTCACTCCGCCGCCGGAGCAGGGGATCCTCCCCGGCACCACGCAGCAGGCACTGTTCGACCTGGCGGGGGAGCGGGACTTCACGGTCCGGTACGAGCCGCTGCGCCCGGCGGATCTCGTCGTCGCCGACGGTCTCTGGCTGATCTCCAGCGTGGCGCTCGCGGTGCGGGTGCACACCCTCAACGGGCACGCGCTGGTCTCGCGGGTCCAGGAGGGCGAGATCGAAGGCCTCGTCGACGAGGCGGTCGACGCCGCTTCGTGAGCGAATCGGTCGATGCAGCTTCCTGAGTGGCGGCGGGTGTGCCCCCGCGGGTGATCCGTATCCGATGTGACGTGAGTCCGATGTGTCGGGCGACACGAACCTGTCCCACTTCGCGCAATCGCTACTACATTCGGTAGTAGCAAGGCCGGAGCAGTACTACCGGCGTGTCTTCGCGAACGAGAACCGCAGCGTCGGCCCCGCTCCGGATCTCCGTATCGACCGGGCCTCACTCGGAGTGGCAATGGACGTCTTGGATCTGTCCCGGTGGCAGTTCGGGATCACGACGGTGTATCACTTCATCCTCGTGCCGTTGACGATCGGCCTCGCGCCGCTCGTCGCGATCATGCAGACGATGTGGGTGGTCACCGGCAAGGATCACTGGTACCGCCTCACGAAGTTCTTCGGGAAGATGTTCCTGATCAACTTCGCGCTCGGTGTCGCGACCGGCATCGTGCAGGAATTCCAATTCGGCATGAACTGGAGCGAGTACTCCCGCTTCGTCGGCGACGTCTTCGGCGCACCCCTCGCCCTCGAAGGTCTCGTCGCCTTCTTCATGGAGTCGACCTTCCTCGGCCTGTGGATCTTCGGCTGGACGCGCCTGCCGAAACTCGTGCACCTCGCGACCATCTGGCTCGTCGCGATCGGCGTGAACGCCTCCGCCTTCTTCATCATCGCGGCGAACTCGTTCATGCAGCATCCCGTCGGGGCCACCTACAACCCCGAGACCGGCCGCGCCGAGCTGACGAGCATCTGGGAACTGCTCACCAACAACACCGCGCTCGCAGCCTTCCCCCACGCGGTCGCCGGCGGATTCCTCACCGCCGCAACCTTCGTCGCCGGCATCGGTGGCTGGTGGATGGTCCGCAACATGCGACGCGCCGCCGAGATCCGCACCTCGGAACCCGAGGAGGCCCAGCGCCTCGAGAACGACGCCCGCGGACTGTTCCGCCCCGCGACCCGCCTCGGCCTGATGGTCATGATCATCTCGGGCATCGGGTTGTTCGTCACCGGCGACGTCCAGGCCAAGCTCATGTTCGAGCAGCAACCGATGAAGATGGCCTCGGCCGAGTCGCTGTGCCACACCGAGACCGACCCCAACTTCTCGATCCTCACGATCGGCACGCACAACGACTGCGACGGCGTGATCCACGTCCTCGACGTGCCCTACGTGCTGTCCTTCCTCGCGCAGGGCGAGTTCAGCGGCGTGACCCTCCAGGGCGTCGAGGACCTGCAGGCGCAGTACGAACAGCAATTCGGCCCCGGCAACTACAAGCCCAACCTGTTCGTCACCTACTGGTCGTTCCGCGCGATGATCGGCCTCGCCGCCGGTTCCGCGGCCCTGGCCCTGGCCGGGCTGTGGGTCACCCGCGGCGGCCGGGTGCCCGACCAGAGGTGGTTCTCGACGCTGTCGCTCGTCGCGATCCCCACGCCCTTCCTCGCCAACAGTGCGGGCTGGATCTTCACCGAGATGGGCCGGCAGCCCTGGGTGGTGCATCCGAATCCCACGGGCGTGGACATGATCCGGCTCACCGTCGACCAGGGTGTCTCCGATCATGCGGCAGGAACGGTGCTCACCTCGCTGATCGCCTTCACCCTCGTCTACGCAGCGCTCGGCGTGGTGTGGTTCTGGCTCATCCGCAAGTACGCGATGGAAGGCCCGCAGGAGCACGACGCGCAACCGCCGGGCTCCGACGACGACACCGACGACACGCAGCCGAAACAGCTGTCCTTCGCGTACTAGGAGTGGGCGGACATGGGACTTCAGGAAATCTGGTTCATTCTCATCGCAGTATTGTTCACCGGCTACTTCGTCCTCGAGGGGTTCGACTTCGGTGTGGGCATGCACTTCCCGGTGCTCGGCCGCGGTAGGACCGTCGAGGCGGACACCCGGCGCCGGGTGCTGCTCAACACGATCGGTCCGGTCTGGGACGGCAACGAGGTCTGGCTCATCACCGCGGGTGGTGCGCTGTTCGCGGCGTTCCCCGAGTGGTACGCGACCCTCTTCTCGGGCTTCTATCTCCCGCTGCTGCTGATCCTGCTCGCCCTGATCGTGCGGGTGTGCGCCATCGAGTGGCGCGGCAAGGTCGACGATCCGACCTGGCGTCGCCGCTGCGACTGGGGGATCATCTTCGGCTCGTGGGTGCCCGCCGTACTGTGGGGTGTGGCGTTCGCGAACATCGTGCGCGGCGTGGCGATCGACGCCGACAAGCAGTACGTCGGCGGATTCTTCGACCTGCTGAACCCGTACGCCCTGCTCGGCGGTGCGACGACGGCGCTGGTCTTCGCGCTGCACGGCGCGGTGTTCATCGCGCTCAAGACCGAGGGACAGGTCCGGACGGATGCCGTGGCGATGTCGCGGAAGCTGGCCGTGCCCGCCGTCCTCGTGGCCGGTGCGTTCGTGGTGTGGACCCAACTCGCCTACGGCAAGGGCTGGACGATCGCGCTCGTCGCCGTGGCGGCGATCTCCCTGCTCGCGGTGGTCGCGCTGACCATCGTCGCGCGTGAGGGCTGGGCGTTCGTGTTCACCACCGTCGCGATCGCCGCGACCTCGGTGTTGCTGTTCGCGTCGCTGTTCCCGAACGTCATGCCGTCGACCCTCGACCCGTCCTGGTCGCTGACGATCGAGAACGCGTCGTCGAGCCCGTACACACTGAAGGTCATGACGTGGGCCGCAGCGTTCATGACCCCGGTCGTCCTCGCCTACCAGGGCTGGACGTACTGGGTGTTCCGTCAGCGTCTGTCGACCGACCACATCCCGCACTCGATCGGTCTGAAGATCGGCTCGAAGTGAGCATGACGCAGTCCGCAGCCCCCGCCGACGCGCCCGCGCGTCGGCGGGGGCCGGTGGACCCGCGGTTGTGGCGCTACTCGGCCGCAGCCCGCGGATATCTCGTCCTGACCGTGGTCACCTCGGTGGTCGATGTCGTGATGGTCGTCGTCACCGCACTCATGATCGGACGGGTCCTCGCGGGCGTCATCACCACCGACGCCCGGTCCGTCGGCGACTGGACGACCGAACTGGCGATCCTCGCGGTGGCGATCGTCGTGCGGGTCGCGGTGACGTGGCTGCAGTCGCGGTACGCGCACCGGTCCGCGACCCGCGTGGTCGCCGAACTCGAACACGAGGTCCTCGATTCCGCGGCGAATCTGCCCCCGCGCGAACTCGACCCGCGACGCGACGAGATCGCGGTGGTTCTCACCCGCGGACTCGACGGGCTGAAGGAATATCTCACCGGCTATCTGCCGGCGCTGCTGCTGGCCGTGATCCTCACCCCGGTGACGATCGTCGTGATCGCCCTGCACGACCTCACCTCGGCGGTCATCGTCGTGATCACGCTGCCGCTCATCCCGATCTTCATGATCCTCATCGGCCTGCTCACCAAAGGCAAGGCCGACCGCACCCTGCGCGCGATGACGACACTGTCGTCACAACTGCTCGACCTCCTGGCGGGTCTTCCCACACTGCGCGCCCTCGGTCGTGAGAAGGGGCCCGCCGATCGCGTGCGCGAACTCGGCGACGAGCATCGCGCGACTACGATGTCGGCCCTGCGCGTGGCCTTCCTGTCCGGCACGGTCCTCGAATTCCTCGCGACGCTGTCCGTCGCCCTCGTCGCCGTGAGCATCGGTATGCGCCTCGTCTACGGATCCATGCCCCTCGAAGCCGGCATCATCGCGTTGATCCTCGCGCCGGAGGCCTACCTCCCGCTGCGCACCGTCGGCAGCAAGTTCCACGCCGCCGAGGACGGGATGGCGGCGGCCGACAAGGCATTCGCCGTGCTCGACTCGGTGCCGGACGGCGCCTCCTCTCGCCGCGCCTCCTCGCGTCGCACCTCCACGGACACGATCGGCACCGACCGGGTCGCGAACTGCGAGATCGTCTTCGACGGCGTCTCCGTGCCCGGCCGCGACGGTTGCGCCCCGCACCGGCTCGACGCGATCTGCCGTCCCGGCCGGATCACCGCGTTCACCGGCGCCAACGGGGCCGGCAAGTCCACCGCCCTGCTGGCGCTGCTCGGGCTCGCCGAGCCGAGCGAGGGGACCGTCACCGTCGACGGACGTCCCGTCGCGGGCGACGAGAACTGGTGGTCGCAGATGGCGTGGCTTCCGCAGCGGCCGGTGCTGCTGCCCGGCACGCTCGCCGACAATCTGCGACTCACCGGTGTCGACCCGGAGGCCACCGAACTCGACGACGTCTGCGCCGCCACCGGCTTCGACAGCGTGCTCGCCGAACTCCCGGACGGCTGGCGGACCGTCGTGGGGGCCGGCGGCACGGGCCTGTCGCTCGGCCAACGTCAGCGACTGGCGCTCACCCGCACCCTCGCCTCCCCGCGCCCGGTCCTGCTGCTCGACGAACCCACGGCCCACCTCGACGAGGACACCGAGGCCACCGTCCTGTCCACGCTGCGCGGGCTCGCCGCGGCCGGCCGCACCGTGGTGGTCGTGGCGCATCGCCCCACCCTGCTCGCCATCGCGGACGAGGTCGTCACCGTCCACGCAGCACCGACGGAGGTGTCCCGGTGAAGGATCTGCGCCGGGCGATGGCCCTGCTCGAACTCGAGCCGCGCCGAGTGCTGCTCGCCGTCCTCGCCGGTGTCGCGACCCTCGGCAGTGCCCTGCTGCTCGCCGGTCTCTCGGCGTGGCTGATCGTGCGGGCATGGGAGATGCCGCCCGTCCTGGACCTGACCGTCGCGGTCGTCGCGGTGCGGGCGCTGGGAATCTCCCGCGGGTTGTTCCGCTACTTCGAACGACTCGCAACGCACGAGACCGCGCTGCGCGGCACCACCTCGGCCCGCGCGAATCTCTACCGGCGACTCGCGGACGGCGACCCGGCCGCCGCCCTGGGCGTGGGACGCGGCGACCTGCTCGCGCGCACCGGTGCCGACGTCGACGCTCTCGGCGACGTCGTGGTGCGCGCACTCGTGCCCATCGCCGTCGCGGCCGTGCTCTCCCTCGCGGCGGTCGTGACCCTCACCGTCATCGCTCCCGCTGCCGGCGCGGTCCTCGCCGCGGCGCTGCTCGTTGCCGGACTGTTCGCACCGTGGCTGTCCGCCCGCGCCGCGGCCCGTGCGGACGCCGATGCGAACGCCGCACGGACCCGCTTCACCGAGGACGCGGTCACGGTGCTGGACCACGCGGCGGAACTGCGGGTCGCGGGACGGCTCGACCCGCTCGCCCGGCGGGCCCGCGCCGCGAACATCGCCTCCGTCCGTGCCACCGACCGTTCCGCGGTCCCCGCGGCGTTCGCCGACGCGGCCGCACCCCTCGCGGTCGGCGCGAGTGTGCTCGGTGCGCTCCTCGTCGGTATCGCCGTCTTCGGCTCCGGTCCGGCGGCCATGAGCCCGACGACACTCGGCATCCTCGTCCTGCTGCCGCTGTCGGCGTTCGAGGCCACCGCCGTCCTCCCGGCAGCCGCGCAGACCCTCAACCGCGCACGCCTGGCGGCCGGTCGCATCACGGAGATGCTCGACCGCGCCGACAGGACGGTGCCGCACGGCATCGAACCGGCCGACGGACCCGGCCGGCTACGTGCGGTGGGTCTGCGAGGCGGATGGCCCGGCGGACCGTCCACGGAACCGGTCGACCTCGACCTGAGGCCGGGCTGTCGCGTCGCGATCGTGGGCGGCAGCGGCAGCGGCAAGACCACCGTGCTCATGACGCTCGCGGGTCTGCTCGCCCCACGCGGAGGCGCAGTGACGCTCGACGGTGTCGACCTCGCGGACATCGATCCCGCGGCCCTGCGCCGCAAGATCGGCTTCTTCGCGGAGGACGCCCACCTGTTCGACACGTCGATCCTCGAGAACCTGCGTGTCGCGCGGGGCGACGTGGACGAGGACGAGGCACTGGCCGCCCTCGGCGCCGTGGGGCTGGGGGAGTGGGTGGACGGACTCCCGCAGGGAGTCCACACCGTCCTGGGGGCCGGAGCCCGCACGGTCTCCGGTGGGCAGCGCCGTCGCCTCCTGCTGGCCCGGGCTCTGCTGTCGCCCGCACGGATCCTGCTGCTCGACGAACCCACGGAACATCTCGACGACGAGAGCGCCGACCTGATGCAGCGACTCCTCCTGGACCGCGACGCACGCTTGGTCGGCCCCGAGCGCACCGTCGTGGTGGTCACCCACCGCCTGCCCGCGGATACCGCCGCCGACCTGGTCGTTCGCGTCGAGAAAAATGCGTTGCCCGCCTCGTGAACGAAGCGTAGTTTCGCTGGTACACGAGGAAGGAGGTGGTCTGGAAGTGATTGATATTCGGACGCGTGAGGTGGCTACCCGCTAGCTGCTCGAGACGACGGAATTCACCGACCGCGCGCGGCTGGCGAATCCCAAGTAGTCACCCGGCCCCCGAGCTCCCGGTCCGTCCGATCGGGACCGCCGGTCCACGGAGCGATCCGTGCGGCGGTGCGGCTCGGGGGCTGTTCGCATTCGTGCAAAATCGGCGTTTCGGGTGTACAAGTTCGTCCGTTCTGGGTACACCGGTTTGGTGCCGATACTTCAAAAAGCTCACGATTCGTTAAGATTGCGCACGTCACCGGGGGTTTTCTTCTCTTCTGCGCTCATCGCGCTGCTCTTCGTCGTCGTGACGATCGCGTTCACCGACGGCGTCGATTCCATCTTCAGTACCGCGTCCAACTGGATCATGACGAACCTCGGATGGTTCTACATCCTGGGCGTCACGACCTTCCTGCTCTTCCTCGTCGGAATCGCCTTCACCCATTACGGCCGGGTCCGGCTCGGCGGCGACGACGAACGGCCCGAGCACTCGACCCTGGCGTGGTTCGCCATGTTGTTCGCCGCCGGTATCGGCACGATCCTCATGTTCTGGGGCGTCGCCGAGCCGATCTCCCACTTCGCGAACCCGCCCATGCAAGATGTCGAGCCGCAGTCCGTGGAGGCCGCGGAAGAGGCCATGGGCTTCGCGCTCTACCACTTCGGACTGCACACCTGGACGATCTTCGCCCTGCCCGGCCTGGGCTTCGGTTACTTCATCTACAAGCGGCACCTGCCGCCGCGCGTCAGCTCGATCTTCGCGCCCCTGCTCGGAGGTCGCATCTACGGCCCGATCGGCAAGACCATCGACGTCGTCGCGATCATCGGCACCATCTTCGGTGTCGCGACCTCGGTCGGCCTGGGCACCCTGCAGATCAACGCCGGTCTCGCGCAGCTGTTCGACATCCAGGAATCCGGGATCGTCCAGATCGCCCTCATCGCGATCGTGACGGTGATGGCCGGCATCTCGGTCGCTCTCGGTCTCGACAAGGGCATCAAGCGCCTGTCGAACATCAACATCGGCATGGCCGTGATGTTGCTGGTCTTCGTGCTCGTCACCGGACCGAGTCTGTTCCTGCTCAAGGGCATGATCGAGTCGGCCGGTATCTACGCCGAGGCCCTGCCGCGCCTGGCGTTCTGGAACGACACCTTCGCCGACTCCGGCTGGCAGAACACCTGGACGGTCTTCTACTGGGCGTGGACCATCACGTGGTCGCCCTTCGTCGGCATCTTCATCGCGCGCATCTCGCGAGGCCGCACCATCCGCGAGTTCGTCGGCGGTGTCCTCGGTCTGCCCGTGCTGTTCTCGGTGATCTGGTTCAGCATCTTCGGGATGGGCTCGTTCCACATCGAACTCGAGGGCAACGGTGGTCTCGTCGAGCGGGTCGTGGGCGACGGGGACATCCCGGGTGCGTTGTTCGAATTCCTCGGCAACTTCCCCCTCACCGGCCTGGTGTCCGGCATCGCGATCATCCTGGTGGTGATCTTCTTCGTCACCTCGGTGGACTCGACCGCGATGGTGCTCGACATGATGGCGGCCGGTCACGAGGGGAAGGCGCCCATCCATCAGCGCTTGTTCTGGGCGGTGCTCATGGGCCTGGTCGCAGCGACCATGCTCGTCGCGACCGGTAAGGACGGGCTCGACGCCCTGCAACAGGTCATCACCGTGGTGGGTCTGCCGTTCTTCGTGATGGGCTTCATCATGATGTACAGCCTGGTGCGCGGTATCCGCGAGGACCTGGGCGAGCGGCCGGAGCCGATCACCCGTCAGTGGCCCGAGGTGCGGTCGGCCGAGGAACTCGAGGCTGCTCAGGAACTACCCGCACCCGAGGTCGTCATCCACACGCGGGCCATCCCGGACGAGTGCGAGGACGGCGAGAACGCAGCCGAGGATGCCGAGGACGCCGGAATCCACCGGGTCCATGCCGGCGAACCCGATGCACTCCGTGTACGAGGCGACGGTGAACATGCCGACAAGAAGAGTGCCACCGGCACGACGGTCGTCGAGGAGAACTGAGAAAAACGGTCCGGGTCTGTTCCCTCACAGGGGAACAGACCCGGACCGTTCGAGTCTCGGAAGAAAGAGGCCTGGTCAGCCGATGTGGCGTGACAGGCGGGCGGACATCCGGGGCTTCAGTTCGCCGTCGGCGGTGACGCGCTCCTCGACGTAGGCGAGGTCGCCGCCGTCGACGATGCCGTAGAGGCGCTTGGCGCCACCGACGACCTCACCGGACTTGGTGCGGATCACGACGTCGGTCGCGAGCTCCCACGAGGACTGGGTGAGTGCGGTGCCGTAGTACAGCTCGACGACGCCGGAGCTGTGCGTCAGCAGCAGTTCGAGCGTCTCGGGATCGTCGCTGTCGGGCGCGCCCGTTCCGGACACGCGCCAGAAGCCGCTCTCGCGCCGATCCTCGCCCACGTATTCACCCGAGTCGTCGAGACGCCACGTGCGCGACTCCCACACCAGATACGCGCCGCCGTTGTGCGCGACGGTGATCTGCTGACCGAACGGATAGTCGCCGGTCTCGGGATCGTTGGCCTCACCCTCGCCGCGCCACACACCGACCAAGGGAAGGACGGCGAGCAGGGCAGGGCTCAGGTCGGGGCCGAGCCGCAGGTTCGCGGTGTCCTCGGCGCCCGGCAGCCCGGCCAGGACGGGAAGGTTCAGCTCGGCGGTGGCGCGAGCGCGCTCGGCGGCCCGGGCGATCGCCTCGTCGCCGCTACGCCGCTGGGCGTCCGATCCGTCGTTCGTCACGATCCGTCGGAGACCACGCGGTAGATGGTGTACAGCGCGAACCAGGTGATGAGGAGCGCCGCGGCGACCAGCAGGATTTCGAAGAAGATGACCACGCGGTCATTCTAGACAACCCCTTTTCCGGTACGACGAAGGGCTCCGCTCCTGGTGGAGCAGAGCCCTTCGGCGGGGTGTTCCGGCCGGATTACTTGGCGACCGTCACGTCCACGTTGTGCACGCCGGGAGCGGTGGGGCTCACGGTGGAGGTGCCGTTGCCGGAGCTCGACAGGGCGCGGATCTTCCAGTCGCCGGGGGCGGCGAAAAAACGGAAGTCGCCGGTCGCCGAGGCGACGACCTCGGCGGTGAACTCGTCGGTGCCGTCGAGCAGGCGCACGAACGCACCGCCCACGGGCTCGCCGTCGGCGTTCAGGACACGGCCGGTGATGACCGTCTCCTTCTCGGTGTCCACGCCGGCGGGCAGGGTCTGGGTTTGGACAGGGGCGCCGCACATGATCAGTTGACCTCCAGTTCGATGGGTGCACCGACGAGCGAGCCGTACTCGACCCAGCTGCCGTCGTAGTTCTTGACGTTCTTCTTGCCGAGGATCTCCTGGAGCACGAACCAGGTGTGGCTCGAGCGCTCACCGATACGGCAGTAGGCGATGGTCTCCTTGCTGTCGTCGAAGCCCTTCTCGGCGTACAGCTTCTCGAGGTCCTCGTCGGACTTGAAGGTGCCGTCCTCGTTGGCGGTGGTGCTCCACGGGATGTTGATGGCGCCGGGGACGTGGCCGCGCTGCTGCGCCTGCTCCTGCGGCAGGTGCGCCGGGGCGAGGATCTTGCCGGAGAACTCGTCGGGCGAACGCACGTCGACGATGTTCTTGGTGCCGATCGAGTCGATGACCTCGTCGCGGAAGGCGCGGATGGAGTAGTCGGGCTCGGCGGCCTTGTACTCGGTGGCCGGGCGGGTGACCTCGTCCTTCGACAGCGGACGGCCGTCGAGCTCCCACTTCTTGCGGCCGCCGTCGATGAGCTTGACGTCCTGGTGGCCGTAGAGCTTGAAGTACCAATAGGCGTAGGCGGCGAACCAGTTGTTGTTGCCGCCGTAGAGCACGACCGTGTCGTCGTTGGCGATGCCCTTGCGTGAGAGGAGCTCGGAGAACTGCTCACGGTTCAGGAAGTCGCGACGGACGGCGTCCTGCAGGTCCTTGCGCCAGTCGAGCTTGACGGCACCTTCGACGTGGCCGCCGTCGTAGGCGGAGGTGTCCTCGTCGACCTCGACGAAGACGGTCTTCGGCGCAGTGAGGTTCTGCTCTGCCCAGTCGGCGGAGACCAGGACGTCGGAGCGAGCCATGGGTGTTCCTTTCGGTGAGGGAATCCGGGAGGTTTCCGTGACCGGAACCCGTGCGAGGGTCCGTGCCAGGGTGAGGTGTGGGATGTCGAGTTCGGTGACCGCCGGTCAGGCGGGCACGCGACGCATTCGAGCGACCAGCGGGTGGATCCGGCAGCCGAGACACACGCCGAAGGCGGCGTTGAGCAGCGCCGCGAACAGCGCGAAGCCTGCGGCCACCGAGCCCACGACGATGGCGTCGGCGAAGAACGCGACCGTTCCGACGAGGGCGAAGACGAATCCGACGAGCTGCGCGAACCGCAGCGGCTCCACCGGCTCGGTCTCGATCGGAGCACCGAGGCGGGGAGCGACGAGCCTCGCGAACAGCGCACCGTACGGGCTGCGTCGCGGGCCGAGTGCCGCTCCGAGAGCGAACACGATCGTCTGCAGGGCCAGGATCACGGCCGCTGCGACGGGAGAGAAGGTGGCGACGACCAGGGCGAGGACGAGGACGCCGGTGGTGATCCACGCCGCGAAACGCGGGCCACGGACGTCGACCTGCCGACCGGACGTGCGGGGAGTGGATACGGACATGGGGAATCTCCTGCTGGATTCTGATTCGCTGGGCGGAGGGTATTCATACGACCGCGGGGCGACGCATCGGTTCGGCGGCATCGGTGCCGCAAGGATCGGGGCCAGCCCGTCGATGCGTTCAGCAGGGACAACAACAGCCACCGAGGCGGCACAGATCGACTGCGCGGCGTCGGGTGAGCATCAGCTCGTGGCGGTTCTGCACGCGAGGGAGTTTAACGCACGTCCCCTCGGGGGTGGACCCCCGGGATCACAACGACGACAGGGCTGTGCGCAGGTCGTCGACGGACGGAACGCCGGACGCGCGGAACCGTTCGCGCCCCTCGCCGTCGAAGACGAAGGTAGTGGGCAGCGACAGCACCCCGAGTTTCCGTGCCAGGACCGGATTTTCGTCGAGATCCAGCTCGACCTCGCGTGCCCGACCGGGATCGCGGTCGAGAACCTGCACGACGACCCGTCGCACGGCCGCGCACGGTCCGCACCACGGCGCGGAGAAATGCAGGATCACCGGTACGCCGTCACCGACACCCGCTGTGGCCAGCGCGGGATGGAGTTCGTGGGTGCCCGCCGAGGCGCCGGCGCCGGTGGTGCGGAGCTTGCCGGAACGGGTGCGCAGGGCCGTTCCCACCGCCAGTGTGGCGACTATCACGGCCACGAGGACGATCACTGCGATCATGCGGGCGTCTGCACTTCCTGCAGATCGATGACGACGTCGCGGGCCTCGCCCTCGATGACGATCCGGGAGCCCCGCGCCTCGACGAAGGTGGGCCGCACGCCGAACGGCAGATTCTGCGGCTCGATCGTCGTCGTGAACAGTCCGAGCACCGCCGGCTTCAGGACGTCGGGAACCGAGAAGTCGGCGCGTCCCTCGGGGCCGAAGTAGAGATCCGACGCGACGATGTGGACGCGGTCGCCGTCGAGCACCAGATCGGCCTGGACACTCACCGTCGCATCCACCGGTCCGACCGGCACCGTCCCCGTGAGGACGACCCCGCCGGCGGTCGTCGGACCGGACCCGCCGGATCCGCCCGTCCCGTCGGACTTGCTCGCCGGGGGAGCGGAAACCTGCAGGTCGGGGATGCCGTAGAGCTGTCCGAGCTCGGTGGCGTCGAGCATGACGCGGCCGTACAGCAGGTCGACGGGCACCGACCGGATCGACCCGTCGAGCAGCTCACCGGCCTCGGCGTGCGCACCGATCAGATTGGCCTCGACCGTGATGTCCCCGAGCAGATCGGTGTGGACGTTGTCGGCCACGATCTCGACGTTCTCGTAGTGACCGTCGCGGGCCTGGAGGAGGAAGGGGAAGCCGTGGATGGTCACCGCCGGATCGGATTCGAGAACGCCCCCCTCCCGCAGCGCACGCGAGACGCGGTATTCCGACCACGCCGCCGCGCCGAAGTCGGCGAGGACTGCGAGTCCGAGCAGGACTACGAGACCGAAGATCAGTTTGCGCACGCCCACCATTGTGTCGGACGCGCCGTCGGTCGGGCCGCGCCCGTCCGCTCCGAGGCCGTCCACGGAATTCTCGTGCTTACATAGCGGTAACAATCGGGGCGTTAGTCTGTTGCACGACGTTTACGACCCCTATCCGCGCTGGTCGCGCGAAGAACTGGAGGCCCGGTGGAGCTGCTCCTTCTGACCTCCGACCCGAATCCGGATGCGGTCCTGCCGTCCTTGGCGCTGCTCCCGCATTCGGTCAGGCCGGCTCCTACAGAAGTTTCGTCGCTGCTCGAGGCGGGTTCGGCGGATATCGCCATCGTCGATGCCCGCTCCGATCTCGCGGCCGCGCGAGGACTGTGCCGACTGCTCGGCAGCACCGGGTCGGCATTGCCCGTCGTCGCCGTGCTCACCGAAGGCGGACTCGTGGCCGTCAACCCCGAATGGGGACTCGACGACATCCTGCTGTCCAGCACCGGACCGGCCGAGCTCGACGCGCGCCTGCGCCTGCTCATGGGCCGCTCGGGTGTCGCGGTGGGACCGGAGAACACCGGCAAGATCACTCTCGGGGAACTCACGATCGACGAGGGCACCTACACCGCCCGCCTGCGCGGACGTCCCCTCGACCTCACCTACAAGGAGTTCGAACTCCTCAAGTACCTCGCCCAGCACGCGGGTCGGGTGTTCACCCGCGCCCAGCTGCTGCAGGAGGTCTGGGGTTACGACTTCTTCGGTGGTACCCGCACCGTCGACGTCCACGTCCGACGTCTGCGAGCGAAACTCGGCCCCGAGCACGAAGCGCTGATCGGAACGGTCCGCAACGTCGGCTACAAGGCGGTGCGTCCCTCCAACCGCGTGGGCAAGGGTGGCAATGCCACTCCCGATGTCGACGACGACGATGTGGACGACACGCTTCTCGACGACCCCCGTGCGGAGGAATCCGGCGCGGGTGACTCGGGCGCAGGGGAGTCCGGGGCACAATTCGTTCCGTGAGCACCGATACGGAATTCGTCGACCACCCGTCCACCGACCACGCCGAAGCCGTACGCGCCGTGGTGTCGCGGGCGACGCAGACCGACGGCACCGCGCCGATCTCCGAACAGGCGGTGCACTCCCTCGGACGGGAGGGCGCGGCCCGGCATCTCGTCGCGTTCGGAGAGGACGGTGAGGTCGCGGGCTACGCGAACGTCGTTCCTGCCCAGGACGGTCATCCGGCGATGGCAGAGGTGGTCGTCGACCCGCCGCAGCGCGGGCACGGACTCGGCCGCGAACTCGTCGACCGTGCACTCACCGAGGGCGGCGACGGCACCCGCGTGTGGGCACACGGCGACCTGCCCGCCGCGCAGGCGGTGGCGCGCCGTCTCGGTCTGACCGGTGTCCGCGAACTCCTGCAGTTGCGTCGATCCCTCGAGCAGGACGATCTTCCCGCCCTCGAGGTGCCCGACTCGGTGCTGCTGCGCACCTACGGCGGCCCGCAGGACGACGCCGAACTGCTCCGCGTCAACGCGGCGGCCTTCGAGTGGCATCCCGAGCAGGGGCGTTGGACGGCCGCCGACGTGGAGGAACGCCGACGCGAGTCGTGGTTCGATCCCGAAGGCCTGTTCCTCGCGTTCGATCCCGCCGAGCCCGACAAGCTGCTCGGATTCCACTGGACCAAGGTGCACCCGGCCACGGCGTCCGACCCGCAGCTCGGCGAGGTCTACGTCGTGGGTATCGACTCGTCCGCGCAGGGCAGAGGGCTCGGTCGCCTGCTCACCCTCGCGGGTCTGCACTATCTGCGCGATCGGGGTCTGCCCGGTGTCCTGCTCTACGTCGAGGGCGACAACACCGCGGCGTTGAACACCTACGGCAAACTCGGCTTCGAGCGGTTCCACGTGGACGTCGCCTACGCCCGGGCGTGACCCTCTCCGATCGGGTGGACGAACGGCGTGAAGGGTGGACTCTGCCACCCGACACGCCGATCGCGGTCAGGATTCGAGTGATGGTCGCAACACTATCGCCAGGTGTATCCGGCGTGTTCATCCGGCGTTAACCTTCGGTAGTCCGAGTGTCCACCGTCTCCTCCTAACTTCACTAGCGGGTCGAGTGCCGCAGACCCGGCGCCGGCGTCGCCCGCGCCTCGATGCCGCCGCCGCTCGGCGCCGCGGTCGTGTGAAGTTACTTCCGGAGGAGAACAGGTGAACCTCAAGCGCAATGGCGCCCTGCTCGGTGTTGTGGCCGCTGGAGCCCTCACGCTCGCCGCGTGCGGTACCGACAACAATGCCGGGTCGGTCGACGTCGATGCGTCCGCGTCCGCTGCAGCCTGCGACGGCAAGTCCAACCTCTCGGGTGCCGGCTCGTCGGCCCAGAAGAACGCGATGGACCAGTTCGTCTCCACCTACATCGCGGTGTGCTCCGAGAAGGGCACGAACGTCAACGTCGCGTACAACCCCACCGGTTCCGGTGACGGCCGCACGCAGTTCATCGCGAACCAGATCGATTTCGCCGGCTCGGACTCGGCCATCAAGGACGAGCAGGCGGCACAGGCCGCCGAGCGTTGCGCCGGCAATCCCGCATGGAACCTGCCGCTGGTCTTCGGCCCGGTCGCACTGGCCTACAACGTCGAGGGTGTCGACGAGCTCGTGCTGAACGCCGAGACGGCCGCGAAGATCTTCAACGGCTCGATCACCACGTGGAACGATCCGGCCATCGCCGCTCTCAACGAGGGCGCTGAGCTGCCCGACGCGAACATCACCCCGATCGTGCGCTCGGACTCGTCGGGCACCACCGACAACTTCCAGCAGTACCTCGAGACCGCGTCGAACGGCGCATGGACCTCCGGGGCCGGTTCGGACTTCACCGGCGGTGTCGGTGAGGGCGCGAAGGGTTCTGCGGGTGTCGCGCAGGCCGTCTCCGGCTCGCCGAACTCCATCACCTACGTCGAGAAGTCCTTCGCCGACCAGAACGGTTTGAGCATCGCGCAGATCGACAACGGCTCCGGACCCGTCGAACTGACCGAGGAGACCGCCGGCAAGGCCATCGAGGGCGCCGAGTTCGTCCCGGCCTCCGAGGGCGACCTCACGCTCGACCTGTCGTCGATCTTCGGCAGCTCCGAAGAGGGTGCCTACCCGCTGGTGCTGGCCACCTACGAGATCGTGTGCTCGGCCGGTTACGATGCCGACACCGCCGCGGCCGTCAAGTCGTTCCTGATCTCCGCCGCCAACGAGGGCCAGGAAGGCCTGTCCGAGCAGGGCTACGTCCCGCTGCCCGACGCCTTCAAGACCCGCCTCACCGAGTCGATCGACGCCATCGCCGCCGGATGACCCGCCGATCCCTCGGTCCGGTGAGTAACCGAGGGATCATCGACCCGCCCGTTCCTGAGGAATACGCTGAGAAGGATTGCGAGCGCACATGAGTGACGCGCACAACACGTCGGTCTCTATCGCGACCGACGAACCGACCCGCTCAGGAACGGGCGGTGCAACCGGCATCACGGAGGACACGATCAGCACCCCACCCCCATCCCCGGACAGGGCACGCAAGACAGTCGTGCGGCCGGGAGACAGAATCTTCGGCTCGCTCGCCTCCGGCTCCGCCGTCCTGATCTCCGTGATCATCGGCGCGATCGCAGTCTTCCTCGTCTGGCGTGCCGTCCCGGCGCTGCAGCGCAACCAGGTCAACTTCCTCACCAGCCGTGACTGGATCACGCAGGACATCACCGACATGGCGTTCGGTGTCCTCGACCTGTTCCAGGTGACGGTGCTCGTCTCCTTCTTCGCGCTGTTCCTCGCCATGCCCGTCGCGCTGGGCATCGCGATCTTCCTCACCTCGTACTGCCCCGACCGGCTCCGGAAACCGCTGGCGTATGTCATCGACCTGCTCGCCGCGGTCCCGTCGATCGTCTACGGCCTGTGGGGCATGCTCGTCCTCGCCCCGTTCCTGCGCCCCGTCGCGGAATGGCTCAACACCACCCTCGCCTGGTTCCCGCTCTTCGCCACCGGCAGCGGGTCCATCGTGGGCGGCGGAACGATCTTCACCGCCGGCATCGTCCTCGCCGTGATGATCCTGCCGACCATCGCCGCGGTGAGCCGCGAGGTGTTCGTGCAGACCCCGACGGCCCACATCGAGGGCGCGCTCGCACTCGGCGCGACCCGCTGGGAGGTCGTGCGGACCACCGTCATCCCGTTCGGCAAGTCCGGCTACATCAGCGGTTCGATGCTCGGTCTCGGCCGCGCGCTCGGCGAGACGATGGCGCTGTACCTCATCCTGCGCACCACCTCGCAGGCGTTCTCCTGGTCGCTGTTCGACGGCGGCGCGACCATCGCGTCCAAGATTGCGCTGGGATACGCCGAATTCAACAACGACATCCAGGCGGGCGCCTACATCGCCGCCGGTCTCGTGCTCTTCGTGCTCACCTTCGTGGTCAACGCCGCCGCGCGCATGATCGTCGCAGGAAAGAAGGACTGATCCATGTCGACCACCACCACGTCGACCACCGCGCTCTCCTCGCCGGTCAAGCCCCCGGCCTTCCAGCGGGTCAGCGGGCGTCGCCGCATCAAGGACACCGCAGCCACCGTGCTCGTCACGCTGTCGGTCGTCGTCGCGCTGATTCCCCTGGCCTGGGTGCTGTTCACCGTAGTCGCCAAGGGCCTGCCGGCCCTGACCTCGCCGACCTGGTTCACGCACTCGCTGAGCGGACTGACGTCCTCGTCGATGGGCGGCGGCATCTACCACGCCCTCGTCGGCACCCTCCTGCAGGGACTCGTCTGCGCGATCATCTCCATCCCGCTCGGCGTCTTCGTTGCGATCTACCTCGTCGAGTACGCCGGCCGGTCGCGGCTCGGCCGGATCACGACGTTCATGGTCGACATCCTCAGCGGTGTCCCATCGATCGTCGCGGCACTGTTCATCTACGCACTGTGGGTGTCGACCTTCGGGATGCCCAAGTCGGGCTTCGCGGTGTCGCTCGCGCTCGTTCTGCTCATGGTGCCGGTGGTCGTGCGCAGCACCGAGGAGATGCTGCGCATCGTCCCGCAGGACTTGCGCGAAGCGTCCTACGCCCTCGGTGTCCCCAAGTGGAAGACCATCGCGCGCATCGTGCTGCCCACCTCGCTCGCCGGCATCATCACCGGCATCATGCTCGCCCTGGCCCGCGTCATGGGCGAGACGGCGCCGCTGCTGATCCTCGTCGGCTACGCGCCCTTCATCAATCTCGACCTGTTCGGCGGTGAGCAAGGCACCCTCCCGGGCGTCATGGTCGCCGAGATGAACAACCCGACCGACGCCGGTTCGCAGCGCATCTGGGGCGCCGCGCTCACCCTGATCCTGGTCATCGCGGTCCTCAACATCGCGGCCAAGTTGATCAGCCGGTACTCGCAGGTCGGCAAGAAGTAACCCACAGACCTCTTCTCACATCGATACACCAGTAGGGAGCCGGTAATGGCTAAGCGTCTGGATCTCAAGGACGTCAACATCTACTACGGCAAGTTCCACGCCGTGGCCGACGTGACGCTGTCCGTGCCGCCGCGGAACGTCACCGCCTTCATCGGCCCGTCCGGTTGCGGCAAGTCCACCGTGCTCCGGTCGATCAACCGCATGCACGAGGTGACGCCCGGCGCCCGTGTCGAGGGATCCATCCTCCTCGACGGCGAGGACATCTACGATCAGAACGTCGACCCGGTCGGTGTGCGCAAGACGATCGGCATGGTCTTCCAGCGTCCCAACCCGTTCCCCACGATGTCGATCCGCGACAACGTCGTCGCCGGCCTCAAGCTGCAGGGTGTGCGCGACCGGAAGACCCTCGACGAGATCGCCGAGAAGTCGCTGCGCGGCGCCAACCTGTGGAACGAGGTCAAGGACCGTCTCGACAAGCCGGGCGGTGGCCTGTCCGGTGGTCAGCAGCAGCGTCTGTGCATCGCCCGCGCCATCGCGGTCCAGCCCGACGTGCTGCTCATGGACGAGCCGTGCTCGGCCCTCGACCCCATCTCGACGCTGGCCATCGAGGACCTGATCGGTGAGCTGAAGAAGGACTTCACCATCGTCATCGTCACGCACAACATGCAGCAGGCCGCGCGCGTGAGCGACCAGACGGCCTTCTTCAACCTCGAGGCGACCGGCCGCCCGGGTGGTCTGGTGGAGATCGACGACACCGAGAAGATCTTCTCGAACCCGAGCAAGAAGGCCACCGAGGACTACATCTCCGGCCGCTTCGGCTGAGCCGCCACTACCTACACGAGACCCCGACCGGATCCGTCCGGTCGGGGTCTCGTCGTTCGTGTGCATACTGCACTCGACAGTCGTGGGCTCAGGGGTTCTGCGCTCGGTGGTGCTCCGGGTAGACGGTCAGACTGTCCACCTTCTCCACGAGCTGACGGATCTCCTCCTCGGTGGGGAGCTTGCCGGTCACGAGGAAGATGACGCGGCGGCCCACCTCGACGGCGTGATCGGCGAACCGCTCGTAGAAGCGGCCGAGCAGGGCGACGTCGACGGCGGCTGCGACGCCGTGCGCCCATTCGCGGTCCATGAGCACGGTGAAAAGGTGTCGGTGCAGATCGTCCATCGCCTCGTCCTCGTGGTGGAGGCGGGCGGCCCGGGCGGGATCACGGGTCTCGAGAATCTCCCGTGTGGCGGCACCGAGGGCGACCGCGATCCGTCCCATCTCGGCGAAGTAACCCTTCACCTCGTCGGGGAGCACGTGCTTGGGATGACGTCGGCGGGTCGCCTTCGCGATGTGCAGTGCGAGCGCACCCATGCGGTCGATGTCGGCCACGATCTGGATGCCGCTGACGACGGCACGCAGATCGCCGGCGACCGGACCCTGCAGGGCGAGCAGCTGGAACGCCTTCTCCTCGCAGATCGTGACGAGTTCGGTGATCTTCTCGTGCTCGTCGATCACCTGCTCGGCGAGAGCGAGATCGGCTTCGAGAAGAGCTCTGGTGGACCGCTCCATCGCGGTCCCGGCGAGCCCGGCCATCTCCCCGAGGAGATCGCCGAGTTCGCCCATCTGTTCGTTGTAGACGACGCGCATAGTGGCACAGCCTACGACCTCGAGCGGTCCGAACGGCGAGCATCGGATGAACCAGAGGTGAACGTCGACGGCCGAACAGTGGTGTCTACGTGCACAGATCGTCGGCGGCGTTGGTGATCGCGAGATCGGCGGGGAGCTCGACCGACGACTCCGACCGGGTCCGGATCTGCATCGGGGCGAGCGGCGTGCCCGCGGGGGTGGGAGCGACGACGGTGCCGTCGAAGCTGGTACCCAGGACGATCTCCACGATGCTGCCCAGCTGGGCCGAGGGCGGAGCCTCCTGCAGCACCGCACCGGGGAAGGCCGAGGCCACCGTCGCAGCGTCGGTCTCCTGTCCTTCGCTGAAGCGGATCACGGTCTGCTTGCTCGTCCCGGAGGCATAGTTACCGATCGAGTAGACCGGAAAGCCGTAGGCGGCGACCTCCTCGGCGGTGCCGGCCGCCAGCCCGGACAGACCCGACGCGTTCGAGACCTGCACCGACACCGTCGACGGATCGACAGCGAGCTGGGCGGGCAGCGGTTCGGCCGGGGGAGCGGACGCGACCTCCGTCGGGTCCTCCCCCCGCTTCTCACCCGGCAGAGGGAGATCGTCGATGATCGCGGTGAAGATCGCCTTGATGTCGTCCGTGCGCGGGATCTCGTTGCCCCAGTCGTTGGTACCGGCCGTGGGGATGGTCAGGAAGGACACCGCACCCGCCTCGACGTTCTGCATCGAACGCCCGAGTTTGACGAGCGACTCGGCGTTGACGTTCTCGACGAAGGTCGCGCGGGTGAAGGCGCTGATGAAGCCGTTGAGCTTCACGGGATCGAACAGCACCTTGTTCGACAACGTCGAGCGCAGCAGCGACGACAGGAACTTCTGCTGTCGGCTGATCCGGCCGTAGTCGCTGTTGCCCTCCTGGTCGATCTTGCGGGCGCGGACGTAGTCGAGTGCCCGCTTGCCGTCGAGCGTGTGGGTGCCGGGAGTCTCGATCAGGGGACCGAGTTCGTTGTCGTACAACGGTATGGAGGTGCACACCTCGACGCCGCCGATCTCGTCGACCATCGATTCGAAGCCGGCGAAGTCGATGCCCACGAAATGGCCGATCCTCAATCCGGACATCTTCTGGATCACCTTTACCAGGCACTTCGGTCCGCCGAGGGCGTAGGTCGCGTTGAGCTTGTCGCCTTCGGCGGCCGGATAGAGCTCGGAATCGTATTCGCCGGTCGTACTGTCCCATCCGCGACAGACCGGTCGATCGACGTCCAGATCGCGGGGGAACGACACCGCGACCACGCGGCTGCGATCGGCGGGGATGTTGACGAGGATGACGGTGTCGGCACGAGCGCCCTCGGCGTCGTCGGCCGTCCCGGCGCCGATCTCACCGCTCGCACCGGCGCGGGTGTCGGTGCCGATGATCAGATAAGTCTCGTCGCCGGTCTGACCGACCGGGTCGACGATGTCCTCCGACTCGGTGTCCAGCGCGGCGATCTGGGAGAAGCCGGCCTCCGTGGACCGGACGTATCCCCACACCGCACCGTTACAGAGGAGCGCGAGGACCGAGACGAACGCCACCGCCGCTCTCGCCGCGAACCTCAGACGCTTCCGCTTGCGCTGTTTGCTCTGCGCGAGCCGGCCGAGAGTCGCGTTGCCCACCGTGCGGGGCCGAGCGGAGCCGTGCGCCTTCTCGTCCGTCGTCCGGTCGTCGTTCTCGTCCTCGGCGGGCGACGCAGCGCCCTCGGGGGACACCGCATCGATCTTGACGGTCGGCTGTTCGTCCGCGATCGGCGGTTGCTGTCGAGGAGGCGTCTGCGGCGGTCTGACGGTCTGCGGCGACCCGGCGGGAGGCACCGGGCGCGAGTCCGCGGGAGGCACCGGGCGCGAGTCCGAGGGAGGCACTGCTCGAGGGGGCTGCGCCGAGGTCGGGGGAGTCGGTACCGGGGGCGGAACGGACGGGGGGCCCGCCATCCGATCGGGAGCCTGGATGTGCGGCGGGACGGGCTTCTCCGGCGGCCGGGGCCGGGACGGTCCCGGGGGCACCCGGGGAGCACCGGGCTGCACCGGGGGGGCGACCGTGGTCGGCGGTCCCGAAGAAGCCGGCGGCACCGGAGGGCTGGGAGGTCCCGACGGAGTCGGCGGCGAAGCCGGAGGCGGCGTCCTGCGCGGGAGTTCCGCTCGACCGGCATCGTCCTCGGTCGCGACGTGCCGGGCGGATTCCGGGTCGCGGGGACGGGCCGGGGGCAACGACGAGGTGGACGTGTGCGGCGGATCGGCCGGGGGCGGATCCGACCGGGGGGACGGATCGGATCGTCGTCCCATCTTGTCGAGCAGTTCGGCGACCGTGAGCTGCTCCGGATCGTCCGAGTCCGCGGCCCGGCGGTTGCGTGCACTCTCGTGGCGACGCGAATCGGGATCGGTGTCGTCGGAGCGGTGCACCCCACCCGAGCGGCTGCGGCGGGACGAGCGGGATTCGCGGTAGCTGCTGTCGGCGATCGGCCGTTCCCAGGGAGCGCGAGGATCCGGGGATCCTGTCTCGTGCTCCTCGTCCACCGATACCTGCTCTTTCCGCGGTCGCACCGCCTCGGATCCGTCGTCGTCCACGTGATCGCTCACCGGCGACCGTCGCGAGGACTCCGCAATGATACTGATCGTCTGTTTCATGTGACGGTGACGCGGCTGTGTCGCACGACATCCACCGGTCGATCCATCTATCGTCCGGGACTACATGCCGGGACGGGTTACCCGCCCGAGTGCATCATGTCGGCGCCCTCGGGCACGCAGGTGTCCTCGGGATCGTCGAGCCAGCCGTCGGGCAGAGCGACGCTGCTCGGGGAGCCCTGACGTCCCCGCGGGCCTTCGGCATCGGCGGGGAAGGGTACGTCGTGGTCGAGTTTGCCCAGCAGGTCGTCGAGTTCGGCGAGCGTCGACACGCGGGCGAGGCCGTTGCGGATCTCCGAACCCGCAGGGAAACCACGCAGATACCAGGCGATGTGCTTGCGCATGTCGCGCAGACCGCGATCCTCGCCGTGGTGATCGGCGAGCAGTTCGGCGTGCCGCCGCATGATCTGCGTCACCTCACCGAGATTCGGCGGGGTGGGGATCGGGCGACCGCCGAGCGCGGCGCTCAGTTCGGCGAACAACCACGGACGTCCGAGGCAACCGCGACCGACGACGACGCCGTCGCAACCGGTCTGCGCCATCATCTTCTCGGCGTCGGAGGCGTCGAAGATGTCGCCGTTGCCGAGCACGGGCACGTCGGTGACGTGCTCCTTCAGCCGCGCGATTTCGTCCCAGTCGGCCGCTCCGGAGTACCGCTGCGCAGCGGTCCGGGCGTGGAGGGCAACGGCCGCGGCACCCTCAGCGGCCGCGATGCGACCGGCGTCGAGATGTGTGTGGTGCTCGTCGTCGATCCCGATGCGGAACTTGACCGTGACCGGGATGTCGGTGCCCTCGGTCGCGCGGACGGCGGCCGCGACGATCTGCCCGAACAACCGGCGTTTGTAAGGGAGGGCCGACCCTCCGCCCTTGCGGGTCACCTTCGGGACCGGGCATCCGAAGTTCATGTCGATGTGGTCGGCGAGGTTCTCGTCGACGATCATCTTCGCCGCCGCGTAGGTCGTGCCGGGATCGACGGTGTAGAGCTGCAGCGACCGCGGCGTCTCGGTGGGGCCGAAGGTCGTCATGTGCATGGTGACCGGGTGCCGCTCGACGAGGGCGCGGGCGGTGACCATCTCGCAGACGTACAGGCCCGACGTGCTGCCGGCCCGTTCGAGTTCGAGTTCGCGGCACAGCGTGCGGAATGCGACATTCGTCACTCCCGCCATCGGCGCCAGCACGACCGGGCTGTTCAGTTCGAGCGGGCCGATACGGAGGGAAGACATGGGTACCTCTGGAAAACGTTGTGTGACAAAGAAATAGCGTGCCCGTCAGTGATGGGCCGCGGAAACGACTGTGCCCGGCACCGAAAACGGCACCGGGCTACAGGATAACCTCCGCCGGACTCGGGCGGCTGTGTGCATCCGGACTCGGGCGGCTGTGTGCATCCGGACTCGGGCGGCTGTGTGCATCCGGACTCAGGCGTGCGCGCCCACCTTCTCGCGCTTGGCAGCCTCGCGGGCGAGGGAGCGATCGCGCATCTCCTCGAACCGCCCCGCCTGACGTTCCAGTTCGTCGAGGAAGTTGCCGAGCTTGTCGAGATCCTGCTGCGCCTCGCTGCCGAGATCTCGCTCGAAGATCCTCCACTTGCGCAGCACCGGCATCACGACGTCGTCGAGGTGCTGACGCAGGTCGTAGATGCCGTGCTTGGCCATCAACACACCGTTGCGACGGAAGTTCGGCATGCCGGCACCCGGCATCTGGAAGTTCTCGAGCACCTCGACGATCGCGGCGAGCGTCTGGGTCGGAGCGATGTCGATCGCCGCGTCGCAGATGTTCCGGTAGAAGATCATGTGCAGGTTCTCGTCGGCGGCGATGCGCTGGAGCATCTTGTCGGCGATCGAGTCGTCGCAGGCACGACCGGTGTTGCGGTGCGACACGCGGGTCGCGAGCTCCTGGAAGGTCACGTAGGCGACGGAGTGGAGCATGCCAGTCGAGTTGGGGGACGCGAAGCCGTTCGTCATGTGCTCCATGCGGGCGTTCTCGAGTGCGACGGGATCGACACCGCGCGTGACGACCAGGTAGTCGCGCATGACGATGCCGTGGCGGTTCTCCTCCGCGGTCCACCGGCCGACCCAGGTGCCCCAGGCGCCGTCGCGCGAGAAGCTCTCGGCGATCTCCCGGTGGTAGGAGGGCAGGTTGTCCTCGGTGAGGAGGTTGGTGATCATGGCAGCCTTGGCGACCTCGTCGAGCTTCGACTGCTCGGGTTCCCAGTCGACACCGCCCATCGCGGCGAAGTTCCGGCCCTCGTCCCACGGCACGTAGTCGTGGGGGTGCCAGTCCTTCGCCATCGAGAGATGCCGGTTGAGGTTCGCCTCGGCCACAGGCTCCAGCTCTCGCAGCAGCTCCAGTTGAGTCAGGACTCGCGTCATACTCTTCTACCCCTCACATCGTGTCCGTGTATTCCGCCGGCCTACGGAGGAGGGGAGCCCGGCCGTTCGTCGCCGCGGCACGCGGTGCACCGGTGGCCCCCCACATTCGCCCGGATCACGGTACAGGTCCGAGCGGCTCGAGGACAGTACCGTCCCGCTCGTGCCGTATCACACGGACGAGCGGAACGTGCGGTTCCGGAGGGTTTCAGCGCTTGCCTCCACCGAGAAGTCCCCCGAGGAGACCGCCGAGTCCACCACCCGAACTGCCGCCGAGCACGCTGCCGAGGACGTCGCCGATCCCACCGCCGGAGCCGACCGATCCACCACCGGCGTTCTTCAGCAGACCCCCGAGGAGATCGGCGAGACCTCCGCCCTGCGGAGCGCTCGCGGTGTTCGTTCCCGCACCGCCACCGATCTGCTTGGCGAGATAGGACAGCACGATGGGGGCGATGATCGGCAGGACCTTGGCGATCAGATCGTTCCCACCGGCGCCGTTCACGGAACCGAGGGTCGAGATCACCTGATCCTTCTTGTCGCCGAAGACATTGGAGACGATCCTGTCGCCGTCCTCGGTGTCGATCCCGTCGACGTCGACCTGACCCTCGGCCAGGTTCGACTCGGAGTGCTTGCCCAGCGCGGAGAGCAGCGAGGCCGCCCCGGTCGGATTCTGGGCGTTGGCGTCGAGACCACCGACGAGGGTGGGGAGTGCGGCGCGGACGGCCGTCTCCGCCGTCGCGTTGTCGACACCGAGTCGCTGCGCCACCTGGTCGACGGGAATGCGGGACATCAGATCGTCGAGACTTGCCATCGTTCCTGCCTTGACTCGTGGGTGCCCCGAAGTGGCCACCCGGTGCCGAGAGGGTATCGGGACGAAGCCCGTTGCAGCGGGAGGCGTCAGTCGAGCGAGGCGGCGCTCGTCGGCGAACGGCGCAACGCGATCAGGCAACACAGCAGTGCGACGAGCGTGCCGCTGAGCAGGAGCACCGTCCCGTTCTGATTGGTCAGGGTCGTACTGCGATTGAGTTCGACGTACTCGCCGTGGGTCTGGAACAGACGCGTCCAGAACACCGCGGCCGTCGCGACGCCGATCAGCGTCCCGGCCCAGCCGACGGCCACCGAGTCGAACAGTGCGGCAGCGAGGAGCAGGATCGCGGCCACGACCAGCGGTACCGCGAGGGACTCGTACAGCGGTAGACCCGGGACCGCGACACCGGCGAGATCGCCCTCGGGGAAACCGTCGCGCAGCGCCGACAGGGGAATCTCGGTGGGCCGTATTCCGCCGACCACCGGCAACACCGAGCCGATTCCCAGAGCGACGGCGGCCAGGAACAGGCCCAGGTCCACGAAACTGCGCATGTTCCTCCCCGGACGATGAACATTCGATTACCCCTGCGGCTCACCGTATACAAAGACGGGCAACCGCACCGGGTGAAATTCGCAGTGCGAAGAGACCTGCCCGAATGCACTGCTCCGAACGCGGTGGTCCGTAGGGTGAGATGCGCACGGCAGGTGCACATGGACCGATCGGCCAGGAAGGTTCGAAATGACGGACATGAATGTCGACGAGACCGGTTCGCGGAAAGGCTTGCCGCCGTGGGCGAAGAAGACCATCGCCGTGGTCGTGGCGCTGATCGTGCTCGTCATCGCCTACTACACCCTGGCGGCGTTCGTTCCTCGCTGGTGGGCGCAGCGGATCGCAAACCTCGCCGAGGGCGGCTTCGCGCGCGGAGTGCTGTGGGGTCTGCTCTTCGGCATCCTGTGCACGGCGATCCCCATCGCGCTGCTCGCGTGGATCTGGCAGGTCCGCAACTGGCGGTACAGCCGCGGGCTGCAGATCACCTTCGGCGTGCTCGCGCTGGTGGTCGCCCTGCCGAACCTCATGACCCTGGCGGTCGTGCTGGGTACGGGGAACGGTGCGCACGCGGGGGAGCGGATCCTCGACGTGGACGCGCCCGGCTTCCGCGGCGCCACGCTGATCGGCGCGATCGTCGGAGCTCTGTTCGCGGTGATCTTCGTCGTCGCGCTCACCCGCTACCGCAAGCGCGGACGTGATCTGAAGCAGGCCCGCACGGATCTCGAGCAGCGCCGGATCGAGCAGGAGCGCCTCGAGGCGCGCCGTGAGGCGGAGAAGGAACTCGGCCGGAACACCGACGACGTCCCGCCTGGCTCCCACCGTCTCTGACGAAGGACCCGGACTCCGACGAAGGACCGTGGGACGTTCCGGAACGACGAACGCCGGCGTCGTGTACGACGCCGGCGTTGCCGGTGCCCCCAGTAGGGCTCGAACCTACGACCTGCGGATTAAAAGTCCGTAGCTCTACCAACTGAGCTATAGGGGCATGGGCGCACAGTGTAACCACACCGCAGTGATCAGACCGCATGGTCCGGTGACCACATCACAGGGTGAGCCACGCTGCGCGATCGATGATATCGGACATCCGGCGGTGCGGACGCCACCCGTGACGAATGGAAAGAGGCTCGGGTGCCCACCCCCTGCTCCGCACCCGAGCCGGACAAAGCGTACCACTCGGTGTGTTCTGTGGAAACCCGGGTGTCGGGGGTGGAGTTTCACATTTCACCCGGTGGAACACGGCCTGGAACCGGGGTTGTGAGGGGGCAGACTAGAGTTGTCTCGTGGGGGAACACAGGAACGTGGAAGGCCGAATTTCCCCATGCCTCGTCAACAGGAGCGTGCGCGTCGTACGCGGGCTGCGATCGTCCGATCGGCAGCCACCGAATTCGCGCGGCGAGGTTTCGCCGCAGCATCGATCAACGCCATCCTCGAGCAGTCGAACGCCACCAAGGGTGCGATGTACTTTCACTTCGCGTCCAAGGAGGATCTGGCCCGGGCGGTGCTCGACGAAGGACTCGAGCACTACCGTGCCATCGTCGGCAGGTGGATGGACGTCCCCGATCTCGACCCCTTCGAGCGGCTGCACGGTCTCGTCGGTGATCTCGGTGCGGCTCTGCACGACGACGTGGTCATCGCCGCGGAGTTCCGTCTGGTCACCGAACCCGAGTTCGCGGAGGAGGTCAGGCTGCGCGGCAGCGTCCTGTGGGGGCGGGCCGGCTACCAGCTGGCGCGTGAAGCGCAGGAGAAGGGCCTGTTCCGGCCCGATGTCGACCTCCAGCGTTTCGTCGAGGCCATCGCGTCGTCACTCGCCGGTCAACGCTATCTCGCCGACCTCACGTCGCCGGAGACCGACGTCCGCGCCCGTTTCGAGGCCTGCGTAGAGGTGCCGCTCGAGGCGATGGCATCGGAGCAGTGGCTCGCGCAGTGGCGGGAGAAGGGCTGGCCGAGCAGGCCCAACAACGACGAATCAGCCACTTGACCTGCTGATTTGTGATTCGCGAATGCCGTGGCATAAGCTGTCCAAGCTCCCAACGGAACGCCAAACCCGTTGAGGGTGCGGTTCGGAGAAATCCGATCGGGCCCCCTTCGTCTAGCGGCCTAGGACGCCGCCCTTTCAAGGCGGTAGCGCGGGTTCGAATCCCGTAGGGGGTACGCTTCGACCTCGTCGAAGTGTGCAGTATCTTGGTGTGAGAAGTGAATATATATGGCCCTGTGGCGCAGTTGGTTAGCGCGCCGCCCTGTCACGGCGGAGGTCGCGGGTTCGAGTCCCGTCAGGGTCGCTCCAGAGTTTCGATCGGCATTCGGTTCGGGTGCCGTCCGGCCAGGTAGCTCAGTTGGTACGAGCGTCCGCCTGAAAAGCGGAAGGTCGCCGGTTCGATCCCGGCCCTGGCCACCACGGTTGTCCGGCGAACAACCATCAATTTCATATCTTCGACCCACCGGTTGCGGTGGGTCGAGCTGTGGGAACTCCGGTTCCTCATGGCCCTGTGGCGCAGTTGGTTAGCGCGCCGCCCTGTCACGGCGGAGGTCGCGGGTTCGAGTCCCGTCAGGGTCGCTCCAGGCGAAGCCCCGGCATCACATCGATACCGGGGCTTCGTCGTCGTCACCTGTTCGCGGTCCGGTGTCTGCGTCGTGGTCCCACTCGTATCGCCGATCCGCACCGGGTGCGGTCCGGCTCGCTATCGTGAGGACACAAAACATGTTCTAGTGTGTGCCCTACACAACTAGTGGACATCTGTCCGAGTGACCTGGCCCTCCGAGCGAACCCCGAGGTGGAATGTGCGCGTAGCTCTGTTGTCGTACCGGAGCAAGCCGCATTGTGGGGGTCAGGGGGTCTACGTCCGCCATCTCAGTCGCGAACTCGTCGCCCAGGGGCACACCGTCGAGGTGTTCTCCGGGCAGCCGTACCCCGAGCTCGACCCCGGCGTGACGCTCACGAAGGTGCCCAGTCTCGATCTCTACCGCGACGACGATCCGTTCCGCACCCCGAAGCTGGGTGAGTACCGCGACTGGATCGACGTCCTCGAGGTCGCCACCATGTGGACCGCCGGTTTCCCCGAACCACGCACCTTCGGTCTGCGCGCCGCACGACTGCTGCGCGACCGCCTCGGCGACTTCGACGTCGTGCACGACAACCAGTCGCTCGCGTCCGGCTTGCTGCGCATCGCCGAGGACCTTCCTCTCGTCGCGACGATCCACCATCCGATCACCCGCGACCGCGAACTCGATCTCGCCTCCGCGACCACCCTCAGCCGTAAGGTCACGCTCCGGCGCTGGTACGGATTCCTGCGCATGCAGGAGAAGGTGGCCCAGCAGATTCCCACGCTGCTCACGGTGTCGGAGAACTCGGCCGACGACATCCGCACCGCCTTCGGGATCGAATCCGAACGCATCCACACGATCCCGCTCGGCGTGAACACGGAGGTGTTCGCGCCGCGGAAGGACGAGCGAGTTCCCGGTCGGATCGTCTGCGTCGCGAGCGCCGACGCCCCGCTCAAGGGTGTTCCCACCCTGCTCGAGGCGGTCGCGAAGCTGCGCACCGAACGCGAGATCGAACTGGTCCTCGTCTCGAAACTCGCCCCGGGCGGCGCCACCGAGAAGCTCATCGACGAACTCGCGATCGGCGACGTCGTGCGCACCGTCTCCGGGATCGACGACACCGAACTCGCCGACCTGCTCGCCTCCGCCGAGATCGCGGCGGTGCCGTCGCTGTACGAGGGATTCTCGCTGCCGGCCATCGAGGCGATGTCGTGCGGAACACCGCTCGTCGCGAGCCGCGCCGGGGCCATCCCCGAGGTCGTCGGGGGCGCCGGTCGGCTGGTGCCTCCGGGCGACGCCGAACAGCTTGCAGCAGGGCTCGCGGGCCTGTTCGACGACCCGGCCGAGCGTCGGCGTCTCGGCACGAAGGGCCGCGAGCGTGTGCTCGAACGCTACAGCTGGGCGGCCGTGGCCGCGCAGACCGCCGCGATCTACGACAAGGCGATCGCCGCGCATCGAGAGGGGAAGAACGGATGCTGACCGTCGACTTCGACCGCCTGGGCGTCGTACCGGGGATACGCGCTCTCGACATCGGGGCCGGCGCGGGGCGCCACTCCTTCGAGCTGTACCGCCGCGGCGCGGATGTCGTCGCCTTCGACCAGAACGCCGACGACATGAAGGCCGTCGCGGACATGTTCGTCGCGATGGAACTCGAAGGCGAGGTCCCCGAGGGTGCGCTGGCCCGGGCCGAGGTCGGCGACGCGCTCGCGCTGCCGTACGACGACGCGACCTTCGATCTCGTGCTCATCTCCGAGGTGCTCGAGCACGTGCCGGAGGACGAGCGGGCCATCGCCGAACTCGTCCGGGTCCTCAAACCCGGTGGTGTCGCGGCCGTGACCGTGCCGCGCTGGCTGCCGGAAAAGATCTGCTGGGCACTGTCGGATGCCTACCACGAGGTGGAGGGCGGGCACATCCGCATCTACAAGGCCGACGAACTCGCCGCGAAACTCGCCTCAGCCGGTCTGACGGTCTCGGGCACCGACCACGCCCACGCACTGCACGCACCGTACTGGTGGCTCAAGTGCGCCGTCGGCGTCGACAACGACGACAATCCGCTGACGAAGGCGTACCACCGGCTGCTGGTCTGGGATCTTATGAAGGCCCCGTGGATCACTCGCACGGCCGAGAAGATCCTCGATCCCGTCATCGGGAAGAGTGTCGTGTTCTACCTCGAGAAGCCGGGAAACGCCGGTGCGGCGCGGTGAATCCGCGCGCGTGACGGTGCCGTCGGTGCCGGGTGTGCTGTCGCCGGAACAGAGCCTGGCGACGGGCCGGGCCATCGCGCGGATGCAGGAGCCCTCGGGCGCCGTCCCGTGGTTCCCCGGTGGGCACATCGACCCGTGGGATCACATCGAATCCGCGATGGCGTTGACCGTCATCGGTTTACGCGAAGAGTCGGACGCCGCCTTCGAGTGGTCGCGGCGGACGCAGCGCGCCGACGGGTCGTGGCCCATCCAGTTCCGGGGCGACATCGTCGAGAACCACGACACCGACAGCAATTTCACGGCCTACATCGCCGTTGGCGTATGGCACCACCATCTCGTGACGGGTGATCGCGGGTTCGTCGAGCACATGTGGCCGACGGTGCGGGCAGCGCTCGACCTCGTGGTCGACATGCAGTTGCCGGGCGGCCAGATCTCCTGGGCGCGAGGCGACGGCGGGATGTTCGACGAAGCGCTGCTCACAGGCTGTTCGAGTATCCACCAGAGTCTGTGGTGCGGTCTGCGGATCGCCGATCTGATCGGTGAGGCGCAACCCGAATGGGAGGTCGCGCTGATCCGTCTCGGCCACGCTCTGCGTCGGCATCCCGAGGCGTTCACGCCCAAGCCCGAGTACTCGATGGACTGGTACTACCCGATCCTCGGGGGAGCGGTGCGCGGCACCGATGCGCACGAACGGATCCGCGAACGCTGGTCGGATTTCGTCGTCGACGGTCTCGGGATCCGGTGCGTCGACCATCGTCCGTGGGTCACCGGAGCCGAGACGTGCGAACTGGTCCTGGCGCTCGACGCACTCGGCCACGCCGGGCGTGCCCGCGAATTGTTCGCGGCCATGCAGCATCTGCGCGACCCGGACGGTTCGTACTGGACCGGTCTGGTCTACGCCGACGGCAAGCGCTGGCCGGTGGAGGTCAGTTCCTGGACCAGCGCAGCGGTGATCCTCGCCGCCGACGCGCTCTCGCGCACGACGGGAGGAAACGCGATCTTCCGGGATGCGGCGGCACCCGCCGACCAGGTGGGCGCCGACCGCTGCACCGAGCGTTGCCCGGTGCTCGTCCGGTAGTTCAGCTGCCGGGCCGTGATCCGACCGTGCCGGCGGTGCGTTGGAGAACCCGCAGCGAGGACGTCACCGACTTCTCGACGAACTCCCCGCTCTCCAGTGCGAGACAGTAGATCTCGTACGGAGGCCGGCCGCCGTCCTTCGGGTCGGGGAAGACGTCGTGGATGATCAGGGCGCCGCCGATGCGCACCCATCTCGCCCAGCCGTCGTAGTCCGCCCGGGCCGCCTCGCTGCTGTGTCCGCCGTCGATGAACACGAACGAGGCGGGGGTGCGCCAGAACGACGCCACCACAGGAGAATTGCCGACCACCGCGACGACGTGCGATTCGAGGTCGCCGTCGGCGAGAGTGTGCCGCAGTGCGCCGACCGTGTCGAGGCGGCCGGTGTGCGGGTCGACCAGCGACGGATCGTGGTAATCCCAGCCGGGCTGATGCTCCTCCGAACCGTGGTGGTGGTCGACGGTGACGATGGTGCCGCCGGTCGCCTTGGCCGCAGCGCCGAGATACACGGTCGAGCGGCCGCAGTAGGTGCCGATCTCGACGCCGACGCCGTCACCGAGATACTGCACCGCAGCCTCGTGCAGTGCGGTTCCCTCGTCCTGGGGCATGAAACCCGGTGTCGCCTCAGCGAGTTCGATCGCCTCACGGGGCAGGGTGGTGCGGGACATCGGATGGATCTCCGTTCTTCTCGCGTGATGCGGTGTATCCCGAGCACCCTACCGACCGATCGCGGCGTCCGATGCTCTCGGACACGACGGTGAGACTGTCGAGATCGCGGATCGCGGCGCACGACCGCTCGACCATCACCGCGAACATGCGGTCGCCGCGCTTGGTCCTCGTGGCGATCCGGCCCGTTCCGATCCGCTCGACCTGCACGTGCGTACCGTGCCACTGAGCACGGCCGAGAGTCGTTCGGGAGTCAGGTCGTCCACCGACAACTACAGATCGGTCATCGTGCGCTCCGGCCGGGGTTTGCGGGTAGAGGTGCGAAACGCTCGGGGTCGCGGGTCGTCCGCCACGCGGCGGCGACCGGGGCGAGCTCGGTGGGCTTGGCGCCGTTTCGGTGGGCGCCGCGTCGATCGGTCCGGAATGAGCACGGACCTGCGCGTCGTCCCTGAAACGGTGCAGTACCTGAGGATCCCAGCTGTTCGCACGCGCGAGCACGTCACCACAGCCCTGCAGGTAGGTTGCGAGCCGTCCGGTCAGCTTCCGCGAACGAAAGATCCTCGGGCGTCGACTCGTCGACGGTCGCGAGGACCGACCAGATGCGATCTGTCGACCGGGCTACGACGGGACACGCCGTGCCGCCGCCACCGGACTCGTTGTACGGGGGACTGACGGAGATCACCGCGAATCTCCCACCTCGGCGAGCCAATGCGCGGTGATCGCTGTTTCATAGGCCATGACCACGGCTGTGGTCAGTGGATGTTCGGTATCCCGCGGTCGGCACAACGATTGGGGTCTCGGTTCAAGAACCGATTCCATCCGTTCCACAGTTCGTCGATGAGCTCGAGGAGCCGTTCACGAGAAAGCGTGAACTGGGTACTGGTTGTCATGGGCGGTGATCCTAGGAATGTGAACCGTCAGGTTCTGTGGGAGGAGGTTCTGCCCTGACCGGATGTGGCAAGACGATTTGCCGGCTGATTCGATCAGTGTCAATATTGATGGGTGTCGATTCAAACTGATAGTGGTGACCTCTGCTGCGCACCACTGGTACGGGAACCTCTGACGGAGGACTGGGCCGCAGACCTGGCCCGGATGTTCAAGGCGATCGGAGACCCGGTACGCCTACGGCTGCTCAGCCTGATCGCCAGCCATGAGGGCGGCGAAAGCTGTGTCTGCGACATCAGCCCGGCCTTCGACCTGTCCCAGCCGACCATCTCGCATCACCTCAAGGTGCTGCGCGAGGCCGGCCTGCTCGACTGCGAACGCCGTGGCACCTGGGTGTACTACCGGGTGATCCCGTCAGCGCTGGCGCAGTTGTCGGCCGTGCTCTCCGCCGAGGTAGGGGTGTTGCCGGGTTCGGGCTGTGCCCCGGCCAGCGATGCCGTGGAGTCGGCCCGATGACCGCGACGAACACCGAACACCCGGCTGTCGTCGGGAAGATGTCAACCCTCGACCGGTATCTGGCCGTGTGGATCGGCGCCGCCATCGTGGTGGGTCTGTTGCTCGGCCGCCTGATCCCCGGACTGGGTGAAGCGTTGAGTTTCATCGAGATCGACGGCATCTCCCTGCCGATCGCCCTCGGTCTGCTGATCATGATGTACCCGGTGCTGGCGAAGGTGCGCTACGACCGCCTCGACACCGTCACCGGCGACCGCAAACTGCTGGTCTCGTCGCTGATCCTCAACTGGATCCTCGGACCCGCACTGATGTTCGCACTCGCCTGGCTGATGCTGCCGGATCTGCCCGAATACCGCACCGGCCTGATCATCGTCGGCCTCGCGCGCTGCATCGCCATGGTCATCATCTGGAACGACCTCGCCTGCGGCGACCGGGAAGCCGCGGCGGTGCTGGTGGCGATCAACTCGGTGTTCCAGGTGATCATGTTCGCCGTGCTCGGCTGGTTCTACCTGTCGGTGCTCCCCGGCTGGCTCGGCCTCGAACAGGCCGCCCTGGACGTATCGCCATGGCAGATCGCCAAATCGGTGCTGATCTTCCTCGGCATTCCCCTGGTCGCAGGGTTCCTCACCCGACACTTCGGCGAGAAGGCCAAGGGCCGCACCTGGTACGAGGACACCTTCCTGCCGAAGATCGGACCGTGGGCCCTGTACGGGTTGCTGTTCACCATCGTGATCCTGTTCGCCTTGCAGGGCGAGCAGATCACCTCCCGCCCGCTGGACGTGGTGAGGATCGCGCTGCCGCTGCTGGCGTACTTCGCGATCATGTGGGTCGGCGGATACCTGTTCGGCGCCGCGATCGGCCTCGGCTACGAACGCACCACCACCCTCGCGTTCACCGCGGCGGGTAACAACTTCGAGCTCGCCATCGCCGTGGCGATCGGCACCTTCGGCGTGACCTCCGGGCAGGCCCTGGCCGGGGTGGTCGGACCGCTCATCGAGGTTCCCGTCCTGGTCGCCCTGGTCTACGTCTCCCTCGCCCTACGGAAGCGCTTCACCCGTCACGAGTCGGCGCAGGTGCCGGCGCCACGAAAGGTCTGATCCGTGAGCACACCGAGTGTGTTGTTCGTCTGTGTCCACAACGCCGGCCGCTCGCAGATGGCCGCCGGGTTCCTCACCGCTCTGGCCGGGGACCGGATCGAGGTGCGTTCGGCCGGCAGCGCCCCGGCCGAGCAGGTGAACCCGGCCGCGGTCGCGGCGATGGCCGAGGTCGGCATCGACATCTCGACCGAGAACCCGAAGATCCTCACCACCGAGGCGGTGCAGGCATCGGATGTGGTGATCACGATGGGCTGCGGGGACACCTGCCCGGTCTTTCCCGGCAAGTCCTACCGCGACTGGGTGCTCGACGACCCGGCTGGGCAGGGCCTCGAGGCGGTGCGTCCGATCCGCGATGAGATCCGCGCCAAGGTCGAAGCCCTCATCGCCGAGCTGACCGCCCCGCCCACCCCGCGCTGACGCGAGGCTCTCCGATGACGACGAACGTCGATGTCGTGGTGATCGGCGGTGGGCAGGCGGGTCTGGCTGCCGGCTACTATCTGCGCCGGGCGGGGCACCGCTTCGTGATCCTCGACGACCAGGAACGGCCGGGTGGGGCGTGGCCGCACATGTGGTCCTCGCTGCATCTGTTCTCCCCGGCGGAATTCGCGTCCCTGCCCGGGTGGCCGATGCCCCGCTGGCCGGACGGATTCCCGCCGGCACGGCATGTCGTCGACTATCTCACCGCCTACGAAACCCGCTACGGCCTGCCGATCGAGCGGCCGGTGCGGGTGCAGGCGGTACGCCGCGACGGCCCTGATCTGCTGGTCGACACCGACCGCGGGCAGTGGCGGGCGCGGCGGGTGATCAGCGCCACCGGTACCTGGCAGCGACCGTTTCTGCCGAGCTATCCGGGCATAAATGTGTTCACCGGGCGGCAGTTGCACACCGTCGACTACCGTAGCGCGGCCGAGTTCACCGGCTCGGACGTCGTAGTGGTCGGGGGTGGCAACTCCGCGGCTCAACTCGTCGCCGAGATCTCCACCACCGCGAGAACCATCTGGGTCACCAACCGGCCCCCGCGGTTCCTGCCGGATGGCGTCGACGGCCGGGCCTTGTTCGAGCTCGCCTCCCGCCGTGCAGTGGCCCTGGCTGCCGGACGGACTGATCCCGGCGGCATCGCCGCCCTGGGGGACATCGTGATGGTCCCGGAGGTGCTTGCCGCCCGTGAGCGCGGCGTCTTGACCGCGCTGCCGATGTTCGATCGGCTCACCGTCGACGGCATCGCCTGGGGTGAGCGTCACCAGCGGGCTGATGTCGTGGTGTGGGCGACGGGATTTCGGCCCGCCCTCGCACACCTGCGCCCGTTGCGGCTGCGCGATCACACCGGCACGGTGCCGGTCGCCGGCACCCGCGCACTCAAGGAACCGCGCCTGCACCTGCTCGGCTACGGCGACTGGACCGGACCCGGTTCGGCCACCCTCCTCGGCGTCGGCCGCACCGCCAAGGCCGCTGTCGCCGACCTCGACCTCGACCTCGACACCCGACCTGCGTGAAAGGACCTCGACCGTGAGCACACCCTCGGTGCTGTTCGTCTGTGTGAAGAACGGCGGAAAATCCCAGATGGCCGCCGGACTGATGAAAGCCGCCGCCGGCGACACCCTTACGGTGCACTCCGCCGGCACGAAACCCGGCACCAGCATCAATGCCTTGGCCGCCGAAGTACTCCTCGAAGTCGGCGTCGATATCACCGGCCAGACCCCGGTACCGGTCGACCCCCAGCTGGTTCGGAACGTCGATCTCGTGGTCACCCTCGGCCGCGAAGCCCGTCTCGATCCGGTGCCCGGGACACAGTTCGAGAACTGGGACACCGACGAGCCGTCCGAGCGCGGCATCGACGGCATCGAACGGATGCGGCTGGTCCGCGACGACATCGCCGCTCGCGTCACCGACCTCGCCCACCGGCTCCGTCGCTGAAGACACCGATGTCGGCCACCCGAATCCGGTGGCCGACATCGAGGTGGGTTGTTCAGCAGCAGGACGGTGCGGCCGGGGCCTGCTGTGTGTCCTCGGCCGGGGCCGCAGCGGTGCCGCAGCACACCCCACCCCCGGCGGTGGCCGGATCGTCGAGATGCTGCGGGCTCGAACCGAAGGTCTCCGAATCGGCGAGGACGGTGTACACCTCCCACTTCTCCCCAGCCGGGCCGGTGACCCACACCTTGTCCTGGGTAGCGAAGCAGCAGGTGGTGCCGATCTCCTCATCGGTGAACAGCCCTTCGCCGGTCAGGCGGGCAATCTCGGCATGGACCTTCTCGCTCGATTCCACCTCCACGCCCAGGTGGTTGATGGTGCCGCCCTTGCCGGGGTTCTCCAGCAGCACGAGCTTGAGCGGCGGCTCGGCGATCGCGAAGTTCGCGTAGCCCGGCTTGACCTTGGCCGGTTCGGTGCCGAACAGCTTCGAGTAGAAGGCGACCGCTTCTTGCAGGTCGTCGACGTTGAGGGCGAGTTGTGCGCGGGACATGACATCCTCCACTTGTGTGACATATGTCGAAACTCTGGACGGGTACAGGATGCGCCACCTTTTCGACATATGTCAAGTAAGTGGATAAGCTCGAACCATGCCGAAAGCTCTGCCTGTGATCGACGTCAGCGCCCCGATCTGCTGCGAACCGGTTTCGGCCGCGCCGATGAGCGACAACGCAGCTCTCGAACTCGCCCTGCGGCTGAAGGCGCTGGCGGACCCGGTCCGCATCAAGCTCATGTCGATCCTGCTCACCGCCGACGACGGCGAAGTGTGCACCTGCGATCTCGCCACCGGCGTCGACCTGACCGAATCCACCGTCAGTCACCACCTCGGGCAACTGCGCAAGGCCGGCATGGTCGTATCCGAACGCCGCGGGATGAACGTCTTCTACCGCCCTCGCGCCGAGTCTCTCGAAGCCCTGCGGATGGTGCTGGACCCGAACTGTTGTCGCTGATCCCGACGTGGTGTCGATTACCTGCCATATGGCCCGGAAGGACGTACATCGAGCAGAAAATCGGGGGTTGGGCGCGCAGCGGCCTTGGTTGGGTCGCTGGTCCGGTGAAGACTGTGTGCAGGACGACGGCGTCGGCCACGCGTCCCGCCAGGTCGAGCGTGCGCTCGCCGAGCGCGACCATGAGGATCGGGATGCGGTCGACGTCCTCGGCGGTGCGTCGCAGATACGGGAAGTCGCCGGCTGGGCCGTGCCGGTCGACGACCGCGTCACCGCGCCACAGCGTCCGGAGCAGATCGACGGTGTCCTCGAGCCGCGCCGACGTCACGCGAGGCAGACCCATGAGAGCGAACAGCACGTCGAAGCCGCGGCCGAGCCCGAGGGCGTAGCGGCCGCGGCTCAACCGGTGCAGTGTGGTCGCCATCGTCGCTGTGACGAGGGGATGGCGGGTGTGCGG
Organism: Rhodococcus sp. GQ147; assembly: GCF_059759155.1. Classification (NCBI taxonomy): domain Bacteria; kingdom Bacillati; phylum Actinomycetota; class Actinomycetes; order Mycobacteriales; family Nocardiaceae; genus Rhodococcus; species Rhodococcus sp. GQ147. The sequence goes on from NZ_JCAXDU010000003.1 coordinate 203,701, forward strand.
ATTGGTCGCCGCGGTGCCGATCCCGAGCGTGCGGCTCGTCGCGGCGGCCGCACCGGCCAGCGCTGCTGCGTCCTTGGTGTCGAACCGTTCCGACAGGAAGGCCGAGCCGAGACCGATGCGTTCGGCGACGACGATCTCGTCGAGCAGCGCCCTCGGGTCGTCGGCGTGCCCGGCGAGGCCGTAGAATCCGAGTTCCGGACAGTCCGGCTCCGGTACGGATCCGCCGGGGATGCTCACGAGCGGGCCGCCGCCTTCCGTCGCTGCAGCACGCTGCCCACTGCGTTGTCGAGCTTCGAGCCCAGCGGCCAGCCCACGTAGTGGCACAGGAACAGGGCGATCTCGCGGAGCTGCTGCTCGTCGAGCTCCTCGTTCTTCAGCGCCGCTTCGATCTGGATTTCGGCGATGTCGGGGGCCCCCTGTGCGGTGAGTGCCCCGAGCAGCAGCAGTCGCCGATCACGAATGGTCAGCCCGGGCCGGGTCCAGATGTTCGCGAACAGGTGGTCGGCGGTGACGGCGAAGTGCTCACCGGGACCGTCCTGCATTTCCCAGCCGTAGACCTTGGACATCATCTCCAGGCCGCGGCGGCGGGTCTCGTCGGTCATGCGTGCTCCTTCCGGGAACGGGTCCGTGCGATCTCGCCCGTGCCGACTCCGAGGCCGGGGCCGAGGTCGGACAGCGCCCGGGCTCCGAGCGGCAGGGCGATTCCGAGGCGATCGCCGAGATCGAGTGCGAGCGCGAGATCCTTCTCACCCAGGGCGCGCACGCGCGAGAAGATCGGGAACCAGGAGTCGTCCTCTGCGAGGGGAGATGTGGTGTCGCGCCACATGATCGAACCGGCGCCGCCGGTGATCGCGTCGGTGTGCCGGACGACCCTGCCGAGCTCGGTGAGGTCGATGCCCGCGGCCTCGGCGAGTCGCTGTGCCTCCGTCGCCGCGGTGAACGCGATGAAGTGGAGCAGGTTGCGGGCGAGCTTCATCCGGGTTCCCGCGCCGACGGGACCGGCGTGCACGACCAGCGACGCGAAGGTGCCGAACGGTTCTTCGATCTTGGCGAAGCCGTCGTCGGTCGCGCCGACCATCACTGCGAGAGTGCCGTTCTTCGCACCGCCGGCGCCGCCGCTGACCGGTGCATCGACGAAGTCGACTCCCTTCTCGGCGCACTTCGCGGCGAGTTCGACGGCGGTGGTGTCGGAGATCGTCGAGTGCACCGCGACGACCGTGCCGGGCCGGGCCGTCGCGAGAAGTCCGTCCGGACCGGTGACGACGTCGCGGACCTGGGCGTCGTCGAGGACGGTCACGCACACGAGGTCGCAGTCGGCGGCCAGCTCCGCCGGGTTCGACGCCGCGGCGGCACCCTTGTCGGTGAACGGGCTCATCGCCTCGGGCACCACGTCGAGCACGGTGAGGCCTCCGGGTCGGGTGAACAGCCGCTCGGCCATCGGTGCCCCCATGTTGCCCAGCCCGATGTAACCGACCCGGCCGATCGTGGAGCCGGTCACGAGCGGATCACCTGCCCGCCGTCGACGTTGAAGATCTGCCCTGTGACCCAGGCGGCCTCGTCGGAGAGCAGGAACAGGCATATGCCGACGAGATCGTCGGGAGTGCCCATGCGCTTGAGCGGCAACTGCTTCACCATGTCGGCGACCATGTTCGCGGGGGTGGTGGTGCGGGTCGCCTCGGTGTCGATGGGACCGGGGGCGATCGCGTTGATGCGGATGTTCGATCCGCCGAGCTCGACGGCGAGTTGCTGTGTGAGACCGTTGATCCCGACCTTCGCGAGCCCGTAGAAGCCCGAGTACAGCCAGGCTGCCGTCGACGACTGGTTGACGATCGACCCGCCGTTCTTCGTCATGTGCGGCCACACCGCGCGGGTGACGTTGAGGGCGCCGTCGAGGTTCACGCTCATGAACTTCTTGTAGTAGTCCCACGGAACCGTCAGCAGCAGATCGAGTTTCATGCCGCCGTAGATGGCGGCATTGTTGACCACGTGGTCGATGCCGCCGTAGATCTCGACGGTCGACGCGGCGAGCGCCTCGGCGGAGGCGGGGTCGGAGACATCGACCGAGGTGAAACTCGCGACGCCCCCGTCGGCGACGATCTGTTTGGCGACCTGCTCGCCGAGTTCGGCGTTGAGGTCGGCGACCACTACGTTCGCGCCCTCGGCGGCGAGCGCACGCGCGTACGCCTCGCCGATCCCCTGGGCGGCGCCGGTGACGATCGCGGTGCGACCGGTGAAACGTGCCATCGGAAAAGTCCTTTCGGAAGTTCGGGTCAGCTCGCGGGTTCGGCGACGAGCTTGGTCTCCAGGTACTCCTCGAAACCGGCCACACCCATCTCGCGGCCGATCCCGGACTGCTTGTAACCCCCGAACGGGGCGTCGGCGGCGTACCAGATGCCGCCGTTGACGCCCAGCGTGCCGGTCCGTACACCTGCGACGACCCGCGCGATGCGGTCCGGATCGGTGCCGTACACCGAACCCGAGAGGCCGTAGAGGGAGTCGTTGGCGATGCGGATCGCGTCGTCGTCACCGTCGTGAGGGATGATCACGAGCACCGGGCCGAAGATCTCCTCCTGCGCCGTGCGCGCGGAGTTGTCGAGGCCGGCGATGAGGGTGGGCTCGACGAAGAAGCCGCGCTCGTGTTCGGCCGGACGTCCGCCGCCGGTGACGATCGTGCCGCCCTCCTCGACGGCGAGGCGGATGTAGCCCTCCACGCGCTGCCGCTGCTTCTCGGAGATGAGCGGCCCGCACACCGTGCCGGGATCGCGCGGGTCGCCGGGCCGGATACCGCTCATGGACTTCGCGGTCAGGGCCACCGCTTCGTCGTACCGTTCGCGGGGGACGAGCAGGCGCGTGGTGATCGCGCAGCCCTGGCCGGCGTGCGTGCACACGGTGAAGGCCGCCATCGAGCAGGCGCCGCGCAGGTCGGCGTCGTCGAGGACGATGAACGCCGACTTGCCGCCGAGTTCGAGGAAGACCTTCTTGAGGTTCTCGGAGGCCGCGCGCATCACGGCCCGGCCGGTCGCGGTGGAACCGGTGAACGAGATCAGGTCGACGCGCGGATCCTCGCTCAGCTGTGCGCCGAGCCGGTGGTCGCTCGAGGTGACGATGTTCAGTACTCCCGGCGGGATGTTGGTCTCCTCGGCCGCGATCCGCCCGACCAGTGCCGCGCACCACGGGGTGTCGGGGGCGGGCTTGAGCACCACGGTGTTCCCGGCGGCGAGAGCGGGCCCGAGCTTGGCGAAGTTGATCTGGTGCGGGAAGTTCCACGGCGTGATCGCGCCGACGACCCCGACCGCCTCCTTGAGCAGATAGCGGTGGGTCGGGATACCCATGGGGGAGGCGTTGCCGAGATCCTGCGTCCACGCGTAGCTCTCGGCGAGGTCGGCGAAGTAGAGCAGGTCGTCGATGGGGCCTTCGAGATGCGCGGCGCTCGTGAGGAATCGGGGAGCACCGACCTCGGCGATGGTGATCTCCCGCAGTTCCTCGATGTGTTCGCGCAGGGCGTCGCGCAACTGACGGAGGCAGCGGGCCCGGAAGGCGTGGTCGCGTGACCAGTCGGTGTCGTCGAAGGCGCGACGCGCGGCCGCGATCGCGGCGTCCATGTCGGTGGCGGTGCCCTCGGCCGCGTGGCCGAGCAGTTCTTCGGTGCTCGGATCGGTGATCGCGAAGGTGCCTCCGCTGCCGGGTACGAGCTTGCCGTCGATCAGAAGGGTGGAGCTGTCGGTAGGGCGAAGTGTCATCAGACGTTCCCTCGGTTCTGGACAGGTGTCTGGACTATAGTTCGGCGACGCGATCGAATGCAACGGTTCGTCCGAAACGGACGAAACCGGTGTCGTGTGTGAGGAATTCGACGAATCTCGCACACAACACCGGTCTCGACGAGGGTCCGGTGGTCTCCGGTCAGAACACGCGCAGTCCGAGGTGTCGCCGCGTGCGCAGATCGAGCAGATAGGACTTCCACAGCAACGGCCATATCCACGGCGTGACGCGGTGCAGGCGCCGGACCGCCACGAGATAGCGGTCGAAGCGTCGCTGGTCGTCGGCGGTCCACGGGTAGTGCATGAGGTCGCGGAACTCCGGCGGCAGTGCACCGCGGGTGATCAGTTCGAACGACCTGCCGAGCACCCGGTGGATCCCGCGGCCCAGTCGTCCGAGACGCACCTCGAGGAACGCGAGATTGCAGAGTTCGGTGAGGTACTCGCGCACCTGCTCGTTCATGGAGATGTCGGTGACGCCGGCCTTCCACAGTTCCTCGTACTCCTCGCGGGTCGTGGGCCACGACTCCGGTCGGACGTTCAGTGTCGTCGCGAGGGTTGCGCCGTCGCGAAGGATGCGGGCGTACTGCTCCTCGGTGAGCGGGCCGTACAGGACTTCGTGCTGGTCGATGAAGTACTCGAGCAGGCAGACCGCGACCCACAACTGCAGGGCGGGGGAGTTGGCGCTGTAGCGGACCTCCGCGCCGGGTGACGACGTGACCCGCGCGTGGATCTTCCGCACCGACTCGCGGACGAAATCGCGGTCGGCGTCGTTACCGAACACCGCGACCGCCAGATAGGTGCCGGTCGTGCGGGCCCGCTTGACCGGATGGAGATCGGCGCGGCCGGTATCGACCGTGCTGTCGACGACGCCCTGGCCGACGCCGGGATGGGCGAGCTGCATGATGACGTTGGCGGCGTTGATCGTGCCACCGAGCGGTGAGACGAGATCGCCGAGAGTGTCGATCGTCCGCATGACCCCTCCATCTGAAGACGGACGTGTTCAGTTGATGCGTGCCACTCTAGCGTGTCTTCGTGGGGTCGAGGGAGGCGCCGGCCAGAACTCCGCGCACGACCGCTTCGTAGATGCGGTCGAGATCGAGCTCGTCGCCCAGGAAGCCGCTGCTCTGGAGAACCGCGAAACCGTGCAGGGCGGCGAACATGCCGACCGCGGCCTCGAGCGTCTCCTCCTCCGGAACGCCGCAGGATGCGAGCATCGTTCGCAGAGCGACGTTGGCGTCCAGTGCGGCGGCGAGCAGACCGTCGCGATCGACCGGTGCAGTGGTCAATGCTTCGTAGCGGCGGGGATGTTCGACGGCCCAGATGTGGTGGGCGTCGATCAGCGCGCGCAACCCGTCGACGCCGCTGCGGCCCATCGCGACCTCCCGCAGATGCGCTCCGAGATCGCTCATCGCGCGGATCTGCACGGTCGCCCGCACATCGTCGAGATTGCGGACGTGGTTGTACAGCGAGGCCGTGACGATTCCCAAGCGCGACGAGAGGGTGCTCATCGTGAGCTGTTCCCATCCCAGCTCGTCGACGATCCCGAGCGCGGCTGCGACGACCTTGTCGCGGGTCAGTGTCCGCCGACGCACGGGTCGGGAGTTGTCGTCTGCCATGAAAGCAGTCTAAGGGGCTTCCATTCCAAACGAAGGTGAGTAGTTTGTAAACGAATACCATTCGTACAATCCCACGAGAGCGGCTTCATGACGACTTCACCCACAGATCTCAAGAACCCCGACGTCTTCGCCCAGGGGGTCCCGCACGGCTACTTCTCCGAACTCCGGCGCACCTGTCCGGTCCACCGCCAACCCGAGGAGGGCGGCGCAGGCTTCTGGGCCGTCACCCGGCACGCCGACGTCATCGCGGTCTCCCGCGACAGCACGACTTTCTCCTCGGCCCTCGGGACCACCCAGATCGACGATTTCGACGAGGAGACACGCCTGAAACAGGCGTCCATGCTGCTCAACCTCGATCCGCCGGAGCACACCCGCCTTCGGCAACTCGTGAGCCGTGGCTTCACCCCGCGCATGGTGAAGACGCTCGAGGAGCGCATCCGGCGGACGTGCGAACGCACCGTCGACGCCGCGATCGAGGCCGCACGCGACGGCACGGTGATCGACTTCGTCCCGGCGATCTCGGCACCACTGCCGCTGGAGGTGATCGCAGCGCTGCTCGGCGCACCGGCCGAGGACGTCAGCAAGCTCTACGACTGGTCGAACCGCATGATCGGCTGGGACGACCCCGAATACGGCACCACCCAGGAGGACGGCGAGCTCGCCGCCGCCGAGATCTTCCTGTACGCCAACGAGATTTCCGCGCAACGACGCATCGAACCGCGCGACGACATCGTCTCGAAGCTGGGGTGTCCCGACGAGAACGGCGACACGCTCTCCGAGATGGAGTTCGACATGTTCTTCGTCCTGCTCGTCATCGCGGGCAACGAGACGACGCGCAACGCGATCTCGGGCGGGATGCAGGCCTTCGTCGATCATCCCGAACAATGGCGCCGGCTGCAGGACGATCCCGGTCTGATCGACAGCGCCGTGGAGGAGATCCTGCGCTGGGTCACGCCCGTGGTCGGCTTCCGCCGCACGCCCACCTGTCCGGCCGCGATCGGCGACCAGCAGGTCGAACGGGGCGACAAGGTGATCGTCTACTACCCGAGCGCGAACCGCGACGAGGAGGTCTTCGACGACGCGCACGTCTTCGACATCGGGCGCGAGCACAATCCGCACGTCGCCTTCGGTGGGACGGGTGTGCACTTCTGCCTCGGGGCACATCTGGCGCGACTCGAACTGCGGATCATGTTCGAGACCCTCGCCGCCCGGATCGATCGGGTCGAGCCGGCGGGTGAACCGCGGCGGTTGCGATCGAATTTCATCAACGGCATCAAGTCCATGCCCGTCCGTATCCACCCCCGAGAGCGCTGAATTCGCCGAATGAACGCGCTGCGGGCATTGCCGACCCCCTCCAACCGTAGTAATGTCCAGACACGTGTCCAGAAACGTGAATCTCGAATCGACCCGTCGCCGCCTGACCGAGAAGCAGGCCGACACGGTTGCGAGGCTCACGCAGGCCGCGGTCGAGGTGCTCCGCGAGGAGGGATTCACGGGGTTGACGGTGCGTATGGTCGCCGCCCGCGCCGGTGTCGCCCCGGCCACCGCCTACACCTACTTCTCGTCGAAGGAACACCTCGTCGCCGAGGTGTTCTGGCGTCGCTTGGCCAACGCTCCCACGGCCGACGCCGAGAGCACGAGCCGTGCCGATCGGGTGGTCGCGGTGCTGCGGGGAATCGCGCTGTTGCTGGCCGACGAACCCGAACTCGCCGCCGCCGTCACCAGTGCACTGCTCGGTCACGACCCCGATGTCGAACACCTGCGTGCGCGCATCGGACTCGACATCCGTCACCGGATCTCGGCAGCGCTCGGCGCCGACTCCGATCCCGACGAACTCGAAGCACTCGAACTGCTCTACGCCGGCGCGCTGGTCCGGGCCGGCATGGGCTACGGCACCTACGAGAAACTCGCCGACAGGCTGGAGACATCCGCCCGACTGCTATTGGAGTGAGCCATGATCCAGGCATCCCCGGGCTCCGCGTCGCACGCAGGGCCCGCTTCGCCCGATCCACCGACGCTCGGCCCCGTGATCTTCAACCCGTACGACTACGCCTTCCACGAAGATCCGTATCCCACCTACCGCCGCCTCCGTGAAGAGGCGCCGGTCTACCACAACCCCGACCTCGAGTTCTGGGCCCTGTCCCGTCACGCCGACGTCGTCGCGGCCTTCCGCGACAACACGCGACTCTCGAGTGCGAACGGTGTCTCGCTCGATCCGTCCGCCTACGGGCCCAACGCCCACAAGGTGATGTCCTTCCTCGCGATGGACGACCCGCGCCACATGCGCATGCGCCGGCTCGTCTCCAAGGGATTCACTCCGCGGCGCGTCGCCGACCTCGAGGAACGCATCCTCGAACTGACCCTGCGCTATCTCGAACCCGCTGCAGAAGCAGGGGAATTCGACTGGATCTCGGAGTTCGCAGGCAAGCTGCCCATGGACGTGATCTCCGAACTCATGGGCGTGCCCGAATCCGACCGCAGCGAGATCCGCCGTCTCGCCGACCTCGTCGTCCACCGCGAGGAGGGCGTGCTCGACGTGCCGGTCGCCGCGATGGAGGCATCGCTGCACCTCGTCGGCTACTACGCCGACATGCTCGCCGAACGCCGGAAGAAGGAGACCTCCGACCTCACGTCGGCGTTGCTGGCAGCCGAGATCGACGGCGACCGGCTCACCGACGACGAGATCATCGGGTTCATGTTCCTCATGGTGGTCGCGGGCAACGAGACCACCACGAAACTCCTCGGTAACGCCCTCTACTGGGGCGCGCACAACAAATCCGAGGTGGCGCAGGTCCTCCGCGATCCGGCTCGCGCACCGCAGTGGGTGGAGGAGACCCTCCGCTACGACACCTCGAGCCAGATCGTCGCCCGCACCGCCGTCGCCGATATCGAACTGCACGACGCCACCATCCGGTCCGGCGACAAGGTGCTGCTGCTCATCGGATCCGCCAACCGCGATTCCGACGTATTCGACACCGCCGACGACTTCCGCATCGGACGCGACAGCTCCCAGAAGATCGCCAGTTTCGGTGGGGGAGTGCATTTCTGCCTCGGTGCACATCTGGCCCGCCTCGAGGCGAACATCGCGCTCGAACAGTTCGCCCGGCGCGTCGCCGACTACGAGATCGACGAGGACCGCTGCGAACGTGTCCATTCCACCAATGTCCGAGGCTTCGCGGCCCTTCCTGTAGAGGTCACCGAACGACATGCCTAGATTCGAACCCCATCCCGAACGCCGTCCCGCGCTGGTCGCCGGAGCCTCCTCCGGAATCGGTACCGCCACCGCCTACGCGCTCGCCGAGGCCGGGCACCCCGTCGCGCTCGGGGCGCGCCGCGTGGAGGAGTGCGCGGCGATCGCGGAGAAGATCCGCGGTGAGGGCGGCGAGGCCTTCGCCCACTTCCTCGACGTGTCGTCCACCGAATCCGTCGACGAGTTCGTCACCGCAGCGGAAGAGGCTCTCGGCGCCGCGGAGATCGTCGTCTCGGGAGCGGGCGACATGGATTTCGCGCTGCCCCACGAGATGGACCCCGACCGGTTCGCCTTCCAGGTCAACGTGCACCTGATGGGCACCCAACGCCTGGCCCATCGCGTGCTCCCCGGCATGATCGAACGCAAGCGCGGCGACTTCGTCGTGATCGGATCCGACTGTGCCGTGCTTCCCCGGCCCTGGATGGGTGCCTACAACGCCGCCAAGACCGGCCTCGAAGCGCTCGTCCGCGAGATGCGGATGGAACTCGAGGGTACGGGTGTCCGCGCGTCGGTCGTGCGCCCCGGACCGACGCAGACCGGTGCCGGCATGACCGCGCCGGCGGAGGTGCTCGAACCGATGCTCGAAGACTGGGGCACATGGGGTTTCGCCCGACACCCCTACTTCCTTCGCGCATCCGACATCGCCGCGGCCGCGCTCTCGGTCGTCTCGGCCCCCCGCGGCGCCCACATCGTGCTCATCGAGGTTCAACCCGAAGCACCCCTGCGGAAGGACAATCCATGACCACACTCGTCGAGCCCCGGCGTGTGTCCGGCGGCGAACACGAACACGGCCACCTCGAGGAACTGCGCACCGATCCCATTGCGCTCATGCGCCGGGTGCGCGAGGAGTGCGGCGACGTCGGGGTCTTCCAGCTCGCCGACAAGAAGGTCGTACTCCTCTCCGGTGCGGAGGCCAACGAGTTCTTCTTCCGTGCCGCGGACGAGGATCTCGATCAGCAGGCCGCCTATCCGTTCATGAAGCCGGTCTTCGGTGAGGGTGTCGTCTTCGACGCCAGCCCCGAACGCCGCAAGGAGATGCTGCACAATTCGGCGCTGCGCGGCGAACAGATGCGCGGTCACGCGGCGACCATCGACCGCGAAGTGCAGGACATGGTCGCCCGGTGGGGCGACGAAGGCGAGATCGACCTGCTCGAATTCTTCGCCGAGCTGACCATCTACACGTCGTCGGCCTGCCTGATCGGCAAGAAGTTCCGCGACCAGCTCGACGGACGGTTCGCCCACCTCTACCACGACCTCGAGAAGGGCACCGACGCACTGGCCTTCGTCGATCCCTACGCGCCGATCGAGAGTTTCCGGCGACGCGACGAGGCCCGCCGCGGGCTTGTGGAGCTCGTGCAGGAGATCATGGACGGACGCATCGCGAACCCGCCGCAGGGCAAGGAGGACCGCGACATGCTCGACGTCCTCGTCTCGATCAAGGACGAGGACGGCAAGGAGCGGTTCAGTGCCGACGAGATCACCGGCATCTTCATCTCGATGATGTTCGCCGGCCACCACACCACCTCCGGCACGGCGGCCTGGGCGCTCATCGAACTGCTGCGCAACCCCGAGTGCATGCAGCAGGTCACGGCAGAACTCGACGTCCTGTACTCCGACGGCGAGAGCGTGAGCTTCCATGCACTGCGGCAGATCCCGGTACTCGAGGCGGTGCTCAAGGAGACGCTGCGCCTGCACCCGCCGCTGATCCTGCTTCTTCGGGTCGCGCGCGACGACTTCGAGGTCGCCGGATACCGGATCTCGGAGGGCGATCTCGTGGGTGCGACACCGGCGATCTCCAACCGGATCCCGGAGGACTTCCCGGATCCCGACGCCTTCGATCCCGGCCGCTACATCGACCCCAACCAGGAGGACATCGTCAACCGGTGGACCTGGATCCCGTTCGGGGCGGGCCGGCACCGCTGTGTGGGAGCGGCGTTCGCGCTCATGCAGCTGAAGGCGATATTCTCGGTTCTGCTGCGCGACTTCGAGTTCGAACTGTCCCAGCCGCCCGAGACCTACCGCAACGATCACTCGAAGATGGTGGTCCAGCTCGAACAGCCGTGTGCTGTGCGGTACCGGCGTCGCACCCGCGCGGCGGCCGGCACCGGCACGGCAACGCAGGAGTGAGGTTCGGATGAGGATCGAAGCAGATCTCGATCTGTGTCAAGGACACGCGATGTGCTCGATGGAAGCCCCGGACGCCTTCACGGTCGCCAAACGGGGTGAGGTGGAGATCCTCCTCGACCCCGTGCCGGAGGAGATGCACGCCGACGTACGAGCAGCTGTGAAGTACTGCCCCACCCAAGCCCTTCGCATCGTCGAAGACTGAGGACCAGGAGACAGGATGGCCACGTTCGATCGTGCCGAGCTCGACGAGATGATCACCCGCTGGGTCGACGCCAACAAACGCGCCGAGGCCGAAGGCGACTGGAAGCCTTTGGCCGACCTGTACACCGAGGACGCCACCTACGGCTGGAACTACGGTCCGAAGGACGAGTTCATGGCCGTGGGCCGCGAGGAGATCCGCGACCTCGCATTGGGCCAGGAGATGGACGGGCTCGAAGGCTGGCAGTATCCCTACCAGCAGTTCGTCGTCGACGAACGCTCCGGCGACGTGATCGGGTTCTGGAAGCAGATCGCCGACGCGACCCGCGAGAACGGCGAGCACTACTCCGTGCACGGCATCGGCGGGAGCTGGTTCCGGTACGGCGGCAACTTCCAGTGGTCGTGGCAGCGCGACTTCTTCGACTTCGGCAACGTCTCGCACCTGTTCCTCGAGATGATCACGGCGGATGCGCTGTCCGACGGCATGCAGAAGCGGATCGAGCGATCGACGGGGAAGAAGCGTCTTCCCGGCTGGTACCGGGTCGGCGAGTCGCCGGTTCCGTTGTGGTGACCGGCGTGGACACCGGCGGATCGTTCGCCGCGCTCTCCCGCACCGACCTCGCCGCGCTCGTCCCCGAACTGTTGCTGTGCGGTCAGCTCATCGACCGTTCGGGGATGGCGCATCTGATCTCGTCGTTCGGTCGGGAGGGCATGGCGGAGGTGGCCATCGAGGAATGGCAGGCGTCGTCGCCGTGGTACACGCGCCGCATGCAGCGTGCCCTGAAGTTCGAGGGCGACGACGTCGTCACCATCTTCAAGGGCATGCAACTCGATATCGGGGCGCCCCCGCAGTTCATGGACTTCCGCTATCGCGTCGACGACCGCGACCACGGCGAGTTCTCGCTCGACCATTGCGGGGCGCTGATGGACGTCGAGCCCCTCGGCGACGCCTACGTGACCGCGATGTGCCACGACATCGAGGACCCGACCTTCGACGCCACCGCGCTCGCCACCAATCCGCACGCCCGGGTGCGGCCGATCCATCGGCCGCCCCGCGCGCCGGCCGATCGGCACCCGCACTGCGCGTGGACGGTCACCATCGACCCCTCGTACGAACCACCGGCTGTCGCACCTCACACCGAAGCGCTCGGCCGGTCCGCGGCCGTGGCACTCGAGCTGAGCCCGATCGACCGCGACGGCGAAGGGAGACACGACTATTCGGGTCCCCTCCTCGCAGACCTCCGGTTCGACGAGTTCTCGAAGTCGGCCCTGGTACGCATCGCCGAGGAGGTGTGCCTGCAGCATCACCTGCTCGCTCTGGGCTTCCTCATGAGTGTGCGCAAGCGAACCGACGAGCAGTCCGCGATCGAGCTGACCCGCAAGCAGCTCACGGGTATCGCCGGCATCACGTCCGAGCGCATCCGTACCGCGCTGGGATTGCCGCGCTCGTTCGCCGGCCTGTCCGCGGTGCTCGACGTACACCCGATGCTGGCACCGGACCGGTATGTCGATCGGGTGATCTGTTTCGACGACGACGCGCTGGATCTCCGGATCAACCGGCGAGGTGGCGCCTTCGACGACGGGTCCTGGCCCACTTTGATCGACCCCGAACACCTCGGTCCGCTCGACGCTCTGGTGCGCGGTGTGGACCCGCACTTCACCACCCGCCTGGTCTCCGCGACCGAGGAGGCTCTCGTCGTCGAGGTGTTCCGTGCCGAATCCCCGGCGAACGAGTGCGACGAGGTCGCCATCACGCGCTTCAGCACGGGTTCGTCCTTCGTCTTCGAAGATCGGGGAATCCCACTCCCGCTCACGGTTGTCTGACCACGCTCCAGGAGAGCCCTTCGTGAATATTGCGCTGTCCCGCCGTACCTTCCTGCGGGGAACCGTCGTCGGCGGTGCGGCCGTTGCCGCGTTGTCGTTGTCCCCGATCCCACGCGCACGCGCCGAGGTCACCGAGGAGCGCCATCGGGCGGTCGTCGTGGGCAGCGGATTCGGCGGTGCGATCACCGCGTTGCATCTCGGCCGGGCCGGTGTGCAGACCCTGGTCCTCGAACGGGGCATCCGCTGGCCCACGGGACCGAATGCCGAGACGTTCCCTCACATGCTGCAACCGGACCGGCGGATGTCGTGGTTGTCGTCCGCCCCGGTGATGACCGGTACTCCGCCGATCCCGACCGAACCGTTCACCGGGCTCATCGAACGGGTTCCGGGGAACGGCATGGACGTCATGTGCGGCGCGGGGGTCGGCGGGAGTTCGCTGGCCTATCACGGCATGACCGTGCAGCCCGACGGGCAGCGATTCTCCGATTCGGTGTCCTCGCGTATCGACTACGACCTGCTGGCCTCCGACCACTACCGGCGGGTGGCGCGGATGCTGCAGGTCGCGACCATCCCGGACGATCTGCTCGACCACGATCGGTACCGGTCCTCACGACAGTTCCTGGACCGTGCAGGCTCGGAGGGCTACGACACGTTCAGGGTGCCGATGTGCATCGACTGGGACTTCGCGCGACGGGAGCTGACCGGGGAACTGAAACCGTCCTACACGACGGGCGACGTCATCTACGGAGTCAACAACGGCGGTAAGTTCTCGGTCGACGTCACCTATCTCGCCGAAGCTGAACGCACGGGGCACGTCACGGTCGAGCCGCTGCATCGGGTCGGCGACATCGAGCGCGCTCCGGACGGCACCTGGATCGTGCACGTCGACCGGATCCACACGGATGGGAAGGTTCTCGAACGCAAGCGGATCCTCGCACAGTCGCTGTTTCTCGGTGCCGGATCGGCCGGCACGACCCGTCTCCTCGTGAAGGCGAAGGCGAAGGGGTTCGTCCCCGATCTTCCCGACGGCGTCGGAACGGGATGGGGCAACAACGGCGACCGAGTGTTCGCCGTGACGAGTCCGCTCGTCAGCCCCGGCGACCATCAGGGCGGCCCCGCCTGTGTGGGTATGCGCGACTACACCGATCCCGCCGGACCGTTGATGATCGTCACCGGCCCGGTGCCGTTCCCCGACGATGTGGGAACGACCACGATGATCGGTCTGGGGATCGTCGACGGCCGAGGAGTCTGGCACTACGACGCCGGCCGCGACGATGCGGTCCTGAACTGGGATCAGGCCTACGACCGGGAACTCACCCGCGCGATCGAGGCCCGCATCCGGCGGATCGCGGGACCGGCCTCGATCGTCATCGACGTCAACGCCGTCGACATCAACACCTTCCATCCGCTCGGGGGTGCGCCGTTCGGGGCGGTGTGCGACGACGCCGGTCGCGTGCACGGCCAGCCCGGCCTGTATGTGGTGGACGGCGCGAAGATCTCGGGATCGACCGGGGCGTGCAATCCGTCGATGACGATCGCGGCACTCGCCGAGTACGGCGCCGATCGGATCGTCTCACGCGACCTGGATCGCGTGTTCTGACCTGACGGGTGGTTCCGGTGGCTCGGCCGCCGGAACCACCCGTTCGGTCTCAGCCCTTCGCGGCCGACAGACCGGCGCGGCGACCGAAGAAGCTTCCGTCCCCCAGCGACGTGCCGCTCGCATAACCCCACGCGCACACGCCCGACGTGCAGCGACCGGCGGCGAACAGGCCGGGGATCGGATCGCCGGACACGTGCAGCACTTCCGAGTTCACCGAGGTGCGCAGACCGCCGAGCGTGAAACCTGCTGTGCAGTTACGGAGATCGAGCGCGGCGATCGGGCTGCCGATGGGCTTGACCCACTCGCTCTTCTTGCCCAGCACCGGATCGCTGCCGTTCTCCGCGTGCCTGTTGTAGACCTCGACGGTCGCCTGCAACGTCCCGGCAGGCAGTTCCATGTCGGATTCGAGTTCGGCGACGGTCTCCGCGACCCACTTCGGACGGAACCGGAAGAAGGGCGTCGAACTCGTTGCCGCACAACCCTCCTCGTACGCCTGTTCGTCGATGATCAGATAGGCCTGGTTGTCGTTCTTCAGCAGCGTGAGCTGACCGATACGGCCCGGATAGGTGTCCTCGGGGACGTACCGCTGACCGCGGCCGTTGACGAGGATGCCGCGGGCCATCAACTGCGGGTCGCCGAAGAAGGCGACCTCGGTGGCGTCCATGTGCGCGAGATCGGCGCCGAGCGCCTGCGCCATGCGGATCGCACGGCCGTCGTGCTCCTCGATCGCCGCACCCGGGCGACCGCTGAGCTGCGGCGCGTACGACTCGACCATCTCCTGGTTGTACGCGAAACTGCCGGTCGCGAGGACGACGCCGCGGCGGGCCCGGATGTGGACGTCCTTGCCGTACTGCTTGGCCGTCAGGCCAACGACGCGTCCGTCGCCGTCGACGATCAACCGCTGCACCCGCACGTCGTATTCGGCACGCACACCGAGGCTTTCGGCGACCTGGGAGAGCGGCTGCATGAGCATGTACCCGCCACCCTTCTCGCCGGTCCGCTTGTCGGTCATCTGCGGAACGTGGCCGCGCGGGGCGGGCGTCGCGATCTCGTTGAAGGGCGCGGAGTTCTCGCCGCCGGAGTACATCAGGCCGTCGTCACCGGGGATCTCCCACCCGGGTTCGCCCCAGAAGCTCTCCTTGAACACCACGCCGTTGTCCACGAGCCACTCGTAGTGTTCGACGCTGCCCTCGCAGTACTCGATGATCTTCGCTTCGTCGGCGCCCGGCCCGAGCGCGGCGAGCATGAACGCCTTCATGTTCTCTGGCGTGTCGTCGAATCCGAGGGCCTTCTGCAGCGGGGTGCCGCCGCCGAGGTAGACGATGCCGCCCGACAGTGAGGCCGCACCGCCCCAACCGCCGGTCCGCTCGAGCACGAGCACGTCGGCACCCGCGCGGGCGGCCTCGATGGACGCCGAGACACCGGCGATGCCGTAACCGGCGACGACGACGTCGGCTTCGTGGTCCCAGGTGGAGACGCTGCCGGCGGGAAGGGGGTGGAGATCGGTGCTCATCGGGGTCCGTTCGGGGTCGGTGATCAGTGGTCGAGTTTCGAGGCGAGTCGGCCGATGTATGCGACGACGTCGTCCTGGGCGCGGTCGGGCAGACCGAAGATCACCTCGGTGACCCCGGCGTCCTCCCAGATCTTCAGTTGTTCGGCGTCGTGACGGCCTGCCAGAGCGAGGATCTCGGGAGTTCCGGCACGACCGGCGTCGGCCCAGGCCTTGTGGAGACGGGCGACGTTGTCGACGACGTCGTTCTCCGTGGGGGTGGTGATCCAGCCGTCGGCGTGGCGGACGATCCAGTCGAAGTTGCGGTCGGTGGAACCGGCGCCGAGGAAGATCGGGGGCCGTGGTTGCTGCACGGGTTTCGGCCACGCCCAGCTCGGCCCGAATGCGACGAAGTCTCCCTCGTAGGAGGCTTCTTCCTCGGTCCACAGCGCCTGCATCGCTTCGAGATACTGGCGCATGGCGGTGCGCTTCTTCTTCGGCGGTACGCCGTGGTCGGCGAGTTCTTCTGCGTTCCAACCGAATCCGACACCGAAGTTCACCCGGCCGCCGGAGAGGTGATCGAGGCTCGCGATGGTCTTGGCGAGCGTGATGGGGTCGTGCTCGAGGGGCAGTGCGACGGAGGTGCCCAGTTTGATCGTCGACGTCACCGCGGCTGCGAGCCCCAGCGCCACCCACGGATCGAGGGTGCGCATGTAACGGTCGTCGGGAAGGGTCTCGTTGCCCGTTCCCGGATGCGCGGATTCGCGGCGGATCGGGATGTGGGTGTGTTCGGGCACGTAGAAACTGTCGAAACCGCGACTCTCCGCGGTCGAGGCAGCGACTTCGGGCCGGATTCCCCGGTCGCTCGTGAACAGGGTGATTCCGTGGCGCACAACAGCCCCTCTCCAGACGGTGACGGAGAAAATGTAACGCGTTCTACATCCGGAGGGAAGAGATTTCCGGACACCTGTCCGGTTGCGGCCGGTCGGCCGTACGAAAAGGCAGTCGTCCCACGCTGAACTATCCTCGAAACGGGCATGAACGGAAGGTGGCGTGATGACGGAGCAGTCGACGACGGAGACCGCGGGCGAGGAGTCGGCGTCGACGCAGACCTCGCGGCCGGCCCTCGGGTCCACCCGGTCGCCCGGTGCGGGCCTGCGACCGGCACAGCGGGCGCGGTACATGCGGATCATCGCCTCCGCCGAGGAGCTCGCCTCCGAGGGTGGATACGACGCCGTGCAGATGCGGGCGGTCGCAGACCGATCCGGTGTCGCTCTCGGCACGGTCTACCGCTACTTCCCCTCGAAGAACCACCTGCTCGTCGTGGCGCTCGTACTCGAATTCGAGACCGCCGCCGAAGCCGTGACCACCGTGGAGATCCCTGGCGACAGTGCCGCCGAGCGCCTGATGGGCGTCCTGCGCGGAGTGATGCCGCGTCTGTCCGAGAACCCGCTGCGCTACGACGCGCTCATCCGGGCGGCGATGTTCGCCGACGCGTCCTCGGCGCCCGAACTCGACCGTCTCGGTGAGGTGCTCACCCGACTGTTCGCGCAGGCGGCAGGCATCGACATCGTCACCGAAGAGGTGCTCAACGCCGTGCGGATCATCGCCGACGTGTGGATGTCGGCGCTGGTCGCCTGGGTGGCGGGCCGGCAGTCGGTCGACGATGTGCTCGCGCACATGGACACCGCCGTCACGCTCGTGTTCGACCGGCTGAACCGACTGCAGCGGGCGAGCTGACGCCCACCCGCTGCAGTTCTGGGCTCCGCTCGGGAGCTCTGGTTCGATCAGGCCGGCACGTCCACGATGCCGATCGTGGGCAGGAAGAAGCACTGCGTGTCGCCGTTGCGCACGTTGCCGAAGACGGCCGAGAGCACGGTGCCCGACCCCGTCTCGACCGGCGCGACCCGCACGCCACCCAGCGGCAGGGTGTCGGCGATGAAGGTCGTGATGGCCTGCTCGACGATGCCGCGGGCCTGGACGGGAAGGCCGGCCGGAATGGCTCCCGCCGCGGTCTCCTCCGGCGTGCCCATCGGGACGAAGCCACCCTGGAAGGTGTTGACGTTGAACCACGCGAGCTGGATGCCCGAGGTGTCGGCGTCCTCCTCGAGGTCGACGGGGACGAACGCGAAGAGCGTCTCACCGGGCGAGACGACGTTCAGGGTGCCCGGCAGCGGCGACAGGCTGCGGTTCGGCCATGGCCCGGGCAGAGCACCCGCAACGGCGGGCACGGTGCCCAGCGGCAGGTCGCCGTCGGCCGTGCAGAACGGTGCGCCGGTGGGGTAGAGGAACGGTTCGACGCCGAGGCGACGCAGGAACTCCATGCCGTCCTCGTAGGCGCCGAGCGGTGTCGCTTCGGCCGCGTCGACAGCGCTTCCGCGTGCGTTCGCGATCGCTTCGGCGGCAGCGAGAGTCGTGGGATCGACGCCGGGCAGCGCGCGGAGAGCCTCGAGCGAGCTCACGAGCGGGCTCGTGGCGGGCGCTTCCGCCGGTGCTGCCGGGTCCGTGGGTGCGGGTTCGGCGCCGGCGATGGTGGGAAGCGCCAGACCTGCGGCGACGGTCAGGGCTGCGGCGGCCGAGATGCGACGCATCCGATTGCGGTGTCTGCGGCTCATATGGGGTTCTCCTCCTGTGGGTCGTGACACCCGGACGGGCTCTACCTAACTCTAAACTAGAGGTTTAGAGTACGACCGCTCCAGGAGACCACAAGGGCGGCGCTCCGGCCAGAGCGCCGCCCCGTGGTGTTACCGAACCGACACCCATGTGAGTCGGTGGTGCGGATGATCAGTCCGGATCGTCCGGATGCTTACGCAGAT
The DNA here is from genome assembly GCF_059759155.1 of Rhodococcus sp. GQ147. Classification (NCBI taxonomy): domain Bacteria; kingdom Bacillati; phylum Actinomycetota; class Actinomycetes; order Mycobacteriales; family Nocardiaceae; genus Rhodococcus; species Rhodococcus sp. GQ147. The sequence goes on from NZ_JCAXDU010000003.1 coordinate 222,379, forward strand.
GCAGGATGCTCAGCAGGAGACCGCCCCACAGCGTGACGAGGGCGAGAATCATCATGGCGACGGCCGCTGTGCTCATCGGGTACCTCCTGTGGACGAGTCGGGTCCGGGTAAGGGAGCACCGGACGAAGCAGGCGCCTGGGCGGATGCGGGCGGACGGTTCTCGTCCAGCTCGTATTCCTCGTCGATTCCCCTGCGCCAGGGGATGAACGTCAGGAGGACGGCGAGGATGATCACGCCGGCCTGCACGCTCCAGCCGAAGGCCGTGACCAGGCTGTCGGGAAGACCGCCGTAGCCGTCGCGGACACGGTCGCGGATCTCGCTGAACAGCATGTAGCCGAGGACGAGCGGGGTGATGATGCCCGTGAACACCATCCAGCCCGTGCCGACCTTGAACGACGACACCGAGTTGAGGTGGTCGCGGAGTTCGGGCAGACGACGATAGATCCACGCGACCACCACGAGCGCCACGAAGGCGACACCCACGATGCCGAACTGGTTCGCGAAGCGGTCCACCACGTCGAGAGTGTTCAGGCCGGTGGTGGTGGGGAAGAGCAGCAGCGACACGATTGCCGACACACCACCGATGGCGAGTACCGCCGGCACCCGGCCGAGGCCCGTCTTGTCCTGGAAGGCCGAGACGGTCACCTGGATGATGCTGATCATCGACGTGAACCCGGCGAAGACCAGCGAACCGAAGAACAGCACACCGAAGAGCGGGCCGCCGGGCATCTCCGAGACGATCGTCGGGAAAGCGATGAAGGCGAGGCCGATACCGCCCGCGACCACCTCACCGACCTCGACACCCTGCGCCTGGGCCATGAAGCCGAGAGCGGAGAAGACGCCGATGCCGGCGAGCACCTCGAAGCTCGAGTTCGAGAACCCGACCACGAGACCCGAACCGGTGAGGTTCGTCTTGCGCTTCAGGTACGACGCGTAGGTCACCATGATGCCGAAGGCGACGGACAGCGAGAAGAAGATCTGCGCGTACGCCGCGATCCACACCCCGGTGTCGGTCAGCGCCGACCAGTTCGGGGTGAAGAACGCATCGAGACCGGCGGTCGCGCCGTCGAGGGTCAGCGACCGGACGACGAGCGCACCGAACAGCAGGACCAGCAACGGCACGAAGAACCGATTGGCGTTGCCGATACCGCGCTGGACGCCGAGAGCGAGCACCGCGAGCGTCGCGATCCAGACCAGCAGCAGCGTCCACGCGACGCCCGGCACGAAGCTCAGGCCGAAGGTCGCATCGGTGTCCTGGTTCAGGAACGAACTCATGAAGAAGCCTTCGGGGTCGTCGCCCCAGGCCTCGGTGATCGAGAAGAAGGTGTACCGCGCGGCCCAGGCCACGATCACCGCGTAGTACACGCCGATGACGAAGCACACCAGCACCTGCCACCAGCCGATGAATTCGGCGCCGCGGCGCAGTCTGCGGAAGGCCAGCGGCGGCGATCCGCGGAACTTGTGCCCGATCGCGTAGTCGACCAGGAGAAGGGGGATACCCGCGGTCAGCAGCGCGACCAGATACGGGATCAGGAATGCGCCACCACCGTTCTCGTAAGCGATGTACGGGAAGCGCCAGATGTTGCCGAGTCCGACCGCCGAGCCGATTGCGGCCATGATGAACACCGACCGGCCCGACCAGACTTCCCGTTTACGTGTGACCTCGTGCTGTGCCACGGACCTCGTCCCTCCATTCATCCGGATGGAGGACAACGCTAGCGCCCCGACCGGCGCGCGGGCGATCTTTTCGGGTCGGCGCCTTCAGTCGTCGTCCCAGAGCCGCAGGTCCGGGGGAGTTTCGTCCTCGTCCCCCTCCTCGCCGACGTTCCGGTAGCGGAATGCGAAGACGATCCAGCCGACCGCGGCGACGAGCACGAAACTGATCAACCGGTAGACGACCACCGCCGACAGGGCCTGCGCGCCGGTCATGCCGGAGGCGGTGAGCGCCGGCACGAGCACGGCGTCCATGACACCCAGACCGGCGGGGAGCAGCGGGATGGCACGGCTGGTGGCGGTTCCGGCCGCGTAGGCGACCGCGATACCGGCCAGGCTCGGCGCGCCACCGACCGCGTATGCGGCGAACGCCAGGCACGCACCGTCGCATACCCAGTTGCTCAGCGACCAGCCGAACGCGCGGGCCGCATGAGGACGATCGAGTTGCACCGCGCTCAGCTGGCCGACGATCTTCCGCCACGCTCGCGCACCCGCCTGCTCCGGCTTCTTCCGCAACCGGTTCAGGCTCCGCAGGGCGATCAGGCCGATCGATTCGAACGAACCAGGATTGCCGGCCGCGTACTGGATGAGCACGACCAGCAGCAGCAGACCGCCGAGCGAGAAGATCAGCGAGAACGGGTTGTTGCTGGCGCCGACGAGCAGAGCGCCGACGATGCCGAGCAGTGCGAGTCCGGCGGCCTGGAGGAGCCCGGCCATGACCAGCTGCCAGGTCGCCACCACCGGGGGTGCGCCCCAGCGCCGCATCTGTCGGTAGGTGAAGGTCGTCCCGACCACCGGTCCGCCCGGCAGGGTCACGCTCATGGAGTTCGCCGCGAGGGCCACCGAAAGCGATTGCCATTGCGAGACCTTCACACCCGCCGCGGACAGTAGCGCCCGCTGCACCCGTGCGAAGGTCGACATCTCCGCCATCGAGGCGAACACCGCTGCCGCGACCCAACCCCAGTGAAGATGCCCGAGGCCGCGGACGCTGTCGGACAGTTCCGGCCACACGAGCACGATCTCGACGGTGAGCACCACGACGAGCAGAGCACCGACGATCCACTTGAGATACCGGCGTCGCTTCGGGGTGAGCGGCCCGCTCTCACCGTGCGGGCTCTCGTCGGCTCCGTCGTCCGGCTCCTCGGGTGTCACGGTCTCGTTCGTCATCTAGTCGGTGGGCCAGCTCGACAGCGTGCGGCGGTAGAGGTCCTCGACTTCGGCGATGTGCTCACCGAAGTTCTCCCGCGACCAGCCGCTCACGTCGATCGGTTCGAGCACCGCCACGTCGACGGTGCCCGACCGCAGCAGGGTCGAGTGCTTCCACAGGATCTCGCCGGCGTTGCGGATCACGACCGGCACGATCGGGACACCGGCCTGCATCGCGATGTGGAAGGCGCCCTTCTTGAACCTGCCGATCGCCGGGGTCAGCGAGCGTGTGCCCTCGGGGGCGATGACGATCGACGTACCCTCGCGGAGGGTGTCGACGACGGGTCCGAGCGCCGCAACCGCCTGCTCGGTGTTCGTGCGGTCGACAAAGGTGGCGCCGACGAACCGCAGAAGCGGCCCGAACAACGGGTCGTTGGCCATCTCCTTCTTCGTCACGCCCGTGAAGTCCTGCCTCAGGACCTTGGCCAGCACCACCGGGTCGAGCTGACTCTGGTGGTTGAAGATGAACACCGCCGGCCGGGCGGCCCACGCATTCGCTTCCCCGACGATGCGTACGTTCACTCCGGCGAGGGCCAGGGAGACCTCGGTGCCGATGCTGATGATCGAGTCCAGCGCGGTCTTGCGGCTGCGGTTGATCAGACCGAGACCGAGACCCGTCCACACCGAGCCGAACATCCCGCCGTAGGCGGCGGCGGTGCGGACGAGTTCGCGGGCGCCCGGCGTACCGCGCGGCCGGAACCGCATGATCGGCCAGTCGCGTTCGATGGCGAATCGGGTGAGAGTGCGATCGGGGTTCGTGGCCGTGGGGTTGCCGGCGACGGCCAGGAACTCCACGTCCTCACCACCGTTGGAATAGGTGTAGCTGGCCTCGGCGTCGATGCCGTGTGTCTCGACGAAATTGCGTGCCGCCTCCGCTTTGCCGCTGCGCCACAACGATTTCCCGTCGACCCGTCCGGTGAGCACACCGTTCTCGACCTCGAGTGGGGTGAACAGGATGTGCTCGACGCCCAGCGCGTCCCCGGCGGCCTGGATCTGGTAGCGGGACGCCGACGAGGCGATCACCACCGTGTGGCCCGCGTTCTGGTGCGCGCCGATGAGTTGCCACGCCTCCGGATAGAGGTGTCCGGCTATCGTCGTCATGAACAGCCGGCGGCCGATCTCGTAGAGCTCGTCCTCGGTGTGACCGCGCCACGCCTTGAAGGCGATCGCGACGAAGCGTTCGAAGTCCTCCTCGGTCTCCGTCCCGCGGATCCCGTTGATCATCGTCGCGGCCAGTTCGGATGCGGAGACCTTCCCGGCGAGCACCCGGTCGCGGAAGAAGTGGACACCGGAGAAGCCGTGCACGATGGTGCCGTCGAAATCGAAGAAGGCCGCCACCTCGGGTCCCTGCGGACCCGTACGCACCCGTTCGAGGGCCTGCTCGAGGTTCACCGTTCCACCTTTCTGTTCGACACGTCGAGCGACTCGGCCAGCGCGACCCGCTGGGCCAACTCGGACAGCTCCGCTGCGAATGCCTTCCTGCGCTCGCGGACGGTCTCGGGGTCCTCGTCGTGGTCGAGCAATCCTCGATTGCGCGCCAGGTCGAGCGCGGACGCGAACAACTCCGACGACACCGATTCCGGCCCGTACAGGCGGCGCTGCAGCAGCATCTGCCGGCCCACCGCCACACACTCGGACAGGAAGGCGGCGCGGTCGACCTCGAGCTCCGGATCCCGGACGGCGAGGCGCTCGGCGACGACGAGCTGCGCGTCGAAGAACGACCGCAGCGTGCGGTGCGACATGAAGAAGCCGGTCTCGACGAGACCGGTCAACGCTTCGTCCTTCGTCGGCAGCGTGTCGCCCCAGGACGGGACGAGCAAGGCGAGCTCGTCGCGCATCTGGGTCTCGTAGGTGTCTCGGTCGGGGAAGAAGAACTCGAACTTCAGCAGGTCGCGCAGGTTCTTCGCCTCCTCCCACGCCACCCGGACAGGATCGTCACCGAGATTGGCGTGCGCGTAGAGGATGGCCAGCTCCATGATCGACCGGTTGACGAACCAGTGCACGCCGCTGTTGCGGTAGAACGCCGCGACGAGATGCTGACCCGGCTGGATCGAGTAGACCGGTTCCTCCCCGCCGGCGTAGGTGGTGACCACCCCCGCGTGGGTGAGCGACGAGAGCACGTCCTCGAGCCCACCTTCGACGTCGAGGATGTGGAGCCCGCCCTGCGGGACACCGCGGCGATCGAGATAACGGCGGACAGGTGCGATCACGGCCCGCACCTCCTCGAGCGTCAGCGAGCGGTCGCGCACACCGAGCAGGGCCAGGGTGACCAGGCAGTTCACCGTCACCGGAGTGTTGCAGTTGATGCCGACAGCGACTTCGAAGGCGACCTTCTGCAGCGCCTTGCGGCGCAGCACCCGTATCTCCTCGGAATCCGTCGGCGCCGCGGACGGGTCGGCTGCCGGCGCCGGTGCGGTCAGGTCCGGATCCCCACCGGCGACCAGCAGTTCGCGCATCGACACGGGATCGCCGAACCGCACGTACACGTTCCCGGCCCGCTTGCGCTGATTGCGGGCGTAGCGCACCAGCCATCCCAGGCCTTCGGTTTTCTTCGTCGCGCCGGTCTGTTCGGCGGCGACCGCCGCGACCTCGGCGAGTCCCTCGTAGGTGATCGAGACCGGCACCAGCATCGCGTCCTCGACGCGTCCGCCGCGGATCGCGTTGGCGACGTAGCTGAGCAATCCGTAGCGCGGGGCCCGGAGCTTGCCGGTGCGGGTCCGGCCGCCCTCGAAGTACCACTCGAGGTTGAACCGCTTGCTCAGCAGGAACGCGAAGTACTCCTCGAGCGCGGCCTTGTAGACGTCGTCGTCTGCGAAGCTGCGCCGGATGAACACCGTGCCGGTGCGGCGGGCGACGGGACCGATCGGCCAGAATGTGAGGTTGGCCCCGCCCATGATGTGGTTGCCGGGAAAATCGTTCGCCGCCAGGATGTCGCCCAGCACGAAGGCATCGGCGTAGGACCGGTGCGAGGGGAGGAAGACCAGGGCGTACCGGCGGTTGGACTCGCGCAGTGCGCGCAGACCGGCCTCGTCGGCGTGCACGGTCCATGCCGACGCGTGCAACGGCCGCATCGCCTGCGTGAACAGGTCGGTGACCAATCGTGACTGCACGGCCACGAGTTCGTCGAGGGAACTGCGCGCCCGCGACTCGACCTCGGCGCGCGAGAGGCCGTGCTCGGCGGCGATCTCGTCGAGACGGCGCCGGAAGATCGGCGAGTCCATGATCTGGGCGGCGACGAGCCGCGGGACCTTGTAGCGGTCGCCGATCACCGCTCGCTCCGCGCGTTCGAGCGCGACGACGGCGCGACGGGTCACGTACCGCGCGAGTGCCCCGTCGTCACCGTCACCGCCCTCCGCTCTGAGCGCGTCCCGCAGTTCGGACAGGCGGGCCGGTTTCGCGACGACGATCCGGTAGCGGTCGGCACCCTTGCGCACGAGCCATTTCTGCAGCAGCAGATTCGGATTGCGTGGGTTCGTGAGGGCGAGGACGTCGGCGAACCGGATACGCCGCGCACCGTCGCGCTCCGCCGGGAGCCACACGACCCGCAAGGGCAGGATCAGCGGATCGTCGGTGCGGGTCACGAGCTCCTCGGTGAGCACCCGTGAGTCGAGGTCGAGCGACTCGGGGCGGGTCGGCGTGCGGTACTCGGCGGGAAGCTCGTCCGAGCGCAGCCAATCCTCGATCATCGTTCGTTCGAGAGCCGTCGTGTACGCGAGGACCGCCACCGTGGGTCCGTCGTCCGCCCGCACGGTGTCGTCTCCTCGTACCCGGCTCGGTTGATCGTTTCTCATCTCACCCCGTCCAGAAGTCACCTCGGTGTGAAAGCTACCTGTCGCGGCCGGTTCGTTCGGGCGATCCGGAGGAGAACACACACTGTGCGGATGCACCGGTGGGCGCTGTGCAGATGCACCGGGGGAGTGTCTGAACGACAATATGGTGGACGAGAGGACTCGGTGGGAGCCGCCGACGACAGGGAGGGCGCAGTGACCACAGGTGCCGGACCGGAGGGTGTCGGCTACGCGGGGGTGAGGGAGACGCATTCGTCGGTGGTCTTCTTCGTCGGCGAGCGCGTGCACAAGCTGAAGAAGCCGCTCGACCTGGGCTTCCTCGACAACCGCACGCGTGAGGCCCGTGAACGGATCTGCCACCGGGAGGTGGAGCTCAACCGGCGTCTCGCACCGGACGTCTATCTGGGCGTCGCGGACGTCCACGGCCCGGACGGACAGTTGTGCGAGCACCTCGTCGAAATGGTGCGGCTGCCCGACGACCGGCGCCTGGCCGCCGCGGTCCGCCGAGGTGAGGACGTGTCGGTGGTGATCGACGAGGTGGCACAGCAGGTCGCCGCACTGCACGCCTCCTCGCCGCACGGTCCCGAGATCGACCGGTGTGCCTCCGCGGATTTCGTCGCCGAGCTGTGGGATCTCAGTCTCGACCATCTCGGCCGGCTGGAGGTAGGGGCGGATCGTGCCGGGGCGTTGACGCGGATCCGGGAGTCCGTGCACCGTTACCTCGCCGGCCGGGCGGTGCTGTTCGACGAACGCATCGCGGCGGGCCGGGCCGTGGACGGACACGGCGACCTGCTCGCCGACGACATCTTCTGTCTCGACGACGGTCCGCGCATCATCGACTGCCTCGAGTTCGACGACGAGTTGCGCTACGGCGACGCAGTACTCGATCTCGCCTTCCTCGCAATGGATCTCGAACGTCTCGGTGCCGAACCCGCAGCACGGCGGTTGCTCGAGCAATATGGTGAGGTCTCGGGCGATCACCCGCCTTCCTCTCTTGTGCACCACTACATCGCCTATCGAGCGTTGGTGCGCGCGAAGGTGACCGCCCTACGCTACGAGCAGGGTGATGCAGCGGCGCGGGAAACGGCGACCGGTTTCGTCGAGTTGCTCGAGGGACATCTCGACCGGGGACGCGTGCGCATGGTGCTCGTCGGTGGTGTCTCCGCGACCGGCAAGACGACACTGTCGCGCACGGTCGGTGCGTATCTCGGAGCGGACGTAGTGCGCAGCGACATCGTCCGCAAGGAGTTGGCGGGTCTGCAACCCACCGACCGCACCGGCGACGGTACGGATGCCGGTCTGTACGCACCGACGCATTCGGAGGCGACCTACCGCGAACTGCTGCGCCGTGCCGAGACCGCTCTGGCCCGGGGACGATCCGTCGTGCTGGACGCGACCTGGTTGTCGTCCGGGCAGCGCGACGCGGCCCGCAAGGTCGCGGACGGTGCTTCCGTGGATGTGATCGAGATCGAGTGCCGTGCAGACAAGGGAATCCTGTTGCAACGGATGGCATCCCGAGCCGAGCGCGGCGACGATGCCTCCGATGCGACCCCTGCCGTGCTCGAACAGCAACTCCGCCGGCGGGATCCGTGGCCGGAGGCAGCGGCGATCGATACGGGTGTCGAGACCGTCGACGCGGCGCGACTGGAGAGCATGCTCGGTCCAGCGCCCTGGTGATCGCGCCCCGAGAACAGTGAACGGGGATCGCTTCGTCGAAGCGATCCCCGTCGGACCGGAACGATCGGTTCTAGACCTTGCGGGCGATGAGCACCGAGCACGGAGCCTTGTGCAGCAGGTTCTGGCTCGTGGATCCGAGCAGGGCGGCGCGGAACTGGCCACGTCCGTGGCTTCCGACGGCGACGAGTTGGGCGTCGTCGAGGTGCGCGAGCAGGACCTTCGAGGCCGGGCCCCGGTCGATCACACGCTCGACGGTGACCTCGGGGTGGCGATCACTCCAGCCGGCCAGCGTCTCGGCGAGAACCGCGGTCTCCGAGGTCTCCACGGCATCCCAATCGACCAGCGCGGCCGTGGCGCCGACACCGAGTGCGGCGTCACCGAGCCAGGAGTGCACTGCCCGCAGCGGAACCTCGAGGGCCGACGCGAGATAGAACGCGTGAGTGACTGCGGCAGAGGACAATTCGCTACCGTCCACACCGACGACGATCGGCCGGGAATCGGGCAGCGGAGAATCGGTGTTGCCGCGCCACACGACCACCGGGCAGGGCGCATGGTTCGCGACGCGCAGAACGGTGGAGCCGAGGAGGAAGTTCTCCAGCGCACCCGCGCCGGTGGCGCCCATGACGACCAGGCGTGCGTCCTCGGCGGCCTCGAGCAGCGACTTGGCTGCGGGACCGGGACCGATGAAGCTGCTGATCTCGAGCTCGGGGTGATCTGCGCGGACTCGCTCGGCGGCGTCGGCGAGGAGCTTCTTGCCGTCCTCCTCGAGCTGCTGGATCATCTGCGACTGCACGAGCACTGCGGCCTCGCTGTAGAAGATGCCCTCCGGGGGCATCGAGTGCACGAGGTGGAGGGGTGCTCCGATGCGCGACGCGACGGCACCGGCCCACCGCGCTGCCGCTACAGCCGTTTCGGAGCCGTCGACGCCTGCGACGACTGCCTTGCGGGTGCTCGGTGTGCTCATGGATGTCTCCTTCTCGTTGCGACGCGCGGCTTCCCGCGCGCAGGTCGGCCCGAGGCCACGTTACCGCCACGACGCGGCCGTGACCCGGTGTCGACGATCTTCATGATCCCCGATCGGGGAGGCCCCGACCAGAGCCTTCCGGCCTCGATCAGGTCCACAATCGGCGAGCGGCGCGGTATGCCTTCCGCCATCCGCTGTCCAGATGTGCGGCCTGCGCGTCGCCGATCTCGGTCTCGATCCGGAACAGGATCCCGAGCCCGAAACTGGTCTCGGCGGTGTGGCCCTGCTCGGAGAGCATGTCCAGGAGGTGTTCCCGCGCCACGACGGAGTCCTGGAATTCACCGAGCAGATCCTGGAAGTCGTCGAACCGGTCGAGGATCCGCCCGGAAAGCTTCGGATGCAGCGGCGCGATCACCTCGATGGCATACCGCATCCGTTTGGCGCCCTTGCGTGCCCGGTGCATCAGCGCGTCGCGCTCCGCCGGGTTCTCGGCGTCGCCGACCCTGTCGACGCGGCGCGAGACCTTTTTCGACAGCGCTGCGACCGCGCGCAACAGTTCCTTCCGTGCCACTTTCGGCCGTGCCCCCGCCGCTTCTGTGGCGGGCGCTATGTCGGTGATCGCCGCGTCGAGGCGGGTGAGCAGCCCGACGTACCGGTCCGAGTCCAGTGTGTCGACTGCTTCGAGGCGGGCGGCCTCCGACCGTGCCGAGAAGTACTCGTCGATACGGGCTCTCGTCGCTTCCCGGTGCGATTCGACCGGGATGTCGGCCACGCGATCCGTGAGCCGTTCCCATTGGACCTCGAGATCACGTGACGGGCTGAGACGTCTTCCGAGCCAACGGAGTTCGTCGACGAGATCGGGATCCACGACGATCTCGTCGGAATAGGTCTGCAGTGCGCTGCGCAGACGCCGCGCGGCCTTGCGCATGCTGTGCACCGCGTCGCGTGCGTCGCGGCGGACGGCGATGTCGGACAAACCCAGGGTGTGCAGTTCGCTCGAGAGATAGTCGCGTACCGGGATCAGGCCCTTCGCGATCGGCGGGCGGGCGGGGAGCAGGTCGCCGAGCACGCGGTGGAGCTTCGACGGGCTCTCCGAACGGGTGATCCCGACGGCCGCGAAGCGTTCCTCGAGTGCTGTGAGGAATCGGCCGATCGTCCTGTCGCCGAGGGTGGAATTCCACTCGACCTCGATCTCCTTCCAGCGGATCTCGGATCCGTCGGCGCTGCGCACGGCGTCGACGTCGTCGACCACCACCTCCGCGACGAAGCCGCCGTCGGACGACCGGAGCCGGTGCCGATGTCGTCGGGTCACGAGCAGAGCGGCCAGGCTCAACGGGGCGCCACGGCGGATGCCGCGCAACAGGGATCCGAGGTCTGCGGGAACGTCCTCGGCCGAGTCGTCGCCGAGGGGGAAGTGCAGTTCGGTGCGGGTGTCGACACCGGAGGGCAGTTTGAGATGCCATCCCGCGTCGTCGCCGCCCTCGCGCCTGCGGAGCGTGATCTTCGAGCGCAGCAGGCACAGGTCGGCGGTGTCGTAGTACTGGGCCGACAATTCGAACCGGTCGACGTCGATCGCATCGACGGACGGCAGTCCCGTCAGGTCCGGAAGCGGCCGGTCGCCGGTGGCGGAGTACTTGCGTTCCGCCTCCTCCGCGACGGTCGCCGACGATGTGCTGGGCATCCATCTGCTCCTCTCGGTGCGCGTTGCCTCCACCTTGCCACGCGGTCCGATATGAGGGGATTCGTCCGACTGTGATCTGCCGATACCGGGCAAAGAGCACTTCGGCCCTGGTCAAGGCCCGGTTTCGGGGTGATCATGGTTCGACGCGGGTCCGGAGGTAGTGATGAAGGTTCTTGTTTCGGTGGCCAGTCGGCACGGTTCGACCGCGGAGATCGCGACTGCGCTGGCCGCGTCGATGCGCCACCACGGCGCGCAGGTCGACGTGAACGCGCCCGAGCACGTCGACGAGGTCGACGCGTACGACGTCGTGGTGCTCGGCAGCGCCGTCTACCGCAGTCGCTGGCTGCGCAGCGCGCGGGAGTTCTCCGACCGGCACGCGGCCGAACTGCGCGAACGCGACGTCTACCTGTTCTCGTCGGGTCCCGTCGCCTCGGGCGGGAGGTCGGTGAACACGTGCTACGACGCGTGCGCCGTCGCCGAACGCATCGAGGCCGTCGAACATCGCACCTTCCCGGGGAAGCTGGATCCGGCGGTGCTCGGCACCGGCGAACGGATGGTCGTCAGGATGGTCGGCGCCCCTTCCGGTGACTTCCGGGACTGGGACGCGATCGGTGCTTGGGGTGCGCGCATCGTGGCGCGCACGACCGCGCGGGAGCGCGACCTCGACGGCATCGGTTCGGCTCCCGCGCGACGTGGGGCGCGCCGCTAGGCGGATATTCCACCCGGGTGATCGGCCCGAGTCCCGAGCCGGGCGATCAGCCCGAGCTGCCCTGGTAGTGCGTGCTCAGTTCGGCTGCGCGGTCCCAGATCGACCAGTCGACCGGGCGTTCCTCCAATTGGGCCTCGACCACCTCGAACCCGGCGTGCCAGGCGGCGCCGTGTGCGAGGGCGTCCTCCTCGTCGTCGGTGGTGTGGGTGAGGGTGAGCCAGCACCCGCCGGAGCCGTCCGGAGTGAGTTCCCAGTGCAGAACGTCGGTGTCCCAGAGGTATTCCAGGATCCGTGCGGGCCGTACCGTGAGGACACTGCCCATGCTGGTGTGCCCTTCGGGCAGGCCGAAACGGCGGGTCTGTTCCTGCGTCGAGCGGAATTCGAGTGTGGCGCCGGGTGTGAGCGCGAACTCGACGTCGGCAGGGAACCAGGCGCGGAGATGTTGCGGATCGGTCAGGACCCGCCACACCTTCTCCGGCGGGTGGGGGAACGAGCGTTCGAACCGCAGGGCCACCCGCCCGTCATAGGTACGCGAGATGCTGCCGATTTCCATGGAAACCTCCAAGACGAGAACTCGCCGGTCAGCGGGGTCCTGGTGTGCTGTTACTCCATGCTGCCAGGTTTCGTCGGCTTACGAAGCGGGTCGGCCGACCTGTGATCGGATCGTGGAACGACAAGGATCTGGCCAGAAGCTGCAGCGGATTCGAATAATCCTGTGGCTCGAGCTCGTACACCTCCGGATAGAGGTTGTCGCCGAGAATGGGGATTCCGAGCGAGTTCATGTGTACCCGGAGTTGATGCGTCCGGCCGGTCTCGGGACGCAGACGGTAACGCGCACGGTCGTCGGCCGTGTCCACCAATTCGATCGAGGTCACGGCGTTGACGGGACCGTCGACCTCGCGGGCCTGCAGCACGCCGCGCTCCTTGACGATGCGGCTGCGGACCTCGCGAGGGAAGTCGAGGCGCGGCGCGGCCGGGGCGATCGCCTCGTACTCCTTCTCGACGAGACGCCCGTCGAACAGCATCTGGTACGCGCGTCGCGCCTCGCGCCGGACGGTGAACACCAGGACGCCCGCCGTGAGCCGATCGAGCCGATGAACGGGGGACAGTTCGGGCAGGTCCAGATCCTTGCGCAACCGGACCACGGCGGTCTCCGTCACCCAGGAACCACGCGGGGTGGTCGCCAGGAAGTGCGGCTTGTCCACGACGAGTAAGTTCTCGTCACGGTGGAGGACGTCGATCTCGAAGGGAACGCGCGGTTCGGCGGGCGGATCACGGTAGAGATACACGAATTCGCGTGGGACGTACGGGGTCGAAAATGTGACCGCTGTGCCGTCCTGTACGACCACTTCGCCGGATTCGATCTTCTCCGCGATGCGCGCCGCATCGTTCGGGAAGCGTGTGAGCAGGAACTCCGCTATGGTCTCCCAGCTGGGATTTTCCGGCAGTCGCAGGCGGGTGGGGTTCAGGCCGTCGCGAACGGGGAGGGGAGCTTCGGGCACGGGTCGGAGGTTAGCGGTGCGCCCGGAATGCGAGCGCCGAAGGCCCGACGATAACGCTGCCGGACTTTCCACGATAACGATTGTGTGCAAGCCTGCTTAAGGTTTCTGCACCGTCGATACCCTGGGACGGAAGTGAAGAATGTTACTGGAGTGCAAGGGGAGCATGTTGTGACGATGTCGGCGAAAACCGGAACACGTCGGCGGGGGGGACGCGCTCTCGTGCGGCTGCTGGTGGCGGCACTGGTCCTTCCGCTGGCGCTCGCGTTCAGTGGGCTCGGCGCCGGCACGGCTGCGGCCGATCCGTACGATCGCTTCCACGAGGACATGGTCGCCGCCCCGGGTGGGGTCGGGGCGATCAAGGTACGCATCTGGCGGGCGAACAACGGCAGCAACAAGGCCGTCTATCTGCTCGACGGTCTGCGCGCCACCGACGATGTGAGCGGCTGGGAACACGAGACAAACGCGGCGTGGCTCGCCGATCACGGCGTCAACGTGATCATGCCGGTGGGCGGACAGTCGAGCTTCTACGCCGACTGGTACGCGCCGAGCAATTTCAACGGCCAGCCCTACACCTACAAGTGGGAGTCCTTCCTCACCCAGAACCTCCCCGACCATCTCGCGAACGTCTACGGCATCGACCGCAACAACAACGCGGTGGTCGGCCTGTCGATGGGCGGTAACGCGGCGCTGATCCTGGCCGCCTACCACCGCGACCAGTTCAAGTTCGCCGGCTCCCTCTCGGGTTACCTCAACCTCTCGGCCCCCGGTATGCGCGAGGCCATCCGTCTCGCCATGCTCGACGCCGGCGGATACAACGCCGACGCGATGTGGGGACCGCCCTGGGACTCGGCGTGGCTGCGTCACGACCCGTTCGTCGCGGCGCCGCAGATGCGCGGACTGCCGATGTGGGTCTCCGCGGCGAGCGGTCTGCCCGGCCAGTACGACCGGCCGAACTCGCTCGTGGGCAGCTTCAACACGACCAACGCCATGGGTCTCGAAGCGCTCGCCCGCACGCAGAACCGCGCCTTCCAGGTGCGCCTGCTGACCCTGGGTATCGATACCGCACACTTCTCGTTCCCGATCGTCGGTACCCATTCGTGGGGTTACTGGCAGGACGAGCTGTGGGCGATGCTCCCGATGCTCAAGTCCTCGATTGGCGCCTGACGCCACCACCTCGCTGGTCGGCCGCACCGTCGTCGTGACTGGGGCCACCAGCGGTGTGGGCGAAGCGACGGCCCGCGCCCTCGGGGCTGCCGGCGCCACCGTCGTCCTCGCCGGTCGCAACGTCGACCGGGGCAAGCGCATCGCCGACGAGATCGGCCCCCGGGCCGAGATGATGTCGCTCGATCTCGCCGACCTCTCGGCGATCCGTGCCTTCGCGGACGCCTTCGCCGATCGCCGGATCGATGTCCTGGTCAACAACGCCGGGGTCATGGCGGTGCCGCTGGGTCGCACCGCCGACGGGTTCGAGATGCAGATCGGAACGAACCATCTCGGACACTTCGCCCTGACCGGACGGCTGTTGCCGCGTATCACCGGCCGCATCGTCACGGTGTCGAGCGCCGCCCACCTGATAGGCCGGATCGATCTCGACGACCTCAACTGGGAGCGCCGCCCGTACAACCGCGCCGCGGGGTACGCACAGTCGAAGCTCGCGAACCTGTTGTTCGCGCTCGAGCTCGAACGACGCCTCGCCGCCGCCCGCTCACCGCTGCGCGCCGTCGCGGCCCATCCGGGCTACGCGGCCACCGAGGTGGGCAGCCACACGGGGACGTGGTTCGACCGGTTGTTCGGTTTCGGCAAGACGATCCTGCAGCGCACCCCGGATCAGGGAGCCGAATCGGTCGTGCTCGCCGCTTCCGATCCGGGCATTGCGGGCGGCTACATCGGTCCGCGTCTCCTGCTCTACGGAGCGCCCGGTGTCGCCGGCGTGGGGCGTCGGGCCCGCGACCGCGAGACCGCGACGCGGCTGTGGGAATTGTCGGAGAAGCTCACCGGAGTGCACTTCGAGATCGGCTGATAGCGTCGTCGCCCGCACCCCGTGACCGCCGCCCGACGGGCGCCCCGCGGTCACGGGGTGCGGCGCATCGGCACGTGGTCGATCCCCGCCTCGAGGTAGTTCGCTCCGGTGCGCACGAACCCGAATCGCGCGTACCAGTGCTCCAGGTACGCCTGCGCCGAGATGTCGACCACCCCCGGGCAGGTCCCGAGCGCCGCCTCGATCAGCTCCGCGGCGAGGCCGCGCCCGCGTGCGTGCCGGGCGGTGGCGACACGGCCGATGTGGGCGACGTCCCCGTCGTCGTGGAGCACGCGCAGCGTCGCGAGGACCTCGTCACCCTCCCGCGTCCAGAACAGTTCGGTGGTCGGGTCGAGATCGCGGCCGTCGAGTTCCGGTTCGCTGGTGATGCCCTGCTCGAAGACGAACACATCGGTCCGCAGAGCGACGATCCGATACAGACTCTCGGGGTCGGTCTTCCTCAACGGGGCATGGTGGATGGACAGCACGTCCCGATCGTAGGGGGCGGGGCTTCACCCGGCTGTGACGGTGGGGCGGGGCTTCACCCGCCCGTCGTGAACCCGTCGAGCAGTCCCGCATAGCGCTTCGGCGGGGGCGTCGCGAACTCTCCTCGCTTGCCGGTCGCCAGGCCCATCGTGACCAGCGACGGCACGGTCAGCGTCGCGGCCGCGACAACATCGACCACCGGCACCCCGATCTCCGCGGAGATGTGGGCGCACAGGTCGGCCATCCCGGCGCAGCCGAGCACAATGGTGTCGGAACCGTCCTCGCTCAGGGCGTCGAGGCACGCCTCGGTGACGATCTTGCGTGCGTCGGGATCGCTGTCGAGGGCCAGCACCGGCAGGTCGCACGCGTGCACGCCCCGGCACGCGTCGCGCATACCGTAGCGGTGCGCGAGGTCCCACGCGCGTCCGGTCGAGCGGGCCAGCGTCGTGACGACGGAGAAGCCGCGCCCCAGGACCGCGGCGGCGCGCATGGCGGCCTCGGCGATGCCGACGACGGGCCCACCGGCGAGCTCGCGCGCCGCGTCCAGTCCGGGATCGCCGAAGCACGCGATGACATAGCCGTCGACGCTGTCGCGTTCGCCCTTCTCGATCTCGGTGAGGATGCCCGGCACGGCGAGCGCCTCGTCGTAGTGGCTCTCGATCGAGGGTGGGTCCATCGTGGCGGTCATCGACCACGTGGTGTTCGGGTTGACGACCTTGATGAACATGGAGGATCAGGCTGCTTCCTGTGCGACCCGGTCGGGGAGACGGACTGCGAGGCGGGTACGGGTCGCGAGCAGGTGGTAGACGACGAAACCGAGACCGCAGCCGATGAACCAGCTGTACTGGGCGGCGGTTCCCATGCCGGGCGCATCGTTGAACAGCACAGGGATCATCGCTACCACGGCGCCGACGACGGTCGCGATCACCGCGGCCGGGTTGTAGCCCTTGCGGTAGAAGTACGCGCCCTTCTCCGACATCGTGAACAGGTCGTCGACGATCACCTTCTGCTTGCGCACGAGGTAGTAGTCGGCGATGAGGATGCCGAACAGCGGACCGATGAACGCGCCCAGGGTTTCAGGGTGTAGTGGATGACCTCGGGGTTGTCGTACAGATTCCACGGGGTGATCAGTTCGCCGTAGACGGGCAGCGTGAGCGACGCGGTGATCACCACGAGCAGCGAGAAGACCAGGAAGTTCACCGGCAGACCGAGGAAGTTGCCCTTCTTGACGGCGGCGTAGGACATCCCGTACCGGGAGAAGTCGCCGAAGTTGAGCATCGGGCCGGAGAAGTACGAGACCACCAGGGCGATCGCGCCGAGCATGACCGGCACCGACGCCCATCCGGCGTGCGTGACCTCATCGAGGGTCAGATCGATTGCGCTCCAACCGGACTGGGAGATCAGATAACCGCACAGCAGGAACATCACGACGTAGACGGCCGGCCCGCAGAAGTCGATGAACCGCCGGATCGACTCCATGCCGCGCCAGAACACGCAGGCCTGCAGCACCCAGAGCGTCAGGAAGCTGGCCCATCCGAGTGCGGACAGGCCGGCGAACCCGTAGTCCTCGACCACCGCATAGGGTGCGAGCGAGGGGAACAGCTTGATCAGCACCACGTCGAGTGCCGCCGAGGCGAGGAAGGTCTGGATCCCGTACCACGCCACCGCGATCAGACCGCGGATGATCGCGGGGATGTTCGCACCGAGGACGCCGAAGACGCTGCGGCAGATCACCGGAGAGGGCGCACCCGTGACCTGGCTGGGCTAGTGCGTTCCGGCGGTCTCGGGGGCCGACACCTTGGCGACGAGATTGCAGAAGAAGTAGACGATCGTGATGCCCACGAGCAGGGCCACGAGGACCTGCCAGCTGGCCAGACCGAGAGCGAACAGGCTTCCGGCGGTGACGTACCCGCCCACGCTGTGGACGTCGGACATCCAGAACGCGAAGATGTTGTACGAACCCCACCGCTGGTTCTTCAGCGGGGCGAGGTCGTCGTTGGTCAACCGCGGGTCGTATCCGGTCGCGGGCGGCGGGGCTGCGGCGGGGACGTTGCCGGCGCTCGGTGTCAGCACTTCGGTCATGCCTGCTCCTGTGCGAGGGGGAGCCGCCCGTGTCCCGGTGCGAGCCCGGTGGGCGGAGTCGAATCGATCGACGGAACATCAACGGCGGTGGTGAATTCCGATGTGCAGACCGTAATGGAGCGATATTGCCGGAGAGTTACCCGGCTCTCGCGGTGATAGCCACGCGAGTCGCCTTCCTGCACAGCGCATTCGAGAAGACGGTGCGACTCTTCGACGCGCCGGTCGTCCTCCTCGGTGGCGTTGCGCACGGCCGCCGTGAGCGACGCCGATTCGAGAGTCTCACGGACTGAATACATCTCGCGCAGCTCCGCGATCGTCAGCTGGGCGACGATGTATCCATGGTTCTGCCGGTGGGTCACGAGACCTTCGCCGATGAGGGTCTCGAGTGCTTCCCGGACCGGGATGCGACTCACCCCGAACAGCTCCGTGACCTCCCCGACGGGGATCGGTGTGCCCGGGGGTGCGGCTCCGGAGAGTAAGGCGCGGCGCAACTCTTCGAGGATCACGTCCTGCGGGCGGCCCGGTACGTCGACGCGGAGCTCGTCCAGCAACGCGGATCTACGGCGTGGTGCCACGACCGGGTCCTCCTTCGTCCCCGGAATGCGAGTGCTCGACTCCGCGAAGGTAGTCCCGTCGTGTTACGTCCTCGTCTCCGCCGTGTGACGGGGATGCCCACCTCATACCCCGCCGCGCGGAGGGAAGGTCGGCAGCGTCGGCATCGGCCGCGGTGAGGTGGGCGTCCCCGTGGTGGGGCGAGGCGTCCCGGTGTTCGGCGTGTCGCTCTCCTCGGTGTCCCGGCGCGGGCGGTCCTCGTCCGGCTCGGTCCCGCGACCCGGCCCGCCGCGCCTGGTGAAGCCACCGACGGTCGATGTCGCCGTGGTGGCGGAAGCGGCGGTGGATTCCGCAGCGGGCTCGGCGGTCGCTGCCGAGGTGGGGGTCACCACCGGTGCCTCGAACTCGGGTTCCCCCGTCGTCGTCTCCGCGGGCTCGGTGGGCGTGGTCTCGGTTGTCGCTGCGGTCGTGCTCGTCGCCACCGGCGACCCGATGTCGAGCGTCGGCTCGGCCGCAGGACGCAGGACCTGCCGCTCGACGGGCTCGGCCTGCGGGAACACGAACAACGCACCGACGCCCAGCACCGCGAACACCGCCACCGACGCCGCGATGACGGGAACGGTGCGCTTCGCCCGACGATCGCGACGGGGGAAGCCCTCCCGGTCCAGCGGTTCGAGCCGGCGCCCGAGATCGAGCAGTTCCGCCTCCGAGGGCTGCACCGTGAGCAGCCGTCCACGCAGGTGCGCGGGCAGAGGGGTGAAGGGGAGAAGCGAGAACGTTCCGAGCGCATTCGGCACGCGGGGCACCGCACGGTCGACGAAGTCCTGCGCATGGGCGAGGACATGTCCCTCGCCGGCGGAACCGAGCAACGCCTCGATCTCGTGGAACGAGAAGTGATGCCGGACCGTCAGGTCGACGACCTCGCGCGCGGTGCCGTCGAGCAGGTGGACCGCCTCACGGACGTCGAGCACGTCGGAAGCGGCCTGATAGGCGGGGTCGGCCGCGGGGAGATATTCGAGGGCGGAGCCGGTGCGCTCGAGCACGCGGATGCATTCGGCACGGACCACGGCGTAGAGCCAGGCCCGCAGGAGACTCTCGTCGCGCAGCGACCGGATCCGCGCGGTCGCCGTCCAGACCGCGTCGTACACCACGTCCGAGGCCGATGACACGGCGACGAAGCCGCACGCGTACGCGTACAGGCCGGGGGCGAAACGGTCGAAGACCGCTGCCGTGGCGTCCGGCTCCCCGTTCCGCAACGCTGCGGCGAGTTCGCGGTCCGGACGTCCGGGGTGGTGCCCCATCGATGGAACCTCCCTGTCGTGCATGCGCCCCCGCGCGCCTGCGGTCGTGAGTTCCGGGGAAGTCTACGAGCAGGTGCGCCCCACGGCGAGGATGCGATCCATCGGGACCGTCGACGCCGGAAACGGGAGTGTCGCCACGCGGCGCGCGTCCGTAGGGTGGCGGGCATGGGGTGGACCACGAACGATATTCCGGATCTGTCGGGACGCACGATGATCGTGACGGGGGCCAACAGCGGACTCGGTGCAGAGACCGCCCGGGCGCTGGCGCACGCCGGTGCCGAGGTGGTGCTCGCGTGCCGCGATGTCGCCAAGGGTGAGTCGGTCGCGGCCGATCTCGGCGACCGCGCCACCGTGCGCCGTCTGGACCTGGCGGATCTCTCGTCGATCCGTGCGTTCGCCGACGAGGTGCGTGCCGAGCACGAGCGTATCGACGTCCTGGTCAACAACGCCGGCGTCATGGCGGTACCGCTGCGGCGGACGGCCGACGGTTTCGAGATGCAGATCGGGACCAATCACTTCGGCCACTTCGCGCTCACCGGGTTGCTGCTCGACCGCATCACCGACCGGGTGGTGACGGTCAGCAGCACGATGCACCGCATCGGCAGCATCGATCTCGACGACATCGATTGGGAACGTCGCCGCTACGAGCGGTGGCTCGCCTACGGGCAGTCGAAGCTCGCGAACCTGTTGTTCGCGTACGAACTGCAGCGACGCCTGACCGCAGCCGGATCGAGCGTGAGTTCGCTTGCCGCGCATCCGGGTTATTCGTCGACGAATCTGCAGTACCGCAGCGAGTCATGGCACGGGAAAATCGTCGAACTCGTCACCCCGATCATCGGGCAGTCCCCGCAGCAGGGTGCGCTCCCGACGCTCTACGCGGCGACCTCACCGAATGCGGAGCCGGGTGGCTACTACGGGCCGGATTCCTTCTTCGAGATGCGCGGCCGGCCGAAGCGGGTGCAGTCCACCTCGCGGTCACGCGACGAGATCCTGGCGCGGAGGTTGTGGGAACTGTCGGAGCGGGTGTGCTCCGTCGAGTACTCGATGCCCTAGATCTTTCGATACCGTAGATCCTGCAGTTCTCAGGTCAGGGTGAACGAGACCGGCGGCAGATCGTCGCGTCGGCACAGTCCGGTCTGATCCACGAGGTCGAGGGTGCGCAGATAACGCCGGACCAGATCGCCTGCCGAGAGCCCCGCATCCGATGCGGTGCGCAGGGCGGCGGCGAGTCCGTCCCCGCGTGCCCAGCGGTGGATCGCGGCGACGGCGATCGGATCCGGATCCGGCCCCACTTCCAGGCCGAGACGCTCTTCGCGTCCGGCGAGTTCGCTCCACAGCCGTGAGGTGGCGCGCAGCGCCTCGTCGATCGCCGGGGTGGTGCGTCCCGGGACTCCGACGGTGCGGCGCCGGGTCTCGCCCAGAGCGCTCGAGGCGACGGCGGCGAGCTCGGCCGGTGTCAGCCCCGACCACGCGCCCGTCCGCACGCATTCGGCGACGAGAAGGTCGTTCGCGCAGTAGATCCGGCCCAGACGACGACCGTCGTCGGTGACGTAGGCCGACCCGCCCATCGGGTCGCGGAGCAGATAACCCCGCTCCTCGAGCAGATCCAGTGTGCGATCGAAGGTCTCGACGAGGCGTCCGGTGACCGTGTCGATCTGCGACCGCATCCGTTCGGTGTCGCCGTGCACCGCGGCGCGTCGCGCAGAGAGGGCGAGGAGGCGCTCCCTATCGCCGCGTCGATGTGCAGGATGCGACCGCACCGCCCGTGCCAGCGACGTCACCAGCTCGGCCGAACCGGAGCGTCGTGCCTCGGCGAGCCGGTCGCACAGGTGCCGGTACTCGGTGAAGCCCTCGGCGTCCCCGAGTTCGGTGTCGAGATCACGCAGCGCCGTCGTGTTCGCGCGGACGGCGTCGGTGAGCGCCGCGACGGATCGTTCGGCCTGGAACTGGGCGAACGAGCGTCGCAGGAACTCGCGGGAGCCGGGGATGCCGCGACCGGCGACCAGGTTGACCGCGGTGTTGTAGCCGACGCGCAGCGAACTGTGGAGCGGGTACGAGCGTGCGCCGGCGAGGCCGGCGACGGTCGCGGGGGCGGCCTCGGGACTCCACAGCACGACGGCGTGGCCTTCGACATCGATGCCGCGCCGACCGGCGCGACCGGTGAGCTGGGTGTACTCGCCGGGGGAGAGGCGCACCGGTCCGTCGGCGGTGGGTTTGACGAGGCGTTCGAGGACGACGGTGCGCGCCGGCATGTTCACCCCCACGGCGAGGGTCTCAGTGGCGAACACGACCCGCACGAGACCGCGGGCGAACAACTCCTCGACGGTGTGACGGAAGGCCGGGATCAGACCGGCGTGGTGCGCGGCGAAACCGCGTTCGAGTCCTTCGAGCCACTCGGCGTGACCGACGGCGTCGAGATCTGCGGGCGGCAGCGCAGCGGTGTGCCGGTCGGCGACCGCGCGGATCTCGGCGACGTCGGCCGCCTCGGTGAGCCGAACCGACGATTCGAGGCATTCGGCGACGGCGCCGTCGCACCCGTTGCGGCTGAACCGGAACCAGATGGCCGGCAACAGTTGTTCGGCCTCGAGCCGGGCGACGACCTCGGGCAGGTCGGCACCGGCCGGTCCGGGTGCTCCGCGCGCACGTCGCCGTCGTCGTCCACGGCCGGTCGCGGGGCCGGGCGCGGCCTCGACGAGCTGGCGGTGGGCGATGTACCGCTCGAGGGTCTCGTCGACGGTGCCGGACGGGGACAACAGGTCGAACAGCCGCCCGCCGGCGAGCATGTGCTGGGTGAGCGGGACGGGACGGGTCTCCTCGACGACGACCGCGAGGTCGCCACGGACGCCGCGCAGCCAGCCGCCGAACTCCTCGGCGTTGCTCACCGTGGCCGACAGGCTGGTCAGCCGCACGTCATCGGGAAGGGAGAGGATCGCTTCCTCCCACACCGCACCGCGCTCGCGGTCGGCGAGATAGTGCACCTCGTCCATGACGACGTGGGTGAGTCCGTGCAGGAGCGGGGAGCCGCCGTGCAGCATGCTGCGCAGCACTTCGGTGGTCATGACGACCACGGGCGCGTGCGGGTCCAGCGAGATGTCGCCGGTGAGCAGACCGACGCGGTCGTCGCCGAAGCGACGCGACAGGTCGAAGTACTTCTGGTTGCTCAGCGCCTTGATGGGGGTGGTGTAGAAGCAGCGTCCGCCCGCTGCGAGCGCGAGACGGGCGGCGAATTCACCGACGACGGTCTTGCCCGCCCCGGTGGGGGCGCACACCAGGACGTCGCGGTCGTCCTCGAGGGCGCGGCAGGCCTCGACCTGGAAGTCGTCGAGGGGGAAATCGAGTTCGGTCGCGAACAGCGCGAGCTGCGACCGGTCCTGCGTGCGCACGTGTCCACGCTACGGGTCGGCGCGGACATGTGCGCAGCGCAGGGTGACTCAGTCCTCCGTCACCTCGAGGGTGACTCAGTCCTCCGTCACCTCGAGGGTGACGTCGATGTTGCCGCGGGTCGCGTTGGAGTACGGGCACACCTGATGGGCCTTCTCGGTGAGCTCGAGCGCCTGCTCGCGGGGGAGGTTCGGAAGAGTCACCTCGAGGGTGACGGCGAGACCGAATCCGCCGCCGTCGGTCGGGCCGATGCCGACGCGGGCGCCGACCGCGGAGTCGCTGACGTCCGCCTTCTCCTGTCGGGCGATCATCTGCAGTGCCGAGTGGAAGCACGCGGCGTACCCGGCGGCGAAGAGTTGTTCGGGGTTGGTGCCCTTGCCGCTGCCGCCCATCTCGGTGGGGATGGACAGGTCGAGGTCGAGCTTGCCGTCGCTGGTGCGGGCGTGGCCGTCGCGGCCTGCTCCGGTGGCGAGTGCTTCGGCGGTGTAGATGATGTTCACGATGTCCTGCCTTTCTTCGAGAGTGCGCCGGGTGCTTCCTGCAACGCGGCGGTCAGACGGTGGAGCGTCTCGCGCAGCGCGACCAGTTCGTCGACGTCGAACCGGCTGTCCCGCGTCACGCAGCCGGGGATGTCCGTGGCCTCTGTCCGGAGTGCATCTCCCGATTCGGTGAGGTGGACGACGACACGACGTTCGTCGGTCTGCTGCCGGCGTCGTTCGACGTATCCGGCGGCCTCGAGCCGTTTGAGCAGGGGGGAGAGTGTGCCTGTGTCGAGATCGAGCGCGTCGCACAGATCCTGCACGCCTCGCGCATCGCGTTCCCACAGCGCCAGGAGCACCAGGTACTGCGGGTAGGTGATGCCCAGCCGATCGAGATGTGGCCGATATGCGGCCGTGATGGTGCGGGAGGCGCGGTAGAGCGCGAAGCACACCTGCTGGTCGAGTTCGAGTGGAGACGGCACGGGAATGAATGTAGCGCCCCGTTTTGTTGTGCACAACATTAATGGCCACAACTCGATACGTGTTCCGGATCACTTTCATGTGGGAATTGAGAGCGCTCTGGGCACGTTAGTTGAGTGAGAATGGCTCAAGTTCGACAGAAAGGCTTCGGAATGCCGGCATTCTTCGGGCCTGGTGGCCCCGGCCGAATCGACATCACACGTTTCATGAGCCGCGGTACCCAGGACCTCCTCGCCCACGCAGCGCGCTACGCCACCGACCGTGGTGACGCGGAACTCGACGTGCTGCACCTCCTCCGCGCGATGGCGGAGCAGGATCCGTCCCGCACGGTCATGACGCGCGCCGGAGCCGACCCCGCCGACGTCGCTGCCGCCGTCGACCAGCGGCTGCCGCAGAGCCGCCCCGGTGAGGCCGTCTCCGCACCCGCACTGACCGGTGCCGTGAAGACCGCACTCCTCGAAGCGCACCAGCTCTCGCGTGCGCTCGGCTCCACCTATATCGACCCCGAGCACCTGTTCTTCACGCTCGCGGCCGACCAGACCCGCGCTCCCGGACGCCTGCTGGCGTCCCTGGGCGTGACCCCGCAGGCGTTGCAGACCGCACTGCAGCCCACCCCCGCGGCTCCCGCCGCGGAGGAGACCCCGACGCCGACGCTCGACAAATTCGGCGTCGACCTCACCGATCGGGCGCGCGGCGGCGGCATCGACCCCGTCATCGGCCGTACCGACGAGATCGAGCAGACGATCGAGATCCTCGCGCGACGCACCAAGAACAACCCGGTGCTCGTCGGTGAGGCCGGCGTCGGCAAGACCGCCATCGTCGAAGGACTCGCCCAACGCATCGTCGACGGGGACGTCCCGGACATCCTGCAGGACAAGCGGATCGTCCAGCTCGACCTGACGGCGATGGTCGCCGGAACCCGATACCGGGGCGACTTCGAGGAACGTCTCACCACAGCGCTCGACGAGATCACCGCCCAGCAGGGCAAGCTCATCGTCTTCATCGACGAGATCCACACCGTCGTCGGCGCAGGCGCCGGCAACGAGGGCGCGATGGACGCGGCGAACATCCTCAAGCCGAAGCTCGCCCGCGGTGAACTGCATGTCGTCGGTGCGACCACCCTCGACGAGTACCGCAAGCACATCGAGAAGGATCCGGCGCTCGAACGCCGTTTCCAGCCCGTCACGGTCGACGAGCCAGCACGCGACGACGCCGTCGCGATCCTGAAGGGTCTCGCCGATCGGTACGCCGAGTTCCACAAGGTCCGGTACACCGACGAAGCGCTCGAAGCGGCCGTCGACCTGTCGATGCGGTACCTGCCCGACCGGCACCTGCCGGACAAGGCGATCGACCTCGTCGACCAGGCCGGTGCACGACTGCGCCTGCGGGTGCCGCGCACCGACGTGACCGAACTGCGTTCGAGGCTGGACGAACTCGAAGCGGAGAAGGATCGCGCCGTCGAGGCCGAACAGTACGAGGATGCCTCGCGCATCCGCGACGAGATCGTTCGCGTCCAGGCTCGGATCGACGGTGGCGACAGCGAGGGCAACGGAGAGGGAACTCCGACCGTCGACCCGGAGCTGATCGCCGAGATCGTCTCGCGGGCCACCGGAGTCCCCGCATCGCGGATGACCCGCGCCGAGAAGGAGAGGCTGCGCACTCTCGAGGACGAGCTGCACAAGCGCGTCGTCGGACAGGACGAAGCCGTCCACGCCGTGGCACGTGCCGTGCGGCGCAGCCGCTCCGGCATGAGCGACCCGCGTCGTCCGGTGGGCAGCTTCCTGTTCCTCGGTCCCACCGGCGTCGGCAAGACCGAGCTCGCGAAGGCCCTCGCCGAGGTGCTCTTCGGTGACGAGCGCACCATGCTGCGCATCGATATGAGCGAGTTCGGCGAACGCCACACCGTGAGCCGTCTCGTCGGCGCCCCTCCCGGTTACGTCGGTTACGGCGAGGCCGGACAGCTCACCGAACAGGTGCGTCGCCACCCCTACTCGGTGGTGCTGCTCGACGAGATCGAGAAGGCGCACCCGGACGTGTTCAACACACTGCTGCAGGTCCTCGACGACGGTCGCCTCACTGACGGTGAGGGACGCACGGTGGACTTCACCAATACCGTCGTCATCATGACCAGCAACCTCGGTTCGGACATCATCTCGAGCCGCGGAGGCGCGCTCGGCTTCACCACCGGTGACGCCGAGGCGGCCGAGAAGCCGCTGCGTGACCGGGTCATGGGACGGCTGCGCGAATCGATGCGGCCGGAGTTCCTCAACCGCATCGACGAGATCGTGATGTTCCGCAAGCTCGACGACGACCAGCTGCACCGGATCACCGAGCTGCTGCTCGACGACAGCCGGAAGCGGCTGCAGAGCAGGGGGATCGACCTCGAGTTCACCGCCGACGCGGTGGCGTGGATCGCCCGCAACGGTCACCAGCCCGAGTTCGGTGCCCGTCCGTTGCGCCGCTCGATCTCCCGGGTGGTCGACGACCGCATCGCCGACATGCTGCTCGACGACGTGCTCGCCGAGGGCAACCGGGTCACGGCGGACGTCGTCGAGGACGAACTGCTGCTCCAGGTGAGCTGACCCGCACGACGAGGAAGGGGAGAGATGCCACGGCATCTCTCCCCTTCCCGCGTTCGGGGGGTGGTCAGCGGGCGGTGAGACGACGGATCGCCTCGAGCGGCAGATGAAGCCACGAGGGACGGTGCCGAGCCTCGTAGACCACCTCGTAGACCGCCTTGTCGAGCTCGTAACCACGCAGCAGGACGTCGGAGCCCCGTGGATCCGTGCCCGAGGCAGCTGCGTAGCCGTCGCAGAAGGCGGCACAGTTGCGTTCGGCCCACTCCCGGGCCCGGAACTCCCGCTGCGACTCCACCGCCGTGCCTTGTTCGGATTCACGGATCGAATGATGCGCGGCGTAGTCGAACGACCGCAGCATTCCCGCCACGTCCCGGAACGGACTGTCGGGCTTGCGGCGCTCCTCGAGCGACTTCGCGGGTTCGCCCTCGAAGTCGATGAGCAACCAGCGCTCGGGGGTACGCAGCACCTGCCCGAGATGCAGGTCGCCGTGGATGCGGTGCACCGGAACCTGACCCAGCGCCGCAACCTCATCGAACCGGGCCCGGACCGCGTCGGTGAGTTCGGCGAGCTCGGGGACCTCGGCCGCCGCACCCTCGAGCCGGCGGATCATGCCCTCGGCCAGTTCGGCGGCGGCGCGCTCGTCGGTGCCGAGCGCGGAGCCGAGATGGGCGTGCACATCCGCCACGGCCGCACCGATGCGATGGGATTCCCCGGCGAAGTCGGTGCCCACCTCGTCGGCGCGCAGGTCTCCTTCCAGGAGCAGGTCCCGGACACTGCCGAGTGCCATCGACCAGCCGTCGGCCGAGTTCGCCGCGAAGTCCTGCACCATCGCCAGCGTGGTGCGGACCCCGTCGACCTCCGCTTCGATCCATGCCCGGATCGGGGCGATCGACCGACATCCGTCCTCGCCGAGCGCGAGCGGCAGTTCGACGTCCGGATTGATGCCGAGCGTGAGCCGACGAAACATCTTGAGCAGCAACTTCTCTCCGAGGACCACGGAGGTGTTGGACTGCTCCGCGCTCAGCGCACGCCCACGCAGGCCCGGTTCGATGACCGCACCCGGCACGGTGTGGAGATCCACCGGGCCGGCGGGGGTGCCGCTCGCCAGATTGCGCGAATACCGGTCGAGGATCTCCTGATCGCGGAGGCCGTCGTAGACGTGCAGGCCGTGGTCGTGGGAGTCGTCGGGGCCGACCACGCTCCACGACTGCAGTTCCTCGGGGAGATGGGAACGGAAACCGAGGGGCACCTGATAGATCTGGTCCGCGGTCGAGTCGAACGAGACCTTCACGATCAGATGGTCGGCCCCGAAACCGGACTCCTCCACGAGCGGATGACGCAGGACGACACCGATCCCGGTGATGGTGTGGCCCTTGGCCGCGAACCATCGCTGGTGCGGCATCCATTCGCGCAGATCCTCGACGAGCCGTTCGTCCGGGTAGAGCTCGTTGTTGGTCGTCACGGCTGCACCGCCGCTTCCGCTTCGCTGCTCACCGGGTGTTCGCCCGGTCCCTCCTTGGACGGATCGGGTTGCAGCGCGAACCAGAAGAATCCGTGACCGGGCAGGGTGATCATGTAACCCTCCTCCGTGATCGTCGGGAACGGGACGGACCCGGTCAGCTCCACCGGGATCCACCCGGCGAAGCGCGACAGATCGAGGACGACCGCCTGCGGATAGCGCGACAGGTTGTTCACGCACAGGATGACGTCGCTGTAGTTGCGTTCCGGGCTCGGCGACATCTCGCGCAGATAGGACAGGATCGCGGGGTTGGCGCTGCCGAGTTCGGTGAACGAGGCCTCACCGAAGGCCGGATGCTGCTTGCGGACCTGGATCATCCGCCGCGTCCAGTGCAGCAGAGAGTTCGTCGAATTCATCTGCGATTCGACGTTCACCGCCTGGTATCCGTAGGTGGGATCCATGATGACCGGCAGATACAACCGGCCCGGATCGGCGCGCGAGAACCCCGCGTTGCGGTCGGGGGTCCACTGCATCGGGGTCCGCACCGCGTCGCGGTCGCCGAGCCAGATGTTGTCGCCCATGCCGATCTCGTCGCCGTAGTACAGGACGGGGGAGCCCGGCAGGCTCAGCAACAGAGCGGTGAAGAGCTCGAGCTGGTTGCGGTCGTTCTCCAGCAACGGCGCCAGACGACGGCGGATGCCGATGTTCGCGCGCATCCGCGGGTCGGTGACGTACTCGGCGTACATGTAGTCGCGTTCCTCGTCCGTCACCATCTCGAGGGTCAGCTCGTCGTGGTTGCGGAGGAAGATGCCCCACTGGGCGGTCTTCGGGATCGGCGGGGTCTGGGCGAGGATCTCCGAGATCGGGAAACGGTTCTGTCGCCGCACCGCCATGAAGATGCGCGGCATCAGCGGGAAGTGGAAAGCCATGTGGCACTCGTCGCCGATTTCGGGTTCGCCGAAGTACTCGACGACGTCGGTGGGCCACTGGTTCGCCTCCGCCAGCATCACCCGGCCGGGATATTCGGCATCCATCACCGCACGGCACTTCTTGAGGAAGGCGTGCGTCTCGGGGAGGTTCTCGCAGTTGGTCCCCTCACGCTCGAACAGATAGGGGACCGCGTCGAGGCGGAACCCGTCGATGCCGAGATCGAGCCAGAACCGCAGGACGTCGAGCATCGCGTCCTGTACTTCGGGGTTGTCGTAGTTCAGGTCGGGCTGGTGCGAGAAGAACCGGTGCCAGTAGTACTGCTTGCGCACCGGATCCCACGTCCAGTTGGACGTCTCGGTGTCGACGAAGATGATGCGGGCTTCCTGGTATCGGTCGTCGACATCCGACCACACGTAGAAGTCGCCGTACGGCCCGTCGGGGTCGCTCCGGGATTCCTGGAACCACGCGTGCGTGTCGGACGTGTGGTTCATGACGAGGTCGGTGATGACGCGGATACCGCGTTTGTGCGCCTCGTCGAGGAAGATGACGAAGTCCTCGACCGTGCCGAATTCCGGTAGCACCGCCCGGAAGTCGCGGATGTCGTAGCCGCCGTCGCGGAGCGGTGAATCGTAGAAGGGCGGCAGCCAGATGCAGTCGGCGCCGAGCCATGCGATGTAGTCGAGTTTCTCGGTCAGCCCCCGCAGGTCGCCGGTGCCGTCGTTGTTCGAGTCGTTGAAAGCGCGGGCGAGAACCTCGTAGAACACCGCGGTCTTGAACCAGTCCGGGTCGACGGGCAGGCTGCGCGCATGGGCGAAGTCCTCCGCCCGGCTCTCGACGAGATGACCGTCTTCGGTGTGTTCGTATTCGGGTACTCGGTCGGACGGATCCGGCATGGCACCTCCGTGCTCGTCGCGTCGCAGGATGGACTCGCCCCAGAATGCCCCGGCGGACGGATTTCCACACCCGGGCCGGACGGAACGCTATGTGAGTGCACGTGTGCGCCGATAGATTGGCGGGCATGACTGCGAACCGGCCCGAAGGGCGGGTGGCCGAGCTGTGCACCCGCATGCGTTCGTTCATCGACGACGAGGTGATTCCTCTCGAACCCGTCCTGAGCCGTCACGACGACAAGGCCGCCGAGGCGCTCGTCGGGCTGAAGGCCAGGGCGAAGGAACTCGGGCTGTGGGCTCTGGGGCATCCCGAGGAGATGGGAGGGGGCGGGGTTCCCTTCCTCGACTTCGTCTACCTCAACGAGATCATCGGCCGCTCCGAGTACGGTCAGCTCGCGGTGGGATCGGTGTCCATGCAGGACGCCCTGATGATCCAGCGGCACGGCACCGCCGAACAACGCGAGCGCTGGATCCCAGGGCTCGTCTCCGGCGACATCCTGCCCTCTGTCGGCATGACCGAGCCGGAGGTGGCGGGATCCGACCCCGTGCTCGTGCAGACCACCGCCCGGCTCGAGAACGGCGAATGGGTGATCGACGGGCACAAGTGGTTCACCACCGGCGCCGCGCAGGCCGGCTACTGCACGGTCTTCGCCCGGACCGAACCCGAGTCGACTCCGCTGCACCGCAGCATCAGCGCGATCATCGTGCCCATCGACACCCCCGGACTCGAGATCGTGCGGGCGATCCCCACGATGGGGCACGACCCGAGCGATCACTACGAGGTGCGGTACGACGGTGCGCGCGTTCCCGAGGAGAACGTGCTCGGTGAACGCGGCAACGGCTTCGTCGTCGCGCAGGACCGGCTCGGGCCGGGACGGATCTTCCACTGCATGCGGTGGCTCGGCCAGGCCCAACGGGCCTTCGAACTCATGTGTGCGCGCGCCAACTCCCGCTTCGCCCACGGATCGCTGCTCGCCGAGAAGGGTGAGATCCAGCGCTACATCGCCGAATCCGCCGCCGACATCCAGGCCGCCCGTCTGATGACGCTGGACGCCGCGCGGGTGATGGATGCGGGGGAGGACGCCCGGGTCCGGATCGGGCTCATCAAGTTCCGCGGCGCGCAGATGCTGCACGATGTCGTCGACCGTGCGATCCAGGTGTACGGGGCGCTCGGTCTCACCGCCGACACGCCGCTCGAGGGGATGTACCGGCGGGCGCGCTACGCCCGTATCTACGACGGCCCCGACGAGGTGCACCGGATGTCCACGGCACGGCGGATGCTGCGCGACCCGGAACGCGTGCCGTGGCGGTAGACCGCCGGCCGCTCGTGACCAATGCGACCTGCTCTTCGCACTAGGGTTCTTCGGCACGCCGGGAGGTCGATGCAAGTATGTGGCGTGGCATCGGGGGAGGTCGGCAACAGGGAGCGGTCGAGCGGCGCGCGGTCCGAAGGGTGATCTCATGGAACGCTTCGCGGTGGGTGCCGACGATGCGTTCGTCCTGCTCCGGAAGTTGTCCGAGGAACGCAACGTGCCCCTGCGACGGATCGCGGGGCACGTGGTCGACGCGGGCGGTGAGGTATCTATGCCAGTTCGGGTGGGAAGCCTCCCGTGGCCACCGGGCTCCAGCGGGTCGGGGTGATCCGGATCAGCGACTTGCGCTGATCGCGCATGGCCTGCCGGTACTCGTCCCAGTCCGAATGTTCCCCGGCGATGTTGCGGAAGTACTCGACGAGCGGTTCGACGTCGTCGTGGGCATCGATCACCTCCGCGGTTCCGTCGACCTGCACCCACGCGTCGTTCCAGTCGTCGGACAGCACGACGACACCGACCTCGGGCCGGCTGCGGGCGTTGCGGGTCTTGGCGCGCCGGGGATAGGTCGCGATCACGATGCGTCCGCGGTCGTCGACGCCGCCGGTGACGGGGGAGGCCTGCGGTGTGCCGTCGTCGCGTTGCGTCATGAGGATCATTCGGTGCCGGGGCCGGACGAAGTCCAGCAGTTCCTGCAGGCCGACTGCGGTGTTGGTGGCGATCTTGCGGGCCATTCACGTTCTCCTGTTCCGAAGGGTCACGACTCGAGGAGCGCCGCGAGTCGCGCGAGGTCCTCTTCCACCATGCGCGTGTCGCGGTCGAACTCGTCGTCGGTCAGTTCGATCTGCCGGACGGTGAGGACGACTTCGGCACCGTCCGGATGGGGGAGTACCCGCATCGGGTTGTGCACCGTCGTACCCGACGGCAGTGTCACCTCGTGGTCGAGCACCCCGTAATCGTTGGCGCCGACGAACCGCACGGTGACCTCGCCCATCGGGGAGTCCGCGACGAGGGCGTCGCCGATCCGCCGCACCTCGCTTTGTGCCAGACCGGCCGCCCACTTCGGCAGGTTGTCGGGATCCGCGGCGAACTCGTAGACCCGGCGCGGTGGGCATCGGACGACCCGAGCGACATGGCGGCTGCGGACGACGTGCGTGCTCATGCTCGCCACATTAGAAGTTCGGGAGGTCGATCGCCGTCGGAATGTGGGAGTTCCTGAAGCGCAACGTCTTCGGAGCGACGGCGTTCAGCCGGTACCCGGATCGGCGCGGCCCCCTTCGTCACCTTCTCGGTACTCCTCGCCGTCTTCGTCTTCGTCTTCCTCGCCCTCGGAGCGCTACTGGAGCAGACCGGTCCGACGAGGGTCGGGGGTTATTTCGGGCTCGCCGCTGCCGCCGGCGCCTGGTACACCTCCGCTGCCGGGGTGCTGAGCACGACCTTCGGGCGTGTCGTCCTGCCCACGGGCCCACGCTGACGGGGCACCTCTTCGTTCCCGTGCGGGGGCGGTTTGACAGGCGCATCGGCCGTCCTGGTACAGTCCGGGGCTATGCAGCGTGCATATTTCTGGTTTAGCAGGCCGGCCCGGGGTGGGTCGGTCGGCGTGACCGCGCGCTGACTTCTTCACCTACGAGCCGGATCCAGACCGGCTCGTCGGAATCTCAGGTTCTCTCGGGTCGGAATCCGAACCACCGAGAACAGGAACCATCGATGAGCCCCAGCACCGGAACCGCGACCACCGAAATCTCCACGTCGAATCTCGACGAACAGCGCACCGTCAAGGTCAGCCCTCTCGTCGCACCCTCCGAGATCCGTGCCGAGTACGCACCCGACGCCGTCGTCGCAGCGACCGTCCGTTCGGGCCGCGCCGGCACCGTCGACATCCTGAACGGCACCGACGACCGTCTCGTCGTCGTGGTCGGCCCCTGCTCCGTGCACGACCCCGCCGCTGCGATGGACTACGCGCGCCGTCTGGCCGCCAAGGCCGAGGAGCTGCGCGACGACCTGCACGTCGTGATGCGTGTGTACTTCGAGAAGCCGCGCACCACGCTCGGGTGGAAGGGCCTGCTCAACGACCCGCACCTCGACGGCACCTTCGATATCAACACCGGTCTGCGCATCGGCCGTAAGCTGCTGCTCGACGTCTCCGGTCTCGGCCTGCCCGTCGGCTGCGAGTTCCTCGACCCGATCCTTCCGCAGTACTACGCCGACCTGGTCACCTACGGAGCCATCGGCGCCCGCACCGCCGCGAGTCAGGTTCACCGCCAGCTGTGCAGCGCGCTGTCCATGCCCGTCGGCATCAAGAACTCCACCGAAGGTGACGTGCAAGTCGCGGTCGACGGCACCCGTGCCGCAGCGGCCAGCCACGTCTTCCCCGGCACCGACCTCGACGGTCAGGCCGCGCTGATCGAGACCGTAGGCAACCCGGACTGCCACGTCATCCTGCGCGGTGGCAGCGCGGGGCCGAACTACGACGCCGAGACCGTGGCCGACACGATGGCCCGCCTGCGCAAGGCCGGTCTGCCCGAGCGTGTCGTCATCGACGCAAGCCACGG
The DNA here is from genome assembly GCF_059759155.1 of Rhodococcus sp. GQ147. Lineage (NCBI taxonomy): Bacteria > Bacillati > Actinomycetota > Actinomycetes > Mycobacteriales > Nocardiaceae > Rhodococcus > Rhodococcus sp. GQ147. The sequence continues at coordinate 256,117 of NZ_JCAXDU010000003.1, forward strand.
CAACAGCCGCAAGGACCACAACAAGCAGGTCGACGTCGTCACCGATGTCGCCGAGCGCATCGAGGCCGGCGAGAAGGGCATAGTCGGACTGATGCTCGAGAGCTTCATCGAGGCGGGACGTCAGGACCTGACCCTCGGCGAGGCCGACAAGCTCGACTACGGCAAGTCGATCACCGACGCGTGCATCGACTGGGACACCACCGCCGCGCAGCTCGACCGCCTCGCGCAGGCCGTGCGCACCCGTCGCGGCTGAACCGTCTGCGGCGCGAAGGGCCGGCGGAGTCGTCAGCGATGACGAACCGCCGGCCCTCGTCGGTTCGGTAGCGTCGTTTCCATGACTACGAACAGGTTGTCGATCGTCGTGCCGGCCCACAACGAGGAGCGTTACATCGCGAAATGCCTTGCGGCGCTGCTCGCCCAGAAGTCGGAGATCCACGAAATCCTGGTCGTTGACAACAATTCGACCGATCGCACCGCGCAGATCATCGAAGCCATCGCCGCCGGCGAGCCCCTCGTGCGACGGATCGTCGAGCCAAGACCGGGTGTCGCATTCGCGCGCAATGCCGGATACGACGCGGCCACAGGAGATCTCATCGGACGGATCGATGCGGACACGCGGGTTCGTCCCGATTGGGCGCACACCGTCCGCAGTTTTTTCGCCCGCGACGACACCGCCGAGGTGGGAGCGATCAGCGGACTCAGCAACTCCTACGATTCCCCCTACCGCAGGCTCAAACAGTGGTACATCGACAAACGGGTCGCGCAAGGAACATTCGGCGGGGAACGGCGGATCGACAATCTGCACGGCGCGAACATGGCACTGCGACGCTCGGCGTGGGAGCGTGTCCGGGAGGTCGTCAGTACGGACCCGAGAATCCACGAGGATCTGGATCTGGCACTGTGTCTGCGTGAGATGGACATCGAGATCGCCCAGCTGACCGATCTGTACGCCGACCTGTCGCCGCGTCGGGCCTACACCCCGCCCCGTGAGTACGCGGCCTATATCCAGTCGGGAATCGACACCTTCGAACTGCACGGCCGCCTGACGCCGGAGATCCTCAGGCTCATCCGTCTACAGTCACGTCTCCACGTCCTCGTGTATGCGGCATACCGGCCCTACGACCCCGACCTGGGCAGATTCACCCTCCGGCGAGCGATCTTCGGCTCCGGCGGACGTGCGATGCCGATCGACACGAAGGGCCGCACGCCGTCCCCCTGACGACGGGTGGCCGGGACGCCGCAGGACCGTCCCGGCCACCATCGTGGGATCTTCTCGCCTCAGGTCACCTCAGCGGCGTGAAATCGCGGCTGCCGAGATAGGGAGGACGCGGCCTCGAGGCGGCGAACGGCTCGACGAGCGTGTTCTCGACGCTGTTGAACACGACGAACAGATTCGAGCGCGGGAACGGAGTGATGTTCCCGTTGGAACCGTGCATGCAGTTCGAATCGAAGACCGTCGCCGACCCCGCCGGGCCGGTGAAGGTCGCGATACCGTGCTCGGCGGCCAAACGGGTGAGGGTGTCCTCGTCGGGCGAACCTGTCGGCGGAACGTGGGTGACCAGCGACTCCCGGTAGTAGTCGTCGGGCGTCTCACCGGCACACGAAACATACGTCTTGTGCGAACCCGGCATGATCATCAGACCGCCGTTGTAGCCGTAATTCTCGGTGAGGGCGATCGAGATGCTCAGAGCACGCGGCTTGGGCATGCCGTCCTCTGCGTGCCACGTCTCGAAGTCCGAATGCCAGTAGAACGGTCCACCGCGGAAGCCGGGCTTGACGTTGAGCCGCGACTGGTGGACGTACACCTCGGATCCCAGCAGTTGCCGTGCGATTCCGGCGATTTCGGGCCTGCGGACGATCGAGTCCACAAGATCGCTGAGCCGGTGCACGTCGAAGACCGAGCGGACGTCGCCGCTGCCCTTTTCGCGGACCACACGGTCGTCGTCGCCGAGTTCCCGGCCGAGTCGTGAGGTCTCCTCCAGAAGGTTCCCGACGTCGTGGGCGGCGAGAAGTCCTTCGGCGGTGTGGAACCCGCGGCGGTCGTATTCGACCACGGCCTCGGCGTCGAGCGGCCCGCCGGCAGCCGAACCCCAGACGACGGGATCCTTCCTCTCGACGGACTCGCAGGCGGTGCGACCGCGGGTCGGATAGTCGTCGCGAACGGTCGTGCGCATAGCTCGTAGATCACCCTCTCGAAAGTCGATGACGGTTCGCTTCCGACGTTCCCACTGAAAATGCAGGAATGCAAGCCGGGCCCCGACATGTCCGCGTACCGACTCCTCGCCCATAACTCCTGGTCGAATCGAGTTTCGTTCCGGAACCGGCCGGGTATCCGGCGGCGTCGCGACGGTCGGCAGCCGGTGCGCGTCAGCGGTGCTCTCGGTATGCGCGAGGGGTGTTTCCGGTCCACCTCTTGAACGCACGGCGGAAGGCGCTCGGCTCGGAGAAACCGAGCCGGGACGACAGATCGTCGACCGCTTCACCGCGTCTCAGGCCCGCGATCGCGAGGTCGCGGAGGACCTCCTCGCGCAACTGCCCCAGCGACGTGCCCTCCTGGCGGAGCAGGCGTCGCAGATGGGGAGGGCTCACCGCGAGCCTGCCGGCGATGTCCTCGGCGGTCGCCGTCCGGCCGTCGATGCCCGATTCGAAGATCCGCCGCACCTGGGACGACACCGTCGACTCGTATTCACGTTCGGAGAGAATGAGATTCGGAGAATCCCGCAGGTACTCCTCGAGTGATTCCTCGGTCTGCACGAGTGGCGACTTCAGTGCAGCATTGTCGATCTCGAGCGCGGCCCGTCCCGCACCGAAGGTCACCGGCACGCCGAAGATCGCGTCGTAACTGCGGGCCAGGACGGGATCGGGTTCGGTGTACGGCAGGAACACCGACCCGAGGGGGACACGCCCACCCACCAGCCACGCGGCGAAGCGGTGCAGCAGCATGAGAAGGAAATCCACCACCACGCGGGTCTTGTCGTCCACGACCTCCGGCAGTTCCACGTCCAGGAAGGTGGTGGACGCACCCGGGGTCAGGCTCAACTGCGGCAGGGACCGGATGACATGGTTCACCTCGATCATCCGTTGCAGAGCGTGGTCGAGATCGGGTCGGTGGATGAGGGTCAGGCACATAACCCGGAAGGTGCCGCGGGGCACGGGAGCCGCTGCGATGCCGAAGAGTTCGTCGTCGGTGATCTGCCAGACCACCTGCGTGAAACGACTGACCTGGGCGGGCGTGAGCCGGGCATGGGGATGGGTGAGCACCGCGCGGCTGATGCGTGCTGCCTCGAGGGCCGGTTGCAGATCGATGCCCTCCTCGGCTCCCACCTGTACCGCTCGCGACACGAAGTCCGACGGGATGGTCGGTCGCAACATCTAGCGCGCCTCCTGCAATCCGTTCAGACGTGCCACCGCTTCGGTGAGCACCTCGTCCCGTTTGCAGAACGCGAAGCGCACCAGATGGTTCCATGACGCGGTGTCGTCCACGAAGACGCTCACCGGTACCGCGGCCACCCCGATGCGGCCCGGAAGTTCCCGGCAGAAGGCCACCGCGTCGGTCCGGCCGAGGGGTGTCAGATCGGCGCACACGAAATACGTTCCGGCGGAGTCGAACACTTTCAGGCCGGACTCGGAGAGTGCGTGGGACAGGAACGTTCGCTTGCGCTCGAGGTCGGCGCGCATCGACGCGATCCATTCCTGTTCGTGCGTCAACGCATGTGCGACCGCCGGTTGGAAGGGCGCCCCACCGACGAACGTCATGAACTGTTTCGCGGCGCGCACCCCGTCGATCAGCTCGCGCGGGCCCATCGCCCACCCGATCTTCCATCCGGTGACGTTGAAGGTCTTGGCGGCACTCGAGACCGTGATCGTCCGTTCGGCCATGCCGGGCAACGATGCGAGCGGGATGTGCGTGCGGCCGTCGAAGACCAGATGCTCGTACACCTCGTCGGACAGCACCAGCAGTTCGCGTTCGCAGGCGAGCTCGGCCAGGGCGGTAAGCGCTTCACGGTCGTAGACGGTGCCGGTGGGATTGTGCGGGCTGTTGACGACCAGCATCCGTGTCCGGTCGGTGACGGCGGCGCGCAGGGCGTCGACGTCGAGCACGAAACCGTTCCCGGAACGGGTCAGCGGCACGGTCCGTCGCGTCGCGCCGGCGAGCGCCACCGAGGCCGCATACGAGTCGTAGTACGGCTCCGTGAGGAGCACCTCCTCTCCGGGTTCGACGAGCCCGAGGATGGCGGCGCTGATCGCCTCGGTGGCACCGACGGTGACGAGCACCTCGGATTCGGGGTCGTGGTGCAGGCCGTACCGTGCGGCGCGGTCGGCGGCGATCGCCTTGCGCAGGACCGGCATGCCGGACCCGGGCGGGTACTGGTTGACCCCCTCGGTGATGGCGCGGCGGGCGATCTCGAGCATTGCGGGCGGGCCGTCGACGTCGGGAAATCCCTGCCCGAGGTTGATCGCGCCGTGCCGGACGGCGAGTTCGGTCATCTCGGCGAAGATCGTCGAGGCGAACGGTCGTAACCGGGAGACCGTACGAACTCGTCCCGAAGTCGTCGAATCAGCCATTCCTGCAGCGTAGCGCCCGCGGTGTCACATCCGTGAGGTCTGCCTCGTCTCCATGATGTAGGCCACCTCGAACCGGCGGAGTATCCGTCGGTCGCACCGGAAGGACACCGTCATGGCACGACTCGAAGCCGTCGCTCCCGACCGCACCGGTCCGATGACCCGTGCGATGTATGCGCTCGCCCGCCGCAGGTTCGGTTCGGTCCCCGAACCCTTCGCGGTGGCCGCGCACCATCCGCGGTTGATGCGTACGAGCGGAGTCCACGAGATGCTCGCCCAACGCGCCTCCACCGTCCTGCCCGCCGCGGTCCGGGAGATCGCCGTCTACCGCGTGGCGTGGACCGTCGGATGCTCGTGGTGCATCGACTTCGGGACGATGCTGCAGCGACTGGACGGACTCGACACCGAACGACTCGCCCACATCGCCGAGTACGAGACCTCCGATCTCTACAGCGACGACGAGAAAGCCGCGATCGCCTATGCCGATGCGATGACCGGCGACGTGGCGAAGGAGGTCACCGACGAACAGGTCGCCGACCTCGAGCGTCGTTTCGGGCCGGCGGGCGTCGTCGAACTCACCTATCAGATCGCGCTCGAGAACATGCGTGCGCGCATGAACTCGGCGCTGGGCATCCACGATCAGGGATTCAGCACGGACGCCTGCCGGGTACCCTGGGCCGACGAAGCCGGGAACGCGTGACGCCTAGTCGAAGATGCTGTCGGGCAGGAGCACTCCGCGTCCGAGCTTCTCGGGGTTCGCGATGTCGTAGGCCGCCCAGATCCGTCCGTCCCGCACGGTCCACGCCGTCACGCGCGGAGGGAAGCCCAGCCGACCGTCCTCGGCCGGGCGACCGCGGTTCAACAGACCCATCTCGCCGTTGACGAGGACCGGTTCGAAGGCCGTCAACGCCTCGGCTCCGTAGAGCCGCAGCAGTCCGAGGATGAACCGCGCGACCTTCTCGGCTCCGACCACGACGTTCAGCGCCGTACGGGTCGTGCCGCCGGCGTCGCCGATCATGCGGGCGTCGGGATGGAGCGCGGCGACGACGGCGTCGAGGTCGGCGCCCGCGAAGGCCGCGACGAGCCGCCCGACGGCCTCCTCGTGTTCGGTCGGTGAACTCGGCGGTGGAACGGCCGAGACCGTCCGGCGGGCGCGGGAGGCCAGCTGGCGGGCGGTCGGGGTGGCGACGCCGAGGATGCGGGCGATGTCGTCGAACGAGATGTCGAACGCGTCGTGGAGCACGAACGCCACGCGCTGTGCCGGTGTCAGGCTGTCGAGGACGACGAGCGCGGCCAGGCGGTTGTCCTCGTCGCGCACGATCTCGTCGAGCGGGTCCGGGGGAGCGAGGGAGCCGAGGGGCGCCACGACGGGTTCGGGCAGCCACTGGCCCACGTAGGTCTCGCGGCGCACCGCGGCCGAGCGCAGTCTGTCGAGGCACAACCGTCCCACGACTGTCGTCAGCCAGGCACGCAGGTCGCGCACCTCGGAGACATCCGCGCCCACGAGTCGCAGCCATGCGTCCTGCACGGCGTCCTCGGCGTCGGCGATGCTGCCGGTGAGGCGGTACGCCACCGACAGCAGGTGGGTGCGGTTCTCCTCGAATGTCTTCTGGGTGCTCTCGTCGAGCATGGGGACGATGCTAGACGCGATCGGCTGCGGGGCGAAGGGGTGTCGATCGCGCGTACGGATGCTGTCGGGCGCCTATTCTCGTCCTCGAACGGAAGGGGCGCCGTGGACAAATACGACATCAAGCGTGAGCACCGCGAGCTGTACTCGTGCTCGGCCGAGGATTTCGCCGAGGTGCACGCTCCCGAGTTCGACTACCTCGCCGTGGACGGCAAGGGTGATCCGAACGGTTCCGAGGAGTACGCCGATGCCGTCGAGGCCCTCTACTCGGTGGCGTACATCCTGAAGTTCACCTCCAAGAAGGAACTCGGGCGGGATTTCGTCGTCGGACCTCTCGAAGGCCTGTGGTGGAGTGAGGACATGACCACCTTCCTCACGCGGGACAGGGACTCCTGGTTGTGGCGCATGCTCATCGCGCAGCCGCCCTGGATCACCGACGACATGATGAACGACGCGATCGAGACGGCGGGCGACAAGGCCCGGGCGAAGAAGAATCCGCTCCCGTCCCTGCCGCGTGTGCGGCCGTTCCGGCTGGCGGAGGGCAGGGCGCTGCAGATCCTGCACGTCGGGCCGTACGACGACGAAGGCCCCGTCCTGCAGTGCCTGCACACGCAAGTGATGCCCGAACGAGGGGTGACGTTCGCCGGCGACCACCACGAGATCTATCTGTCCGACCCTCGCCGCACGGCCCCCGAGAAGCTGAAAACCATTCTGCGTCAACCTGTCGCAGGCATACAGGAGCAATGATGGCCGTCACCAGCGCAGGTCTGATGTTCTACCGCGTCGACGACACCGGTCTGCTCAGCGTGTGGCTCGTCCACCCGGGCGGCCCGTTCTGGAAGGGAAAGGACGAAGCGGCCTGGTCGGTGCCGAAGGGGGAGTACGGGCCGGAGGAGGACCCCCGGGAGGTCGCCCTGCGCGAGTTCACCGAGGAGTGCGGGATCGAGCCCCCGGATGTGCCGTTGTCGTTGCTGGGTCGCTACCGGCAGTCGTCCGGCAAGATCGTCAGCATCTACGCGGGGGAGACGACGGACGAGCTGGAATTCGTCGAAAGCAACACGTGCGAGGTCGAATGGCCGCCGAAGTCCGGTAAGCGGATCACCATCCCGGAGGTCGACGAGGCGCGCTGGGTCGTCGCGGCGGACGCCGAGACGAAGCTGCACAAGGGGCAACGGCCGGCAATCGACGCGTTGCGTGCACGATTGGACGACGCCGGGCGGTACTACCGCGTCGACTGAACATCCGGCAGCGCAATGGGAACGAGGAACTGCCGGGCGGAAGAACTCTCGGCCGTCGCCCTGAGGACTTCCGAACGACCTGCGCGACTTCATGGAACACGCCCGGCAACTTCCGTCCTGGTCCGACCCGGCGGAACTCGAGACGGCCGGCGAAGGCCGGCACAGCTCTGTGCCGGCCTTCGTGGTTTCTGTCGCCTTCAGTTCTTCGGTACGTCCGCCTTCAGCGAATCGATTGCGGCCTGCAGGGCGGTGGTGGCGTCGTCGGCGACCTCCGCGAGTCCCGGTTGATCGGCGACCTGCACCATCATCTGCGGGTTCATCGCGTCGACCACGACCGTTTCCGGGTTGTTCGGATCGGTGCGGACCACGACGTTGCAGGGGAGCAGGAGCCCGATCTGCCTGTCGACCGTCACTGCGCGGTGTGCCAGTGGCGGATTGCATGCCCCGAGGATCACGTAGTCCTCCATGTCCTCGCCGAGCTTCGCCTTCAGGGTGGCCTTCATGTCGATCTCGGTGAGCACGCCGAATCCCTGCTCGGACAGCGCCTTACGGGTGCGTTCGACCGCGTCGGGGAACGAGGTGTGCAGGGTGGTCGAGAGTGCGAGTGTCATGGGTGTCCTGCTTTCTCTCGGAAGGGGGAGGGGTCAGGCCAGGGCGAGGAAGAGCTTCTCGAGTTCGACCTCGGTCATCGGTTCCTTGCCGTCCTCGGCATTGCCGTTCATGCATTCCTTCAGCCCGCTCGCCACGATCTTGAAACCGGCGCGGTCCAGCGCGCGCGACACGGCTGCAAGCTGAGTGACGACGTCCTTGCAGTCCCGGCCCTGTTCGATCATCGCGATCACTCCGCCGAGCTGACCCTGTGCGCGGCGCAGTCGGTTGAGTACCAATGCGATGCTGTCTTCGTCGCCGACCATGGAGGCGTCCTTTCCTAGTTCTGCAGACCAGTGTACCCCCGGGGGTATCAAATCGGCGTGTGAGTCGTGCGACCGACGGCACCCGGCGAGCGACCCGACGATCGCGGTGGCGCGTATCAGCGTCTTTGCCGTTGACGCACCACGCGGAGCATGACGACGAAGAACGCGACGAGCGTGACGATCAGAAGAATCGGGACGACGGGCACCTCCTGTGTCCACCGGCCGAGTGCTACTTGCAGATCGAACTGCTCGTCGACACCCATCGGCCCGGTGAGATTCGCGGTGCCGTCGGTGACGAGGAAGAGCACGCCGATGCCGATGAACAGCAGCCCCGAGATCAAAGACGTGGTATGGGTTCGCAGGGGGCCGAGGGTGATGGGACGTCCTCGTAGCCAGGTGCGCTTTCGCAGCTCGAATCGTTCCCACGCGAGGGCCAGTGCGAACAGCGGCAGCGCCATACCGAGGGCGTAGACGGCCATCAGCACGGCCCCGTGCAGCGGGTGCCCCCCGGCGACCGCGATGGTCAGCACGCTCCCGAGCAGGGGTCCGGAGCAGAATCCTGCGAATCCGTACACGGCTCCGAGCGCGAACACCGACAGGGCGCCGGAGCCGGTCAGCGAGGTCGCGGCTTGCTGCGCCGACTTCGATGCGAAGCCTCCGCCGGCAACGGTCATGATGCCGAGACCGATGAGAATGATGCCGCTGACCAGGGTGATCACGGAGCGGTGCTGGGTCAGGAGCGCACCGATCAATCCCAGTCCGGCTCCCAGGGGCGCGAGTACCGAGGTCAATCCGGCGTAGAAGAGTGCGGTGCGTGCCGCCAGGCGCCCCGCACCGTCGAAGGCATACGCGAAGAACGAGGGCAGCAGCAGCGCCGAGCACGGGCTGAGCAGGGAGAGCACGCCGCCGAGCAGAGCGCCGAGCAGGCCGATCTCGGTCACTCCGCCGCCCCGGCTGCTGCCTCGATGGCCTGCTCGAAGACTCCGAGCGGCTGTGCGCCCAGGATCGGGGTGCCGTTGATCACGAACGACGGCGTACTCGATACGCCGATGGTGTTCGCCTCGAGCATGTCGGCGTAGATGGACTGGTCGACGGACGGGTCCGCGGCCTCCCGGTCGAATCGATCCAGGTCGGGCACTCCGGCCGCAGCTGCGAAGCTGCGCAGAGATTCCGGCGTCAGGTCGGGATGGCCGCGATCGGGGGAAGCTGCGTAGACGGTCGCGTTGAATTCCCAGAACTTCCCCTGTGCGGCAGCGGCGCGTCCGGCACGGGCAGCGGCCATCGATTGGTCGCCGAAGATCGGAAGATCGCGCCATTCCATGCGCAGAATGCCCTCGTCGACGTACTTGTCGATCAGAGCCGGCTCGACGTCTCGGCTGAACTTGGCGCAGAACGGGCAGCGGTAGTCGGAGTACTCGACCAACACCACGGGAGCATCCACCGCACCGATCGCCAACGGGTCACCGTCGATGCGCCGGGACTTATCTCCGACCGGTCCCATCTGCGGAGCCGTCACAGGGTCGGCCGCATCTTCGGCGCCGGTGCGGCCGACGACGAGAAACGCGAGCAGAACCGCGACGACGACGCCGAGCGCGCCGAGCAGCCACAGGTCCCGCCGGGTGCGGACGGTGTGTTTCGTCGGGGTCATGCGTGCCTCCACGGTCGGTCGTGCCGGAGTGGATCGACCGCCCCGAACTACTAAGCAGGATAGTAGATCGAGCTACTAAGCTGGTTAGTAGTTGTGCCGCTCTCCGTCGACAAGGATCCCGATGTGACCACCCCTCCCGCAGCTCTCGAGACTCGCAATCCCGCAATCGCTCAGAAGAATTCGTATCGGATCAGAGCCCTGCTCCGAGCGGTGGCCGCGGGGGTGATCACTCTTCTGGTCGTCGGCGTACCGACGGACATCCTCGCGAATCCGTGGTTCGGCCGGCAGATCCCGGTGCGCTGGTGGGAATACCCGGTGCTCGGCGCGACCGTGGTGCTGACCGCGCTGTGGTTCGGTCTACAGAACTCCCACTCCGGCAGTCCGCGGACGGCGACACCCGCGGCCGGAGTGATGCTGACCGTGTTCGCCGTGGGCTGCCCGGTCTGCAACAAAGTGGTGCTCGTCACGATCGGCGCGTCCGGAGCACTCGGATGGTGGGCCCCGCTACAGCCGATCCTCGCCGTCCTTTCGCTGGCCCTGCTCGCCGGCGCCGTTCTCTACCGGTGGCGGCGACGTCCCTGCGACGACTCCTGTGAATCGCCGATCACACGGTGAGGCAGGACGCGGTCACGATTCCGACGACGGAGACTCCCGTGAGGAATGCGGGAAGAGCGGACAAGGCCACTGCGAAAGGACGAGTGGCGAAAGGACGAGCGAGTACGCCGTGCGAACGGCCGGACCGGCGAACCGGACTCAACCACCGGAGCCTCGCGTCGAGATACCCGTCGGATGCTTCTTCTCGTGCCGCCGGATCGAGCGTCGTTGCGCACCGGAGCAGAGCATCGCGGACCGCATCGTGTCCGCAGGACTGCGCGGCCCGGCGATCTGCTGCCAGCTCGACGAGCACACGTATCCACGGCGCTCCCTGGCGGCACAGCGGCACGAACGGCAACGCCGTCCTCAGGGCCCCGCTGATCGCCACCAGCACATGGTGGCGACCGCGGATGTGTGCGTACTCGTGATCGAGTACCGCCCGACGCGTCGGTGGGTCCAGCGCTTTCAGTCCCTCGCCGGCCACGACAGTGCCGTTACGGCCGCCGATGCTGTATGCCGCGCAGGCGGTGTCCTGCAACCAGATGACTTCACCCCCGGCGTGTCTCCGGATCCTTCCGAGGATGCGGACCAGGTTGAGGTGGGCAACGGTTTCGCGGCGGTGCCTGCGGTACGAACGGGACACCACCACGGCGATCCGCACGAGAACCGCGCCCGCGACCACCCACAGCGCTGTCTCCAGATAGGGCAGCCACGGCAGTAATCCTTCGTCCCGCGCCGTACGCACACACGACGCCGGTACCGGCAGATGATCGATCTGCAAGCCGGGTCGCGTGGCTACCGCCAGGGGACCGCCGGCCAGTGCCGCGACGAACAGGACCTCGGTCGACACCCACGCGGTGAGCGCACCGCGCGGATCGCGGCCCGGGGAGGCCAGATGCGAAAGCCATCGCGGCGCTGCGAAACCGAGGACGAGCGCTGCCACGAACAGTGCTGCTGCAACGATCACGAGGGCAGATTCCTGCGGTTGCGGGCCGTGGTCCGCCGGGCGGCGCGGCGCAGGATCCGGGATTCGTCCTCCGTCGCAGAACTGGCGAAGTGCAGCATGACCTGTTCGGCGTCGCCGGACGTCCGGAGCACGTGCCGCAGCAGTTCTGCCGCGGTTTCCTCGCGGCTACGGGTTGCGCGGTAGCTGTAACCACGGCCGATTCGGCTGCGGGTGACCATGCCCTTGGTGTGCAGGTTGTCCAGGACCGTCATCACGGTCGTGTAGGCCGGCGACCGGTCGGGCTCGAGGCGTGCCAGCACATCGCGTACACGAAGGGGTTCGTCGCTCTGCCACAGCACGTCCATGATCGCCGATTCCAGCTCGCCGAGGCCCATCACGTCCGTGTCACCGCTTTCGTTTCACCATCGTCCGGGCCCGGCCCGGCGAAGTTCCACTCTACGGCCTGCATGCCGTCATCGAAGGCGGCATGCAGGCCGCTGGTGAAGAAGTTCGGCGCGGCGCTCAGGGGGTGGGTCCGCGCCGCACTTCCCGACCCGCGGAGACCCACGCCCTCGTCCCGCCGGCGACGGACACTGCGGACCGTCCCGCGGATTCGAGGATCTCGGCTCCACGCTTGCTCCGGTTTCCGGACGCGCAGATCACATAGACGGTCCCTCCCGGCGGTACCTCCCCTACGCGGGCGGACAGTTCGGGGAGGGGGATCGACCGAGCGCCGGGGACGTGGCCCCGGAGGTACTCGTAGTCCTCGCGGACATCGAGCACCGGAGCTCCGGACTCCCACGCCGTGATCAGAGCGACAGTGTCGACTTCCTGCATGGTGAACTCCTCGGTTCGGGTCTGTCGAGAACGGGTGAGCGCTTCCGCGTCGTGCGTTCAGCCCGCCGCCGCGGCTGTGCGAGAGCGTCCTCCGAGGCGTTGCAGTGGGCAGTGCTCGCTGCGGTTGCAGACATAGGTGGCGCCGGCGGCGACCATAGTGAGTGCCGCCGTGGCAATGCCGACGCCGGGGTGGATCTCCTGCGCGAGGATGACGGAGGACATGATCAGCACGAACCAGCCGAAGCTCTTGCGCAGGGTGTCCGGATCGACCAGCGAGGTCAGGCGGCCGCCGATGAGGCTGCCCACGACGGCGGCACCGGTGACCATCGCCGCGAGACGCCAGTCGATCTGCACGGTGGACAGATAGCCTCCGAGTCCGGCGAAGGACTTCATGGCGATCACGATCAGCGACGTGCCGACCGCGATCGGCATGGGCAGGCCGCCGAGCAATGCCAGGGCCGGCACGACGAGGAAGCCGCCGCCGGCACCGACGAGACCGGTGACCAGGCCGACCACGACACCGTCGAGCAGGATCTTGCCGACGGGCATCGCAGCGTCGCCCTCACCGGCCGCGGCCTTGTTCTTGCGGCCGCGGAGCATGGCGATCGCTGTGGCGATCATCATCACGGCGAAGCCGAGCAGCAGTACGGTGCCCGGAATGAAGCGCGAGAGCAGACCACCGCCGTAGGCGCCGACCATGCCGGCCAGGCCGAACAGGATGCCGGTACGCCACTGCACGCGGCCGGCGCGAGCGTGGGAGATCGCGCCGACCGCGCTGGTGACACCCACGACCAGCAGCGAGGTGGCGATCGCCTCCTTTGCGTCCATCCCTGCGACGTAAGCGAGTAGGGGGACGGTGAGAATCGAGCCCCCGCCACCGAGCAGTCCGAGGGTGACGCCGACCAGGACCGCCAGGGCTACGGTCAGCGCGACCATGCCAGTTTCCTTTCGGCCGGGCAGGACGGACCTCCGGTCAACTGGGTGACGACGTTCTGGAGATCCCACTGGGCCCCGCGGTTGTAGGGCAGCTTGGACAGCAGCATGCCCATCGCGCAGGTGTCCGACAGTGCGGCGAAGGTCAACCCGCCGCCGATGCCGGCAGCGAGCCACTTGAGTTTCGGCACGGCGATGCTTCCGAGAACCGAGCCCAGGACGAGCGAGCCGGCGACGAGCCGGACCTGGCGTTCGAGATCCCAGCGATCTGCGCCGCGGTTGACGGGCAGGCCGGCCGATTCCCAGCCGAGCATGCCGCCCTCGAGGATGTGGAGGTTCGGCAACCCTGCTTCACGCAGGGCCTGTTCGGCCTGGCCGGCACGCTGCCCGGAGCGGCACACCAGTACGACGTTCTCGTCGAGATGGGCGCAGAACTCGTCGCGATGCTCACGCAGCAGGCCGAGGGGGACGTTGTAGGCGCCGGGAATGTGCACGGACTCGAATTCGCCGGGAGTCCGGACGTCGACGATCCGTACGGGCCCGCCCGAATCGATCGACTCGTGCAGCGAATTCGGATCGACGGTGGCGGTAGGGGACTCGGTCATGAGTGGCCTTTCGAGCGTGAGGATCGGTAGGGGTTCGAGGAGGTGCCCCCGGGGGTATTGCAGGACCATCGTATGCATACCCCTGGGGGTATATGCAAGAAATGTGATCGTCCCGGCAGGGCCGGGCTCCGGGGGCGAACTGATACCCCAGGGGGTACTTGACATACCCTAGGGGGTATATGCCACGATGTCCATATCACCGGAACGCCATCCGGATCCAGCAACGGAGGAATCCATGATTCTCGAGCAGTACTACATCGAGTGCCTCTCCCATGCGTCCTACCTCATCGGTGACGAGAACACGGGCAGGGCGGTCGTGGTCGATCCCCGCCGCGACATCACCGAATATCTTTCCGACGCAGAGAAGTACGGCCTGACCATCGAGGGTGTGATCAACACCCACTTCCACGCGGACTTCGTCTCCGGTCATCTCGAGCTGGTCGACGCCACGGGTGCGTGGATCGGATTCGGTGAAGCGGCGGAGACCGACTACCCGATCCGCCGTCTGCGTGACGGCGAGAAGTTGTCGCTGGGGGAGGTCGAACTCGAGATCCTGTCCACCCCGGGCCACACCTGGGAGTCGATCTCGGTGCTGGTGCGCGAGCATTCCGGCGCCGTCCCGGCCGCAGTGCTCACCGGGGACTCGCTGTTCATCGGCGACGTCGGACGTCCCGATCTGGTCAACCTCGGCGACGGCTCGAGTGCCGATCTGGCTCGCGCGATGTACCGCACCGTGCACGAGAAGCTGCTGACATTGCCCGACGAAGTCGTCGTCATGCCTGCTCACGGTGCCGGTTCGTCCTGCGGGAAGAACCTGTCGACCGAACTCACCTCGACCATCGGCGAACAGCGCGCCACCAACCCGTCCGTGCAGCCGATGAGCGAGGACGACTTCGTCGCCCTGGTCACCGAAGGTCAGCCGGCCGCACCGTCGTACTTCTCGGTCGACGCCGCGATGAACAAGCGGATGCACCCGCTTCTGGCGCAGGATCACACGATTCCCGAGCTGAGCCCCGAGCGGATGAAGGCGGAACTCGCCGCCGGCACGCGTGTCCTCGATGCGCGCAGCGTCGACGACTTCGCCGCCGGGCATCTGCGCGGTTCGATCAACGTCGGATTCGACGGGCGTTTCGCCGAGACCGGCGGCATGGTCGCCGAGGTGGGCGAGAAGATCGTACTGATCACCTATCCCGGCGAGGAGCAGGACGCCGCGGTGCGTCTGGCCCGAATCGGATCGGACGGCGCTGCAGGCTATCTGAACGTCGATCGGGACGGGGTGTTCCCGGCGGAACTGGCCGATCTGGTCGAGACCGCATCCAGGACATCGGTCGACGAACTCGACCGGTTGCTCGCCGCCGACGCGGTCACCCTCGTCGACATCCGCAATCCCGGTGAGCGCGAGTTCGGAACCATTCCGGGTGCGATGCCGATCCCGCTGGCCCAGTTGCGTACCCGCTTGGGCCAGGTCCCGTCCGGCAAGCCGATCGTCGTGCACTGTGCAGGGGGATGGCGTTCGAGCGTCGCGGCCTCACTGTTGCGGGCCCAGGGCTTCGAGAACGTCACGGATCTGCTCGGAGGCTACAACGCATGGGCCGAATCCCACGTCCCCGCCTGATCGTGCCGACCCCGAGAAGGAAGCAGAACTCATGACGACGAAGAACCTCACGATGGCGGACTTCGAATCCACCGTTCTCGGCAACGACATCGTGCTCGTCGACTTCTGGGCATCGTGGTGCGGCCCGTGCCGTGCCTTCGGGCCGGTCTTCGAGAAGTCGTCGCAGGCGCACCCCGAGATCGTGCATGCCAAGGTCGACACCGAAGCCGAACAGCAACTCGCTGCCACGGCGAACATCCGCTCGATTCCGACGATCATGGCCTTCCGGGAGGGTGTGCTCGTCTACTCGCAGCCCGGGGCGTTGCCGGCGCCGGCTCTCGAGGACCTGATCACCCGGATCGAGGCCCTCGACATGACCGAGATCCACAACCGGGCTGCCGAACGACGTGCAGCCTCGCGCTCCTGACCCCGTCGCCGGGTCCGTAGCGAATTCTCATCGAGGAGGACTCTCATGTGTTACCCCGTCGCCTGTCCGAACTGCGGAAAGACCGGATGGGGTGGATGCGGACAGCATGTCGACGCCGTCCTGCGTTCCGTCCCCGCCGCCGATCGCTGCACCTGCGGTCAGGACACCGTCCCGACCCGCGCCGAGCGTCGGAGCATACGGTCGCTCTTCCGTCGCTGACCTCGGCCGCAACAGGGAGACGGTGTACGAAACCCACCCACCGCTCCCGGCCGATCGGTAGGGGGCGGAAGACGGACACGATCCGAGGCGGTGAAGCGCCCGCGCGGATCGTGTCCACCACGGCGAAGGCCGGCACAGTCGATGTGCCGGCCTTCGTCGTGTGTGGACGAGGATTCACCCACTTCGGATCACTCTGCGCACAATCGTTGTGACCACCTCTGCCGGGCGGGGATGCTGTCACCGTCGCAGAACATCGAAGGGGGACGAACCGTGTCCGAGTGTCGGTTGTGTTGTCGCTGAGCGACAGTCATACCATCGTCGCACCACCGGTGCGTAGTTCCTGTACCCGGAAGGGCCGGGTACCCATCACCGCGCCCGTACCCTCGGGCCGATACGAGGACTCGAATCCTGATGCCCGCATCCCCTCTGCGCAGAAGTAGTCTGCGCGTCGTCGCTGCCGCCGCAGCGTTTCTCACCCTCGCCTCCGTCGCGACCGCGTGCTCGGGTTCCGGGGCGACCACCACCGCGGACGGAAGAACCGTCCTCCGCTACGAGGGTTCGGCCGGCCAGGTCGGATTCCCCGAACTCGCCGAAGCGCTCGGATACTTCGAGAACGTCGGGCTCGAATGGATCGGCGACAACGGCAACGGCCCCCAGTCGCTCCAGAACACCGCGACGAACCAGGTCGACTTCGGCGGCGCGTTCAACGGTGCCGTGATCAAGGCGCAGGCCGGCAACTCACCGCTGACCTCCGTGCTCGCCTACTACGGGTCCGACGAGCAGACCTTCAACGGCTACTTCGTCCTCGAGGACAGCCCGATCCGCACCGCGCGCGATCTGATCGGCAAGAAGGTCGGCATGAACACCCTCGGTGCCCACCACGAATTCCTGGTGCGGGAGTGGCTCGCTCAGCAGGGCCTGACCCCCGAGGAGATCGCGCAGGTAGAGCTCATCGTGGTCCCGCCCGTCAACACCGAGCAGGCTCTGCGCGAAGGACAGATCGACGTCGGGACGCTCGGCAGCGTGTTCCGCGAGACCGCGGTGGAACGGGGCGGCATCCGGCCGCTGTTCACCGACGAGTCCCTCTTCGGGTCGTTCTCCTACGGGACACTCGTGTTCCGCAACGACTTCATCGAGCGGAACCGCGATGTCGTCGCCGACCTGGTGCAGGGCACGGCCCGTGCCATCCGCTGGACCCAGGTGACCCCGCGCGACGAGGTGATTGCGAAGTTCGAGGAGATCATCGACGGTCGTGGACGCAACGAGTCGACGAGCTTCGTCGCGTACTGGCGCAGCCCCGGCGTCGCCGGCCCCGGTGGGGTGATCACCGACCAGGAGATCCGGACGTGGATCGACTGGCTCACGCGCAACGGCGAGCTCGACGAAGGGCAGATCGAACTCGACGACGTCTACACGAACGAATTCAACCCCTACGCCAACGGCACCTACGAGCCCACCAGCGGCCCGAACGGCGAACCCCTCGAGGAGGCGAATTGAGCGAGCCCAAACTCCGGATCGACCACGTCACCAAGAAGTTCCCGGTGCGCGGCACGAACGACACCTTCACCGCGCTCGACGACATCAGTCTCGACCTCGCCGACGGGGAGTTCCTCGTCCTGGTCGGACCGAGCGGTTGCGGAAAGTCCACCCTGCTCGACCTTCTCGGTGGTCTCACCACACCGACCTCGGGGCAGATCCTGCTCGACGGCCGGCCCATCTCTGGCCCCGGCCTGGATCGTGGAATCGTCTTCCAGCAGTACGCACTGCTCCCGTGGCGCACGGCCCGTAGCAACATCGAATTCGGTCTGGAGGCGAAGGGTCTGCCCAAGCGGGAGCGTCGCGATCTCGCCGGGCACTACCTCGATCTCGTAGGCCTGCACGGATTCGGCGACCGCTACCCGCACGAGTTGTCGGGAGGCATGAAGCAGCGCGTCGCCATCGCACGCAGCCTCGCCTTCGATCCCGAAGTGTTGCTCATGGACGAGCCGTTCGCGGCACTCGACGCCCAGACCCGCGAATCCTTGCAGGACGAACTGCTCCGCATCCGGCGCGAGACCGGCAAGACGATCCTGTTCATCACCCACGGCATCGACGAAGCCGTCTATCTGGGACAGCGCGTCGCGATCCTCACGTCCCGACCGGGTCGGATCAAGACCGTCGTCGACGTCGACATCGACCGGAACGTCGACGACGTCCGCTCGAGCGAAGCATTCCGGGCGCTGCGGCACGACATCTGGTCGCTGCTGCACTCGGAGGTGGCCCGCGCGCACGACCTCGAACTCGCCACAGCAACGGAAGAGGCCCAGCATGTCCAGCACTAGTGCCGTTCTGACGAAGCCCGAGCTCGACGACCGCATCACACCCGCAGTCACGCCGGCCGGATCCCCGGTGCGCAGCGTCGGGCGGCGTACCGGTGCCCTGGTGTGGCGTTTCGTCAAGCCGGCCGTCGCGATCGTCGCCTTCCTGGCGCTGTGGGAGATCGCTCCCCGGGTCGGGCTCGTCGACGAGGTGTTCCTGCCGCCGTTCACCACCGTGGTCGGAGCGTTCCTCGACCTGATCGGCAACGGTCAGCTCGCCGACCATCTGGCGGCGAGCCTGTCCCGCGCGCTCGTAGGGTTCTTCGTCGCCGTCGCGATCGCGGTGCCGCTCGGGGTGGCGATCGGTTGGTACAAGCCGGTCGCGGATCTGCTGAACCCGATCCTGGAGGTCTTCCGCAACACGGCCGCCCTCGCGCTGCTCCCGGTGTTCATCCTGATCCTGGGTATCGGGGAGACCTCGAAGGTCGCGCTGGTGATCTATGCGTGCACCTTCCCGATCCTCCTCAACACCATCTCCGGTGTGCGCACGGTGGATCCGCTGCTGGTGAAGTCCGCGCGATCGCTCGGTCTTCCGGCGCACCGCCTGTTCCAGAAGGTCGTGCTGCCCGCTGCCGTGCCGACGATCTTCACCGGTGTCCGGATGGCGGCGGCATCGTCGATCCTGGTGCTCATCGCCGCCGAGATGGTCGGCGCGAAGGCCGGTCTCGGCTACCTGATCACCGCGTCGCAGCTGAACTTCCGGATCCCCGACATGTACGCGGGCATCATCGCGATCTCGCTCGTCGGGCTCGTCTTCAACGGCGTCCTCGTCGCGATCGAACGCCGCCTGTCGCGGTGGCGCGCCGACCAGTGATCCCCGCCGAACCGTCCGAGCCCCGAGTCGTGGCCGCATGACGGAGGGATTCGACCCGAAATCGCTGATCACCACGGTCTTCGTGCCGTCGGCGATCTTCGGGATCGGCCAGGGTGCCGGTGCCCCCGTCGTGGCACTGCTCGCGCGCGAACTCGGCGCGTCGGTGCCCGTGGCGGGGGTGGTCGTCGCACTCGTCGCGCTCGGCGCCGTGATCGGCGACCTGCCGGCGGGAAGCATCGTCGCGCGGTTGGGGGAGCGTCGCGCGATCCTCGCAGGTACCGCCCTGGGAACCGTCGGTGTCCTGGTCTCCCTCACGGCCTGGACACCGGCGGTTCTCGCCGCGGGCGCGGTGCTCACCGGGTTCGCCAACGCGGTGTGGGGTCTGGCGCGACAGAGCTATCTCGCCGAGGCCGTGCCGATCGAGCGACGAGCACGGGCCATGGCGGCCTTCGCCACGATGTGGCGACTCGGTTTCTTCCTCGGTCCGTTCCTCGGCGCCGGTGTCATCCACCTTGTGGGAGTTCGGGGCGGCCTCGCGGTACAGGCCGTGGGTGTGGTGCTGTCGGGCGTCCTCATGGCGCGGGCGCCGGACACCGGGCGACGAACGGACGCCGGAACCGGCGAGCGCACGCACACCTCGCTCGGCACGATCCTGCGACGGCACCGCCGACTGCTCGGCACACTCGGCGTCGCGTCGCTGCTGATGGGTGCGGCCAGGGCATCGCGCGAAGCGGTGCTGCCGCTGTGGGCGAGTCATATCGGACTCGACGCGGCCACCGTCTCGATCGTCTTCGGGATCGGCGGTGCCGTCGACCTGCTCTGTTCGTATCCGGCCGGGCAACTGATGGACCGGTACGGGCGACGGGCCGTCGCGGTGCCGTCGCTGCTCGTGATCGGGGTGGCCTTCCTGATCCTGCCGGTCGCCGACGACCTGGCGTCTCTCGCGGCGGTCGCGGTGGTGCTCGGCATCGGCAACGGTCTGGGCAACGGGGTGATCATGACGCTCGGTGCCGACACGGCACCACCTGCGACCCGGGCAGAGTTCCTGGCGGCCTGGCGGCTCACCCACGACACCGGCATGTTCGTCGGTCCGTTCGCCGTCGGCGCCGTCGCCACCCTGTCCCTGGCCGCCGCTGCCCTGACCGTGGGCGGTCTGGCTCTGCTCGGAGCGGCCTGCATGTTCCGCTTCGTTCCGCGATACTCGCCATGGCCGCGGCGCACACTGGAACAGGTGGCGCCGGCCGAACCGGCACTGCACAACATCACTTCGACCCTAGGACACGTATGCGTTTCGGATTGTTCGTCCCCCAAGGTTGGCGACTGGACCTCGTCGGCATCGACCCCTCCGACCAGTGGCAGGTGATGCGCGATCTCGCGCTCCGCGCCGATCGCGGACCGTGGGAATCGATCTGGGTGTACGACCACTTCCACACCGTCCCTGCGCCCACCGACGAGGCCACCCACGAGGCATGGAGCCTCGTGTCGGCTTTCGCCGCCGTCACCGAGCGTGTGCGCATCGGCCAGATGTGTACCGCCATGGCCTATCGCAACCCCGCCTATCTCGCGAAGGTCGCGGCCACCGCCGACATCATCTCCGGCGGGCGCATCGAGATGGGGATCGGTGGCGGATGGTACGAACACGAATGGCGCGCATACGGTTACGGATTCCCGTCGCCGGGTGAGCGGCTGCGCCGACTCGACGAGGGCGTGCAGATCTTCCGACAGGCGTGGACCACGGGTTCCGCGACGTTCTCAGGTAGGCATTACACCGTCGATGGAGCCATCGTCCGCCCGCTTCCGCTGCAGGAGGGCGGTATTCCGCTGTGGATCGCCGGCGGCGGCGAGAAGGTGACCTTGAAGATCGCCGCGAAGTACGCGCAGTACACCAACTTCGACGGCACACCCGAAGGGTTCGCGCGCAAGTCGGAGATCCTGCGCGAGCACTGCGCCGAGGTCGGCACCGACTTCGACGCCATCGTGCGATCGGCCAACTACAACGTGGCGATCGGCCGCACCGAAGTCGAGGTGCAGGACCGGCTCGAGGCACTGCGGGCCCGTCTCGAACCGATCGTCGGAGCGGAGAAGGCCGACGGGGCGCTCGACGCTTTCCGGGGGATGCCCGCCGTCGGCACCCCCGAGCAGATCGTCGAGAACCTCACCGCGCTGAAGAAGCAGGGGCTCGAGTACGCGATCTTCTACGTTCCCGAGGCCGCCTACGACACCTCGGGGCTGGAACTGCTCGAGAAGGAAGTGCTCCCGCACCTCGCGTGATGCCCACTGCCCCTGAGAGCCGGAGGGCCCAGCCGTTCACGGGCCGTGTGGGTCGTCGGCCGACAATCCGGCGACCCACAACGTCCCGCGGCACGCCCCCGTCACCGCAGTTCGGGCGGCAGTTCCTTGCTCGCCAGTTCGAGGCGACGCTCGTCGGTGGCGTCGACCTGGTCCACCATCTTCAGCTTGTCCTTCAGCACGCGCCACTCCACTTCGGGGATCTGCGCGACCGCGTCGGCGATGACCTTCTGATCACGGGTACCCCAGGCGATCGGCATGGGGCCGACCATCTGCCACACCCCCGAGTCGTTGCGGGTCGTGCGGTCGGAAAGGACCGCGGCACACGGCACGCGCTCACCGATCGCGATCCGGTGACCCGGCACCGCCTCCACGTTGCGGGTGACCAGGGCGAAGTGCTGGCCGGACGTCTCGGGCTTGGCGATGTCGACGAGCGCGAGCAGCGTCAGCCCGCGGGCACGCTCGGCGGCGACGACGGCCGGGACGAGAGGGCTGTCGCGGTAGAGCTGTTCGATGGTCCCCACCTTGCGCGGCGCCCACAGCGCCACCCACACCGACGTCGCGGCCGCGACCGCCAGCACGGCGGCGACGATGTACGCCCAGGCTTCGCCGAGCAGGAACAGACCCACCGCACCCGCGACGCACACCAGGCCGACGAATATCGCCGACCACCGCAGACGACGGACATCCGCGAGGGTCTGGTTCACGGCCTTGGCATGGGGCAGGTCCACAGGGAAGTCGAAGCGGCGCACGCCACCAGCTTATTGGAGCCCTTGGGCCGACCACTGTCGGCCTCCGGCGGCGAGCCCGACCACGACGGGCTCGAGCAGAATGCGCACAACGGCGCTTTCGTGCGCAACGGTGACTCGGTGAGGGACGTGGCCACACACTCTGCTGTAGCAGAGATCACACAACCCTCACGGCTTCGAGCCGGACCCCCACACCAGACCTCCGGTCGCGCCCGCGACCCGTGGTCGACGTGTGCCCGGACCGGCCCCGATCACGTCAGAAAGTGGGCACCGCCATGCTCGTCGTCCTCGGCTTCCTGATGGTCGCCACGTTCATGTACCTGATCATGTCGAAACGGGCCACCCCGGTCGTCGGCCTGATCCTGATCCCGGTCGCGTTCGGCCTGATCGCCGGAGCCGGCACCGACATCGGCGACATGATCGTCGACGGCGTCGAAAGTCTCGCCCCCACAGCGGCGCTGCTGTTCTTCGCGATCATCTTCTTCGGCATCATGATCGACGTCGGCCTGTTCGACCCCCTCGTGCGGCTCATCCTGCGTCTCGTGCGCGACGACCCGGCACGACTGGTGATCGGAACCGCTGTGCTGGCGATGGTCGTCTCCCTCGACGGGGACGGGTCCACGACGTTCATCATCACCACCTCCGCACTGTTGCCGCTCTACCTGAAACTGAAGGTCAGCCCGGTCGTCCTCACCGTCGTCGCGGGCCTGGCGAACGCCACGATGAACATCATCCCGTGGGGCGGGCCGACGGTCCGTGCAGCCAGCGCGCTCGGGTTGTCCCCGTCCGACGTGTTCGTCCCGATGATCCCGTCGCTCGTCGTCGGACTCGTGGTCGTGCTGGGCTTCGCTGCTCACCTGGGCTTCGTCGAACGTCGCCGTCTCGGAAAGCTCACGTGGAAGCCCGACCTGATGCCGCTCGGCGCTGGTCCGTCCGGAGTGGGTACGACGGTCGGAAAGGGCACCGATACGACCGACGGGGAGGTCGGTCGGTTGGCTGCCGGACTCGACCCCGACCGTCCGACCCTGCGTCCGCGTCTGCTGCCCTTCAACGCGATCCTCACGGTGGCGCTGCTCGTCGTCCTCGGCCTCGACATCCTGCCGATCCCCGTGCTGTTCATGATCGCCGCCGGTATCGCGCTGGCCGTGAATTTCCCTCGCGTCGTCGATCAGTCCGCCGCGATCGCACGCCATTCGTCGAGCATCGTGTCGGTCGTCGCGATGGTGTTCGCCGCCGCCGTCCTGACCGGCGTGTTCCAAGGCACCGGCATGGTCGAATCGATGGCGTTGTGGCTCACCGGCGTCGTCCCCGACGCACTCGGCCCGTTCCTCGCCGTCATCACCGGCCTGCTCAGCATCCCGATGACCTTCTTCATGACCAACGACGCCTTCTACTTCGGGGTGCTCCCGGTGCTGGCGGAGACGGCAGCGCAGTACGGCATCGAACCGGTCGAGATGGCGCGCGCATCGATCACCGGACAGCCCGTCCACATGCAGAGCCCGCTGGTCCCGGCGATTCTGCTGCTGGTGACCCTCGCCGGGGTGCCACTGGCCGACCATCACCGCAAAGTGCTGTGGCGCGCCGGAGTGGTGTCGGTCGTGATGCTCGTCGTCGGGGTGGTACTCGGGCAGATTCCGTTCGGATGAGATCGGCCCCGGGCCACACTGGACGGATGGGACGAACGGGAGCGACGCCGTGAAACTTCGCACCCAGGTACTTCTGCTCCAGTCCGCGGTGGTGGCGGTGGCACTCGGCATCGGATTCACGGTGTTCGCCACCACCACCGAGGACCGAGTCACCGACGAGCACGGTCAGCGGGCGCTCGCGATCGCACGGTCGGTGTCCGCGGACCCGACCGTGCGGGACGAGGTCGCACGCTATTCGGCCGGCGACGACGGGGTGGTTTCCCCGGACAACCCGGAACTCGCATCCGGTGCGGTGCAGGAGGCCGCCGAGGACGTCCGCACCGCCACCGGAGCGTTGTTCGTCGTGATCACCGACGACCAGGGACTCCGGCTCGCGCATCCCGATCCGGAGCAGCTCGGCCGGAGGGTGAGCACCGACCCCACCGAGGCACTCGCCGGACGGGAGGTCGTGACCAGCGAGTCGGGCACGCTCGGCGATTCGGTCCGGGCCAAGGTGCCGGTGACCGATCCCGTCTCGGGCAGGGTGGTCGGGGAGGTGAGCGTCGGCATCGCCACCGACCGGGTGCGCGCCGACCTGCGCAGCGACCTCGCCGATGCCGTCCTGATCGCGCTCGCAGCACTCGTGTGCGGTGCTGTCGGATCGTTGCTGCTCGCCAACCGCTGGAAGCGGCTCACTCTGGGACTCGAACCCGAACAGCTCACCGAGCTGGTCCGCGAACAGGAGGTCGTGCTGCACGGGATCTCCGACGGGGTCGTCGGCACCGACGCCCGCGGTATCGTCACCGTCGTCAACGCCGAGGCGCGTCGCCTGCTCGATCTCGACGACGGAATCGGTCGCAGTGTCGACACCCTCGGAATGACCCCGCGGTTGCTCGACGTGCTGCGCTCCGCGGAGGGCATCCCGGTTGCGGCGACCACCGGCGACCGGGTCGTCGTCGCCGTTTCGCGGCGTGTGGTGCGCGACGGCCGGGATCTCGGCACGGTGATGTCGGTGCGGGACCGGACCGACATCGAGACGCTCACGCGCGAACTCGACGCGGTCAAGGCGATGAGTACGGCACTGCGGGCCCAACGGCACGAGTTCGCGAACCGGCTCCACCTGCTCGACGGACTGCTCCGCCGGGGGCATGCGGAGCAGGCGCTCGAGTACATCGAACAGATCCTCGGTTCGGGTCCGCTCGGTGAACAGCTCGAGGGCATCGACACGATCACCGACCCGTACCTGCACGCCTTCCTCGTCGCGAAGGCCGCGCATGCGCGCGAGCAGGGAGTCACGCTCGTGCTCGGCGAGAACACGTGGGCGCACGCCACCGTGCGGGCACCCGTCGACGTCACGACGGTGCTCGGCAACCTGCTCGACAATGCGATCGAGGCGGCACGCACGAGCGGGCGCGCTCCGGCCGAGGTCGAGGTGGAACTGATGGAGGACGGTGCCGACCTGCACGTGAGTGTCGCGGACACCGGCGACGGCGTCGATCCCGCGCTGCCCGACGTCTTCGCCGAGGGCGCAACGACCCGCAGCGATCCGACGGTGCCCGGTGGCCGGGGAATGGGGCTGGCGCTGGCACGGCGCATCGCGCGGCTGCACGGCGGCGACGTCGTGCTGGCGGACCGTGGCGGGCAGCGCACGCCGGAGAATCCGACCGGGGGTGCGGTCTTCCTGGCGACACTGCCCGGGATGCTCGACGAAAGGGACACGGGATGGGCGGAACGGATCTGAAGGTCCTCGTCGTCGACGACGACTTCCGGGTCGCCGAACTCCACGCCTCCGTGGTCTCGGGTGTGGCGGGATTCGAGGTCTGCGCGGTCGCCGGGAGCATCGCGGCGGCCCGGGACGCCGTTCGGGCCGGTCCCGTCGATCTCGCCCTCGTGGACGTGTACCTACCGGACGGCTCCGGGATCGACCTGATCCGGAGCCTCGAATGCGACAGTTTCGTGCTCGGTGCCGCCGGCGAGGGCACGACGGTGCGCGCGGCACTCACCGCCGGTGCGCTGGTGTATCTGGTCAAGCCGTTCGCAAGCACCGAACTGGCCCGGCGGCTGGCGGCCTACGCGCAGTACCGCAGGGTCGTCGCGGGGGAGGAGCTCACCCAGACCGAGATCGACACGGCGCTGGCCGCACTGCGGCCGGTGTTGCCGGCCGCCCGCCCGGCACCCTCGCGTTCGATGACCGAAGAGCTCGTGATGCAGGCGCTCCGGGAATCACCGGAACCGATGTCGGCGGGGGAGGTGGCCGTGACGATCGGGGTGTCGCGCGCGACCGCACAGCGCTATCTCGCGGCGCTCGTCGCGAAGAAACGCCTGCGGATGCAGTTGCGCTACGGCACCACCGGCCGTCCCGAACAGGAATACCGGCCGCAGTGACACGAAGTCCCTGTGACGCGTCGCGCAGGGACGCTCCGCGTCAGCCGATCTGAGGTCCGAGCAAATCGTCGGCGTCGGTGATCCGGTACGCGTAACCCTGCTCGGCGAGGAACCGCTGGCGATGCGCGGCGTATTCGGCGTCGAGGGTGTCGCGCGAGACCACGGAGTAGAAGTGGGCCTGCCCGCCGTCGTGCTTCGGACGCAGCAGCCGCCCGAGACGCTGGGCCTCCTCCTGACGCGAGCCGAAGGTGCCCGACACCTGGATCGCGACCGAGGCCTCCGGCAGGTCGATGGAGAAGTTCGCGACCTTCGACACGACGAGCACCTTCAGCTCGCCCGACCGGAACCGGTCGAACAGCGCCTCGCGTTCCTTCGTCTTCGTCGAACCCTTGATGACCGGGGCGTCGAGCGCTTCACCGAGCTCGTCGAGCTGATCGATGTAGGCACCGATGATCAGTGTCGGGGCGTCCTGGTGCTGCTCGAGGATCGACTTCACGACCGGGATCTTGGTGCGCGCGGTCGAGCACAGCTTGTACCGTTCCTCGGGCTCGGCGACCGCGTACGCCATGCGCTCGGCGTCGGTGAGGGTCACGCGGACCTCCACGCAGTCGGCGGGGGCGATCCAGCCCTGGGCTTCGATGTCCTTCCACGGCGCGTCGAACCGCTTCGGGCCGATGAGCGAGAAGACGTCGCCTTCGCGTCCGTCCTCGCGCACGAGGGTCGCGGTGAGACCGAGGCGGCGGCGGGACTGCAGGTCTGCGGTCATACGGAAGACCGGCGCCGGCAGTAGGTGCACCTCGTCGTAGATCATCAGCCCCCAGTCGCGGGAGTCGAACAACTCGAGATTGCGGTATTCACCCTTCGACTTGCGGGTGATCACCTGGTAGGTGGCGATGGTGACCGGGCGGATCTCCTTCTTCTCGCCCGAGTACTCGCCGATCTCGTCCTCGGTGAGGGAGGTGCGGGCGATCAGCTCGCGCTTCCACTGGCGCCCGGCGACCGTGTTCGTCACGAGGATGAGCGTCGTCGCGCCGGCCTTCGCCATCGCGGCCGCGCCGACCATCGTCTTACCGGCACCGCACGGCAGCACCACGACACCCGAGCCGCCCGACCAGAACGAGTCGGCGGCCAGTTCCTGGTAGTCGCGCAGGTGCCAGGGGTTCGTCTCGAAGTCCAGCGAGATCGAATGGGCCTCGCCGTCGACGTACCCCGCGAGGTCCTCGGCCGGCCAGCCGATCTTCAACAGCATCTGCTTGACGCGTCCGCGCTCGCTCGGATGCACGATCACGGTGTCGTCGTCGATGCGCGCACCGAGCATCGGGGCGATCTTCTTGTTTCTCAGGACCTCGGCGAGCACCGCCCGGTCGAGGCTGACCAGGGTCAGGCCGTGGGCGGGGTTCTTGACCAGCTGGAGGCGCCCGTAGCGGCTCATGGTGTCGACGATGTCGACGAGCAGCGCCTGCGGGACGGCGAACCGGGAATGCGAGACCAGCGCGTCGACGACCTGCTCGGCGTCGTGACCGGCGGCACGGGCGTTCCACAATGCCAGCGGCGTCACCCGGTAGGTGTGGATGTGCTCGGGGGCGCGTTCGAGCTCGGCGAACGGTGCGATCGCCTGCCGCGCCTCGTTCGCCCGTTCGTGATCGACCTCGAGGAGCACGGTCTTGTCGGACTGGACGATGAGCGGTCCGTCGGCCACGAGTGCCTCCTGTGGATGGAAAGTAGAACTTTCCCATTCTCCAGGTTCGGGCCGTACCGCGCCACCACGACGGTGTACGGCCGTGCGTTCCCCCGTGGCGGGAACGCACGGCCGACCGGTTTCACGGCGTACTCACCGTGCGAGCGACTGCCGCACCTCCATCACGCACACCAGCGCCTCGGAGATACCGGACCGGTAGCCGGCGTCTTTCTCAGAGGTGGGAGGTCTCGAATCCAGTTCCGATTCGAGTCGTTCCTGGATCTTGTCCAGGGCATGCAGCGTCCGCTTCATTCCAGTACCGATTTTCTCTTTTCTCAGGCCGGCTGTTTCATCGCGCCGGCACGCTCGTCGAGAACGAACACCCGTGCACGCGCCAAGGCGGCGCGATATCCGTGCCGCTGTGCGTCGGTGCCCGTTTCCCGACCGGACAATCCACTTATCTTGTCGTACAGCGCTTCGAGTGCTGCGATTTCGAGATCCATGGCCTGCAACCGGATTCAGCTCCGCTTCCGCTTACGAATGAACTCGCCGGCTTCGGCGGCCTTCTGCCGCTTCTCCTGACGACGTTCCTTCAGGGACTTCGCTGGCTTCTTCGAGTTCTTGCCCTTGTCGGCCATTGTCACTCCATCTTCGATGAACAACCACTCGACAAGACCACACCATACGTCATTTCCCGGAAAAAGCCAGTCGCTCGAATTATTCTGTGCGCCATCCGAACACGGCGCTGAAATGTTCCGTACTCCGGTGTCCGGAGTTGATTTCACCGTGCGCTGATCCCTGTCGGGAAGTTCCGCGCGGCCGATACCGTCACCGGCGATGCTGTGCAGACAGAGGACGTCCACAGCCCGGGCGGACGGGGGAGAGCGATGGGCCGGACCGTGATCGCAGGCCGCAGTGCCTCGCGTCGCGAACACCGTGCGTGTCGTGTCGTCCACCGATCGCGGTTCCGTGGCTGTCCGCACTGTCGCTGTTCTCCGTACCGTGACCGCTGATTTCGGGACTGCGGTTTCCGGGGCTGCTGTCCTCGCGGTCGGGCCCGCGCTCGGGTTCCCGCTCGTCTTCCGGTGGCGCACGTCGGCGTATTCGCGCGATGTCGCGCCCCTCACCTTCGCAAGGAGTTCTCATGATCGTGTCCTCACTCGTGCGCTCTCGAAGATCGCGCGCTCCGATCGTCGTCGCGGCCGCACTGAGCGTCGTGCTCACCGGGTGCGCCGGCGGTTCGACCGGGGGATTGTCCGCCGACGCCGAAATCCCCGAGGAGATTCCACCGGGGACGTCGTTGAGCATTGCCGTCAAGCCCACCCGTATCCAGCTCGAAGCGACCGGTCGTATCGACGAGTTGCCGTTCACGGTGTCGGACTGGCCCGACGTCTCGGCCGGTCCCGACGTCATCCAGGCGTTCCGCGGCGACGCCGTCGACCTCGCGGTCAATGCGGCGATTCCTCCCATCCAGGCACGTGCCACCGGGCTCGACGCCAGGATCGTCGCCGTACGCGAGAAGGATTCGCCGCAGTACTCGCTCGCGACGGCACCCGGTACAGACATCGATTCGTTGGACGACCTGCGCGGCAGGAAGATCGCGTTGTCGCCGGGGCAGGCCCAGGGTGTCGTCGTGCTCCGGACGCTGAAGTCGGCCGGAATCGGTCTCGACGAGGTGGAATTCGTCGAACTACCGAGCACGCAGTTCCTCACGGCGCTCCAGGCGAAACAGGTCGACGTCGCACCGCTGGCGGAACCTACCCTCACGAAGTACCTGAACCAGTACGAAACCGAGGGCGCGCGAGGGGTGTTCACGCCCGAGGTCGACGCGTTGAGTGTTCTGTGGGCTCCGGTGTCCGTGCTCGAGGATCCTGCGAAGGTCGCGGCGATCAAGGAATTCATCCCGTTGTGGGCACAGGGTGACGTCTGGGCGTGGGAGAACCGGGACGAGTGGATTCGGAAGTACTACGTCGAGAGCGAGGGGGTGTCGTACGAGGACGGCAGGCGGATCGTCGAAACCGTCGGCCAGAAACCGGCATATCCCACCGACTGGGACTCCGCGATCGAATGGACGCAGGAGACCTCGGAACTGCTCGATGAGGCCGGATGGTTCGACGAGTTCGACGTCGAGCAGATCTTCGATCGCAGATTCGAAACGATTGCCGCGGAGTCGGTTCCTCAGGAGTACCGGAAGGGGTCGGATTCGTGACCAGCACACTGACACGGCCGGTGGAGGTCGGCGCCCGCCCACCGGACCCCACCGATCAGCCACCGACGGAGGGGATCAGGCCGCTCCGGCGGCTCGGTCTCCGCAAGGCCGTCCCGTTCTCGCGCATGACCGGCGTGGTTCTGCTGCTCGTCGTGTGGGCGATCGGGTCGGGTGCCGGATGGATCGACGACCGCAAGCTCTCCGCTCCCTGGACGGTGGTGACCAGCGCGGTCGAACTCGTCGCGGAAGGAACTCTGCAACAACACATCCTGGCATCGTTGAGCCGTGCCGTGCTGGGCTTCGTGATCGGATGTGTCATCGGCACCGCGCTCGCGCTCGCATCCGGCCTGACGCGCACCGGTGAAGCACTGATCGACGGCCCTGTGCAGTTCAAGCGTGCGATCCCGACGCTGGGTCTCATCCCGCTGCTGATCCTGTGGCTCGGCATCGGCGAGACCTTCAAGATCACGGTGATCGCACTCGGGACGGTCGTGACCATCTACATCCAGACGCACAACGCTCTCACGGCCCTCGAACAGCGCTACGTCGAACTCGCCGAGGTCCTCGCTCTCACTCGCGCACAGTTCGTGTGGAAGGTGGTGCTGCGAGGAGCGCTGCCCGGATTCTTCCTCGGTCTGCGCCTGGCGGTGACCGGTGCGTGGCTCACCCTGATCGTGGTCGAGAGCATCAACGCCGTGAGCGGCCTGGGCAAGATGATGTTCAACGCCCAGAACTACGGTCAGCCGGACGTCATCCTCGTCGGATTGCTCGTCTACGGCATCTTCGGTCTGGCATCCGACGCCGGTCTCCGGTTGGTCGAGCGTCGGGCGCTCGCCTGGCGGAAGACGCTGGGCGGATGAGCGCCGTACGCATCCGCGGCCTGATCCGCGGCTTCGGCGACCGGAACGTGCTCGACGGGCTCGACCTCGAGATCCCCGACGGACAGTTCGTCGCCCTGCTCGGCAGGAGCGGATCCGGGAAGTCCACCCTGCTGCATGCGCTCGCCGGCCTCGACTACGACGTGGAGATCCGGGGCGGCGCCCTCGCGGTACCGGAGAAGGTCTCCGTCGCCTTCCAGGACTCCCGCCTGCTGCCCTGGCTGCGCGTGCTCGACAACGTCACGCTCGGGCTCGACAGGCAGGGCAGGAGCCGGGGATCCGAGATGCTGGTCGAGGTCGGCCTGGCCGGGCGCGAGGACGCCTGGCCGCTCGAACTCTCGGGCGGGGAGCAACAGCGTGTCGCGCTGGCCCGGGCCCTGGTGCGGGAGCCGCAGTTGCTGCTCGCCGACGAGCCGTTCGGCGCGCTCGACGCCCTGACCCGCATCAGGATGCACGGACTGCTCGACGACCTCGTCCGCGCGCACCGTCCCACCGTGCTGCTCGTGACTCACGACGTCGACGAGGCGATAGTGCTCGCCGACCGGATCGTCGTGCTGGACGAAGGGCGCCTCGCCGTCGACTGCCACGTGGATCTCGACAAGCCCCGTTCCATCACGGATCCCGGTTTCCGGGACATCCGTGAAGACCTCCTCACCGCCCTCGGTGTCATCACGCAACTGTGACGAAAGACCTTTCACGACAGGAGAAGACATGACCGATCGTCGATTGCACCTCAACGCCTTCCTCATGCCCGTCGGCCATCACGAAGCGGCCTGGCGTCTGCCGGAGAGCGACCCGAACGCGAATCTCGACATCCAGCACTACATCTCGCTCACCCGCACCGCCGAGCGTGGCAGGTTCGATTCGGTGTTCCTCGCCGACAGCCCCGTGCTGTTCGCGAATCCCGAACGGCGTCCGAGCGGCAAGCTCGAACCCACGATCATCCTCACCGCGATCGCGACGGCCACCGAGCGGATCGGTCTCATCGGGACCGCGTCGACGACCTACAACGAGCCCTACAACCTCGCGCGTCGATTCGCATCGCTGGATTTCGTCAGCGGGGGACGGGCCGGCTGGAACATCGTCACTACCGCCGGTGACGACGCCGCTCGCAATTTCGGTCTCGACGGCGTGCCGGCGCACAAGAGCCGCTACGCGCGGGCCGCCGAGTTCGTCGAGGTGTCGACCAAGCTGTGGGACAGCTGGGAGGACGACGCGATCGTCGCCGACAAGGAGGCGGCGATCCACGCCGACTCCGCGAAGGTCCACACCTTCGAACACGAGGGAGAGTTCTTCTCGGTGGCCGGGCCGCTCAACGTGCCGCGGTCGCCGCAGGGCTATCCGCTGCTCGTGCAGGCGGGCTCGTCGGAGAACGGCAAGGACTTCGCCGCGCTGTACGCCGAGGCGATCTTCACTGCCCAGCCCACCTTCGAGGAGGGCAAGGCGTTCTACGACGACGTGAAGGATCGGGTCGGCAAGGTCGGCCGCGACCCGCGGCAGGTGCTGATCCTCCCGGGCATCGTGCCCGTCATCGGCGATACGGAGAATGAGGCACGCGAACTCGACGCCGAACTGGCCCGGCTGATCTCGCCCGAGTACGCGCGCCACCAGCTCGCCGACCGGTTCGGGTTGCGGCCGGGGCAGCTTCCGCTCGACGAGCCGCTGCCGGAGAACCTGCCGTCCGAGGACGAGATCGAGGGAGCCAAGAGCCGGTACACGCTCATCGTGCAGCTCGCGCGACGGGAGAACCTCACGGTGCGGCAGCTCATCGAACGACTCGGCGGCGGTCGCGGCCATCGAACCTTCGCGGGCACGGCCGAGCAGGTGGCCGACACGATCGAGCACTGGTTCCACAGCGGCGCGGCCGACGGCTTCAACATCATGCCCGCCGTGCTGCCGTCGGGGCTCGAGAAGTTCGTCGACGGTGTGGTGCCGATCCTGCAGGAGCGCGGTCTGTTCCGCACCGAGTACACCGAATCCACCCTGCGTGGGCACTACGGGCTCCCACGGCCGGAGAACCAGTTCACCGTCGGCGGGGCGTTCGTGGGGTTCGCGACGCAGCGCTGAGCCTCTCCGCCCAAGGGCCGGTGGTGGGCGGTTCCAGGCGATGCTCGATCAACCGCACCCGGGTCCGTCGTCAGTCGACCAGCGCCACCGACGTAACGCGGTGCAGGACGAAGCTGCGCACCGAGCCGGTCGCCGGGTCGAAGGCCTGCACCTGCCCGCCGCCCACCGACACCGGGTCGACGATGCGGCGCGTCGCCACACCCTGAGCGTCGACGTAGCCGAGGGTGACGCTGCGCTTGCCGTGCACGGCCAGCTGCAGCAGCGCGAGCGTCGCCGCACCGCCGGACCGGCTGCCGTCACCACGTGCCGAGGCCGTCGGTGTCGCGGACTCCGCACGGTCGCCGGCGCGCAGCGTGCGCACGAGGGTGTCGAGCTGCTCGTCGCTCGGCGCGGTGGGCCCGGCATAGCGGGCCCGGGCACGCGGCATCGCGACGCGGGCACCCCGGGGCCGTAGATCCACGATCGCTCCCGATGCGTCCTCCCCGGCGGGAGCGAAACCAGCGGCGCGCAGCTCGGTGAGCACCTCGGCAAGAGGCGCCTGCGAGATCGCGACGGTCGGGGCGACCGCGCGCAGGGCGAGCGTGGCGGCGACCGGGGCGGACAGTACCTCGGTGAGCAGGGCCGGATCGTCGGCGCGGACGAAGGACGTCGCCACACCGGCCCGCAGGCGTCCGTGGCGACGCGCGACGTCGTCGATCAGGTAGGTGAGCGACTGCGGCACCGGGGTGCGCGAATGCGTCGCGAACAGGCCGTGCAGGTCGCTCGCGCCGAGCCCGGCGTCGAGCGCGCGCCGGATACTGCTCTCGCCGATCCGGTAGACGGTCGCGGCACCGGCCGATTCGACGTCGGCGACGAGCGCGATCCGCTCGCCGAGTTCGGGGACGAGCGGTCCGGGGGCGACGACCGTGAGGTCGGCCTGGACGAGCACGTAGTCGACGGGTTCGGGGAGCACCGCTGCCATCTCGGCCTCGGCGTCGCCGCCGTGCAGCAGCGCCTTGCCCGGCGACGCGAGCATGCCGTGCGCGACGAGACCGAGTGTCGTCGCCTCGCGCACGGTCTCCACGACGCTCGTCGTGTCGAAGCGACTCGCCCAGCGAGGACGACGCCACGCCGCAGCGGTACGCAGGTCGGCGACGTCCGTGCCCGCCGCCGGCACGTCGGAGAGGGCGTCGAGCAGCAACCGTCGGTCGCGGGCGGCAGTAGGGGACTTCACCTCGTCGGACAGCGCGGCGACCGGCTTGTCGTTCTGGTCGCGCCGGCCGATCAGCCAGGGCCGGCGCGGCAGATCGAGCCAGGCACCGGCGAGCACGGCCCAGCGGTAGGCGGGGGAGGACGCGAGCCACGCGTCGGTGGCGGTGGTCGGTGCCCAGTGATCGTCGTCCCCCGGTGTCGGCGGATCGGGGAGGCCCCGCGCGATCAGACCGGCACCCGCGAGGACCTCGACGACGAGCGCCGTCTCGTCGTCGTCGAGTCCGACCGCCTTCCCGATGCGATGCAGTTCGCGGACACCGAGCCCACCGGCCTTGAGGACGGGGGCGGCTTGCGCACCGAGGGTGTCGAGAACGTCTTCGCAGTGCCGCAGCAGTTCGAGGGCGGCGCCGCCGGCGGTCGCATTGACGTCGGCGGTCGATCGGGTGGGTTTCGGTGCGCGCGGGGGAGCGAGCGCCGCCGGATCGAAGGGAGCGTCGTCGCGCAGTGCCTGGCCCACCCGGTGGGGGAGTTCGACGGTCTCGTCGTCGATGCGGAAGAGCAGTCCGGCGGCGAGCAGTTTCTGCACGGGCCGGTCGGCGGGGGTGTCCGGTGCGGCGTCGCGGGTCCGACCGATCGGGGACGTACGCGACAGGGTGTCGAGGATGCTGCGCTGCTCGGGCGGAAGAGCCGCGAGGAGGTCGTCGAGCTCCTGCCGGGACGGTCCGGTGACGTCGCCGGTGCGTCCGACGCGCCACGGAACGGCGTCCACGGCGGCGGCGACGAGACGCAGTTCGTCGGTGGACCCCCACACGAGCAGCAGCGAGCGCAGGGTGGACAGGATCCGGTCGAGATTCCTCGCGCTGATGCGGCCGGAGACCTCGTCGAGCACGGCGGCGCG
This sequence comes from Rhodococcus sp. GQ147, assembly GCF_059759155.1. Lineage (NCBI taxonomy): Bacteria > Bacillati > Actinomycetota > Actinomycetes > Mycobacteriales > Nocardiaceae > Rhodococcus > Rhodococcus sp. GQ147. Next base: position 291,402 of record NZ_JCAXDU010000003.1, read on the forward strand.
GGAGACGGGGGTGTCCACCGCTCCGAGACGGGCCAGCACCTCGATGATCCCGAAGGCGGCGGTGTCGAGTTCGTCGGCCGCACGGAACACCGAGGCGCGTTGCTGAGCCCGGCTCGCGAGCACGTTCATGCTCGCCGGTGGCGGCACTACGAGATCCGGACGGGCGCGCAGCGTGGCGGCCAGATCCGTGTCGCGTCGACCTGCCAGCCAGCGGGCGAGGGAGTCCGAGGCGGTGTCGGGAGCGGGCGTGGTCGGGGACATCCCCTCCAGATTAGAGACCTGCGGTAGCAGGCCCCGAACTCACCTGCCAAAATGAGCGCATGGCTACCTCTTCGAAAAAGCATTACGTCGACCACGGATGGCCCGAGCTGGCCGACGGTGAGCACGCTGTCACCGAACTGTCGTCCACGCGTTCCGGTCCGCTCTCCCCGTACGGTGAGGACACCGTGTTCCCGTTGCCGGTCGAGGACCTGCCCTACACGCATCCGAAGACGGTGATCAACCGCTGATCCGATCGCGGATCACCGAACAGACTCTTCCGTACGGCGCCCGGTCCCTTCGTGGGGGCCGGGCGTCGTCGTGTGTGAGGGATGAACGAAGGTCGTCCGCATATGCGGAAGGGCCTCGCACCGTGAACGGTGCGAGGCCCTTCAGGGATGTTCGGGGTGTTACTGCGGGAGCACCGCGCGAACGGCGTCCAGGATGTTCGGGTCGAGCTCGACACCGGCGTCCTGGAGTGCGGTGACGCCCTGCTCGAAGCCGGCCAGGACGCCCTGGACCTCGGCGGGGACAGCGGGGGTCTCCGGAAGCTGCGGGACAGCGTTCTGGATGGCCGGCGCAGGGGTCTCGGCGGGCGCTGCGTCGACGGAGCGCTGCGTGGGCGCGCTCGACAGGCCGAGGCTCGACGAGCAGGAGGGCCATGCGCCCCAGCCCTGGCCGGCGAGGACACGCTCGGCGACGGCGATCTGCTGCTCGCGGCTGGCCTGGCTGGCCGAGGCGGCGTATTCCTGGCCGCCGTAGGCGTTCCAGGTGCTCGGCGAGAACTGCAGGCCACCGTGGTAGCCGTTGCCGGTGTTGATTCCCCAGTTGCCGCCGGACTCGCACTGTGCGAGGCGGTCCCAGTCGGAGTCGGGGGCGGCAGCGGCCGTGCCGCTGAACGCGACACCCGTGACGCCGAGGACTGCGCCCGTCAGCGCGAACTTCGCGACGGTACGACCGGTATTGGTGGGCTTGCGATGGCGTCCGCTCATGTCGGTTCCGTGTTCCTCTCCGTACGCACCTACGAGGTCAGCTGTCGGGTTCGGGCTGAAGAGGTCGCCCGGCCGTGTCGCTCCGTTGGGAGCGCCTTCGGCTTCACCCCGAGGACCGTCGCGCTTGCGTCGGCCCGGGCCTCCTGGACACCGTCCGGCTGTGGGCCGATCGGTTCCTGGGAGACCGGTGGGTCCCCCGTTTCCTGTCCCCTGTGGATCGTTCGTCGGGACTTCCGGAACCACGGGACAGGAATTTGGCGCGGCGGTTCCGGACCGGTCGAGCCAGGCGGTTCGACCGGACATGACGGTAACGGTTCCGAGGGCGAAGTGTCACCAATTGATAACGCGCCGATTCGTGTGGCGACAGACGTGTGTGGCGCGGACCAGGGAATGAAGTCCCAGGTAGTGGGGTCCGGGTGCCCGAAATTTCGTTTCGAGTCCTGCTCGTTATCGGCTCGTTATGTGAGAAAGATCACATGTAACTCGGGCGGGCATCCACATGAACGATCTCCTTCCCCAGGGGCATCAGGGAGATCGGGATCATCTTCAGGTTGGCGACGGCGAGCGGGATGCCGATGATCGTGACGGCCATGGCGAGCGCGGTGGCGATGTGGCCGAGGGCCAGCCAGATACCGGCCACCAGGATCCAGATGACGTTGCCGATCAGCGACATGGTGCCGGCCGTCGGCTTGTCGACCGTCGTCTTGCCGAACGGCGAGAGCGCGTAGATACCGATCCGGAACGACGCGATGCCGAACGGGATGGTGATGATGAGGATGCAGCAGATCAGACCTGCCGCGAAGTAGCCGAGCGCGAGCCACAGCCCGCCGAAGATCAACCAGATGATGTTGAGCAGGATCCTCATGTCCGGTCTCCGTTCCGAGCGCGCCGGCCCGAGCGCAGCGCGAAGGCGATGGCGAGGGCGAAACCCAACGGCCATGCGAGGGTCAACAGATACAGCGCGAGTCCGGGCGTGCCGTCGGTGACCGCCGGAATGAGGAAGATGGCGACGACCGCCACCACACCGACGACGAAGCAGGCGATCGCGGCCTTCAGGAGGCCGTTACGCGGGGCGGCAGACGAATCCGAAGATGAAGTACCCACGTGACCACGGTAGTCGCCGCAAGGACGGACGGTGACGTCCGGGAGCGGGAAGACGATTCGGGGGCGGACCCACCTCTGCGGGTACACTGACAGGTGTCTACGCGTCCCGCTCGACCGAGTCGGGGCGCGTTGTTTTGCATGGTAAACGGGTTGCCCCGCTGTGGGGCACAGCTGTCGAGGAGCAGGTGAGCGCGGTGCCGACCGGCAAGGTGAAGTGGTACGACGTCGAGAAGGGCTTCGGCTTCCTGTCCCAGGACGAGGGTGAGGACGTCTACGTCCGCGCCTCGGCACTGCCGGAGGGAGTGGAAGCGCTCAAGCCCGGTCAGCGCGTCGAGTTCGGTATGGCGGTGGGCCGCCGGGGTCCGCAGGCGCTGAAGGTCGAGCTCCTCGAGCAGCCCACGTTGCGGCAGGGTCGCCGCGAGGCTCCCGCCCAGCAGAAGCGCCGCGCGCCGGACGAACTGCACGGCATGGTCGAGGACATGATCAAGCTGCTCGAAGCAGCGGTCCAGCCCGATCTGCGGCGCGGGCGTTACCCCGACCGCAAGACCGGGCAGCGCATCTCCGAGGTCATGCGGGCGATCGCGCGCGAGCTCGATCACTAGGGACGAACCACGACGGGCCGTCCTCGCCGTGTGCGAGGACGGCCCGTCGTCGTATGCGGGGTCGGGACTCAGAACGTCTTGACGGCCCACACGGCGTGCGCGATCGGTTCACCGGCCTCGTCGACGACGGCCGACGGCAGCTGGATCTCCACTCCGAGCAACTGCAGCTCCGGGGAGCTCTCCACGGTGAGGGTGCGGCGTGCACCGGCCTCGAACATCGCGCCGTCGATGTAGGTCTGCCCGGTCTGCGTGTCGCCGTAGACGGTGAGGATGCGCCACGGAGCATCGGCGATCTCGTTCGGAAGCGACAGCTGCAGCGGGTAGCCGGCCGGCACGTCGAGCTGACCGATCGGGTTCTCCACGCAGTCCTCGAGATAGAGATTGCAGTGCTGCGCGGGATCGACCGTCACGGTCTTTCCCCGTGCGTACGCGGTGATGGTGGGGAGCGTGGGCTCGGCCGAATCGACCAGTTTCCACACCGTGGCGGCGACTCCCGCTACCACGACCACCAGGGCCACCAGCAGCAGCGCGAGAGTCTTCTTCGTCCGGGCCTGCAACTCAACTGTTCCAATCTTCGGTAGGGGATCCACCGGCGCGCCTCCGCCCGGCAGCCGTCTCGGTGGAGACGCGTTCGGGTCGACGGCCGCCGAATCCCGGCAGCAATGTCCCCCCACGGTATGTCAGCACCGTCTGCGCGAATCCGAGAACCAGCACGACGGAGACCACAGCGAACCCGAGCCACAGTTCGGTCGGCAACAGCACACCCATCGCTCCGCCGAACACCCAGCTGAGCTGGAGAACCGTCTCGGACCTGCCGAATCCGGACGCGATGGACTCCTCGGGAAGGTCCTGCTGGAGCGATGCGTCGAGCGAGACCTTGGCCAGCGCGCTGGCGCACGCCGCCACGAGCGCCGCCAGCGCGGCGGCCAGGACGTTGCCGGTCGCAGCGACGACGGCGGACACGACGACGACCGCGGCGGTGCACCGCACGACGATGAGAGCGGGCCGTCCGAGCGCGAGTCGCGCTCCGGTCGCGTTGCCCGCGAAGTTGCCGACCGCGGCGGCGGCACCGATACCACCGAGCATCGCGGCCTGCATGAGCGGATCCTGTCCGGTGGTGTTCTTCGCGACGAACGCCATGAACAAGGTCAGGAAGCCGGTGAGGATGCGGATCGTGCCGTTGCCCCACAGTCCGGTCACCACCGCCCGTCCCAGCGGCTGCTTCCGTTTCCCGGACTTGGTGACGATCACCTCGGTCACGGTGTCGGCGTTCAGCACCTCGGTGCGCGCGTCGGAGCGGTGGTACGACAGCGTCGCCGGCACCTCACCCTCGGTGACCTCGACCCAGGCGGGGATACGCATGCTCAGATAGGCGCCGAATGCGGTAATCCCGGCGCACAGCCACAGTGCGCCCGACGAACCGAATGCCCATGCCGCGGCCGCCGCGATCGCGCCGGCACCGATCGTGCCGCCGACCAGGCCGAAGACCGTCAACCGGGAGTTCACCCGCACCAGATCGATCTCCGGTGGCAGGACTCTGGGTGTCACCGCGGATTTGAGCACCGCGAACGATTTGCTCAGCACCATCATGCCGAGCGCCGCCGGATACAACAGCCAGCTGTCGAAGTTGAACACCAGCACTACCGCGAGCACCGTGCGCAGCGCGAAGGACGTCGCCAGCGCGACGCGACGACCGTGCTGCAACCTGTCGAGCAGCGGCCCGATGAGCGGGGCGATGATCGCGAACGGCGCGATCGTGATGAGCAGATACAGCGCGACCTTCGTCCTGTCCTCACCGGTGGCCGCCGAGAAGAACAGGGTGTTCGCGAGCGCGACGGCGATGGCCGCGTCGGAGGCGAAGTTCGCCATCGTCGCGTAGGTGAGCGCCGTCAGGCCCGACTTGTCGGCGCCGTCGGCCGTGGCCGCTCGGCGGAAGGTCGCGATGCCCTTCGAGGTGAGTTCGCGGCTGCGCAGGGCCGCGACCCGCGTCACCGTCAGTTTCCGCGGCATGCGCGGAGCGCGCGGTGAGTCGGTCTCGGACGAGGACTCCGCCCGACCGGCCGCCGACGCACCCGGCGGTCGGCGCGGATGGTCGACGGGATGCAGGGGCGGCAGGGGAGTGCGACGGCCCGAGACGCGGCGCGGAGGCGGATAGTTGCTGTACCCCGGATGCTGCGAACCCGGGACACGGCCGTCCGCTCCCTCGGGGGCGGGTCGCTCGTCCGGTTCGGTCACGTCTTCGATTCTTCCCCACGCGATAGCGGCTGTAACACAAGGGCGGCACGTGGCCCGAGTGACGCGTGCCGCGATCGGTATGCCACCCGGATCACTCCACGAAACGCACTTCGAACAGCGTCGGCCAGTACTTGCCCGTCACCAGGAACCGATCGGTCCCGGGGATCCGTGCGATGCCGTTGAGGACGTCCACATCGGCTCCCGCGGGCAGCCGATCACGCAGCGGAGCCGCGTCGACCCGGGCCTCCACACGGCCCGAGGCCGGATCGATCAGCACGATCTCGTCCGTCTGCCACACGTTCGCCCAGACCCTGCCGTCCTCGGCGCACTCGAGTTCGTTGAGCTTCGACACGGCACGTCCGTCCCGGTGCACGGTGACGCGCCCGAGTTCGTCGAAGGTGACGGGGTCGCGGAAGATCAGCTCGGCCGAGCCGTCGCTCATCACCAGACGGCCGGGTTGCGCGCACAGCCCCCAGCCCTCGCCGTCGTAGTCGACCCGGCGCTTCTCGAGCAGGGTGTCGCGATCGCGGAGGACGGCCGTGCCGTCCTTCCAGGTCAGCTGCCACACCTCGTCGCCGACCACGGTGATGCCCTCACCGAAGAGGTCGTCGAGGACGGGTTCGCGGGTGCGCTCGGTCTCGGCGAGGGTGACGGTCCCGCCGTCGAGGTCGACCTCTCGGGCCGACACCCACGAGCGCCCGGCCCGGCCGGTGCCTTCGAGCAGTTCGCCCTCGTCGATCTCGAGGCCCTGGGTGAACGCCTCCGGATCGTGGGGGTGCGTGGCGACGACTTCCACACCGAGTTCGGTGGCGGGTGGACCGGGTTCGGCGACGAGATCGTCGCCGCATCCGGCGGTGGTGACGCAGACGACCGTCGCGACCGCGGCCGAGAGGAGAAGACGGGGCACGCGCCCATCCTGCACCTCGCGTGTGAGCGGTGCCTGTACGACCTTCCGCGACCCGCAGGCGCCGGAGCAGACAGGTCAGGCAGAATGGGGGTCGTGAGTGTTGCCTCTGCTTCCACTTCCCGAGGAACGAACCCCGTGGTCGATCCGGCGGTGCGTTCCGTGCTCGCCGACGCCGTCGACCTCGCTCGGGCCGCACTCGACGAACTCGGAGACGGTGGAGTCGGCGCCTATCTGGGCGTGACGCGCGAGGACGAGTGCTCGGCCACCCATCGTTTCGCCTCGGAGCTGCCGGGTTACCGCGGTTGGCAGTGGGCCGTCGTCGTGGCCGCCGCCCCGGATTCGGATCGGGTGACTGTGAGCGAACTCGTGCTCCTGCCCGGTCCCGACGCGCTCGTCGCCCCCGCGTGGGTGCCGTGGAGCGAGCGGATCCGTCCCGGCGATCTGGGTCCCGGCGACCTGCTGGCTCCCGCTCCCGACGACGTGCGCCTGGTTCCCGGCTACATGCTGTCCGGCGACCCCGAGGTCGATGAGACCGCCCTCGAGATCGGGCTGGGCCGCAAGCAGGTCATGAGTCTGGAAGGTCGCCTCGAGGCAGCACAGCGCTGGTTCGACAGCGAATACGGTCCCGACTCGGAGATGGCGAAGGCCGCTCCGTCCTCGTGCCGCCTGTGTGGTTTCTATCTTCCGCTCGCCGGATCGCTGCGTGCGGCCTTCGGCGTCTGCGGCAACGAGTTCGCCGCCGACGGTCACGTCGTGCACGCCGAGTACGGATGTGGCGCGCATTCTGACACGACCCTGCCCACCGGCGCCGGTTCGCCGATCTACGAGGCGTTCGACGATTCGGCAGTGGAGGTCGTCGAGGTCGGACCGGCCGGCTCGGCGCCTGCGGAGTCCGCGACCACGGAGGTCGTGAGCACCGAGGTCGTGAGTACCGAGGTCGTGAGCACCGAGTCCACGCCGACCGATTCCACGGACGAGCTCGCCCCCGAGTCGTCTGCCCCCGAGTCGTCCGAGCCGTCCCCGTCCGAGTCGGAACAGACCGACTGACGTGACCCGGCCGGACCCCGCGGATCCGTTCGGGATCGCGGCGTTACGCGAAGGGATCCTCGCGGCCTGGTCGTCGTCGCCCACCCGTCTGCGCGAGGACGCGGCGACCGAGGCCGATCATGTCCGCGCGGGTTACCGCGACCGCGTGTTGACCGAGCTCGCCCAGAACGCCGCCGACGCCGCCGCGCGTGCCGATGTACCGGGTGAGCTGCGTGTCTGGTTCGCCGACGGCCGTCTCCACGTCGCGAACATCGGTGAGCCGCTCCACGAGGGCGGTGTCCACGCGCTGACCGCACTGCGCTCGTCGAACAAGACCGGCGCCGGATCCACCGTAGGGCGGTTCGGTGTCGGCTTCACGGCGGTGCTGTCGGTCTCCGACGACATCGAGGTGCGTTCGCGCACCGGTTCGCTCCACTTCTCGGCCGAGCGCACCCGCGCGGTGCTGGCCGAGCGGAACCTGCCCGAGCCGGAGTCGGGTGTCCCGGCGCTGCGCCTCGTGTGGCCGACGGAGGCCCCGCCGGCGACCGGCAGCGACACCGAGGTCGTGCTGACCCTGCGCCCCGGCGTGGACCCGGTCGCACTGCTCGACGCCTTCCGATCCGAGGCCCACGACATCCTGCTCGAACTCCCGGGCTTGCACACCGTCCTCGTCGCCGACGACGAATTCACCCGTCACCGGCGCGAACTCGACAGCGGCCTGTGGGAGGTGCGGATCGGCGATCGCACCTGGTGGGAGTTCACCGGAGCGTCGGCGCGATGGCTGGTGCCCGTCGTCGACGGGCGGGTCGACCCGGTCCGCAGCGATGTCCTGCGTGCCCCCACCCGCTCCGACGAGGAGCTGTCACTTCCCGCGATCGTCGTCGCCGACGTCGCCATGCAACCCGACCGGAGGCGCGTGCTTCCCGGAGCCCACGTCGAGAACGTCGCCCGCGGATACGCGCGGTTCGTCGCGGCTCTGCCCGCCGAGCAGCGACTCGACCTCGTGCCCCTGCCGGGTTTCGCGCGCAGCGAGGTCGACGAACGCATCCGCGAGGCGATCCTCGACGAGTTGGCTGCCGGCGCGTGGCTTCCCGCCGCCGACCGCAGCGCCGATCTGGTGCCCGACCGGGCCGTCGCACTTCCCGGTCTCACCGACGACCTCGCCGACGTCCTCGGCGAGGTGGTCCCGGGGCTCGTGATCCCCGAGTTGTGCGGGCCGCGACATGCGTCCGCGCTGTCCGCCGTCGGCGTGCACCGGCTCGGTCTCGCGCGACTGGCCGAACTGCTCTCCGGGCACGAACGCGATCCGAAGTGGTGGAACCGCCTGTACGAGGCGCTCACTCCGCTCGTCGTCGACGCGGTCGCGGCCGAGGAACTCGCGTCGCTGCCGGTTCCGCTGTCGGACGGACGGACCGTGACCGGCCCGCGTACGGCCGTTCTCGCAACGCAACTGCAGGATATCGGCCCGGTGTCCATGCCCTGGGTGCGTCTCGTCCATCCCGACGCCGCGCATCCGCTGCTCGCCCGGCTCGGAGCCGGCACCGTGACGGTCGAGGACCTGCTCGCCGACCCGGCGCTCGTCGCGGCCGTCGAGGACACCGATCCCGACGACCTCCACCCGGAGGGCGACCTCCCGGCCGGTGAGCTCGCCGACGTCGTGCTGCGACTGGTGCCGCTCGTGTCGCCCGCGGCCGTGCCCCGCGAACTCGGGGCACTGCTGCTGCCCGACACCCACGGCGACCTCGTCCCCGCCGACGAACTCCTGCTTCCCGGTGCACCGCTCGCAGAAGTACTCGTCGAGGACGCGCCCTTCGGCACCGTCGACCCGTCCGTCGTCGACCGGTACGGGGCCGACGCCCTGCGGGCGATCGGTGTGGGCTGGGGATTCACGGTCCTGCGTGCGGAACTGCCGACCGGCCCCGACCACGATCTGCCCGACGAACACCTGTGGTGGGAGCGGCTCGACGACGATCCCGAGGTGCTCGTCGCGGTGCGCGACCTCGATCTCGTCGACGATCGCCGCTGGTCGCGGGCATTGACCCTGCTGGCCGCCGAGCCCGCGACGGCCGAAGCGATCGCCGACCCCGCCGGATATACGGCGTGGTATCTGCGCACCCGCGCGTCGCTCGACGGCCGGCCTCTGGGCCACTACCGGTTCGCCGACGACACCCTCTTCGAAGGTCTGCTCGATCCCTGTACCCACCCCGACGCATCGGCCTTCCGCAGCGCCCTCGCCGGAACGCGGATCGACGACATCGAACTGGCACAGACACTGCTCGACCGGCTCGCGGACGACAGCAGGTCGCCGGGGCCGGCCGCGATCGTCGCCGCGCACGACGCGTTCGCCGCGGCGTTCTCGTCGGGTGGTCTCGATCCCGAGTCGGTCACTCTGCCCGACGGGGTGCGCAGCCTGTCGGGTGTCGTCGTCGACGCAGCCGACGCTCTCGTACCCGACCGCCCGTGGTTCGCGGCCGCGATCCCGCACGCCCGCCTCGTCACCGGCGGCAGGGGAACCGCCCACGCGCTCGCGGACGTGCTCGACATCGCCGTGGCGTCCGCGGTGGTCGACGCCGAACCCGTCGAGCAGGGGAGGAGTTCGACGTGGGAGCGCGAACCGGCCGCGGTCCTGGCCGGAATCGTCGCCGGGGTGCCGCTTCCGCGCGGCGTACTCGCGCTGCACGACCGACTCGTCCTCCGCTGCTCCGGAGCCCTGACCGGGGAGGTCGAGGTCCCGTGGTGGGTCGACGCGGCCGGCACCGTCCACAGCACACCGATCGGCCTGGGCGCGGCACTCACCGCGCTCACGGCTCCGGACGTGAGAACTGAACCGTGACGCTCGATGCCGCGGTGCTCGACTGGATGGTGTCGCTCCGCGAGCCGTGGCTGACCACCGCGGTGACCGCACTCACCCACACGGGCGGGGGAGTCGCGACGAGCCTGATCGCCGCGGCGACGACGCTGCTGCTGGTGCGGGCCGATCGTCTGTCCGACGCCGTCCTCGTCGCCGGAGCGGTCCTCACGGGCTGGCCGTTGATGGTGTTGCTCAAAAATCTGTTCGGCCGTGTCCGGCCACCGGAACCCGAACGGCTCCTGGCCCTGCGCACCGAGTCGTTCCCGTCCGGACACGCGATGACCAGCGCAGTTCTGGCCACGGTGCTCGTCGCGGTCGTCGTGCGCACGTGGCCGCGCGGCGATCGCCGCCGGACCGCCGCGACGATCGCGCTCGCCGGTTACACCCTCGTGATCGGGCTCTCTCGCGTCTACCTCGCGGCGCACTGGTTCACCGATGTCGTCGCAGGCTGGATCTTCGGGATCACATGGGCCCTGCTGTGGGTGTGGTTGATCACTCGGGTGCGGATCCGTCGCTGACACCGCTGTGGCCTTGTCGCGGACGGCCGTGGGCGAGGGTCAGTCCAGCCCCGCCTGGGCACCCCGGTCACCGCGTCGGGCGGCGCGACGCTGCAACAGGAAGAGCGCAGTTCCCAGCAGCCCCACCACGATTCCCGCCACGCAGACCGGAAGCACATCGTCCCGGAGTTCGCCGCCCACCACCGCCACGACGACGGTTGCCACCACCCACAGACCGGTTCCCACGGCAAGCGCGGGGCGAGGGTCGGCGAGGCGTCGGATGCGGGCTGCGACGAGCTGGGCGGGTTCCACGGTTTGCAGATTAGTTCCTTCGCGCTGCAATAATCGGTTCCCGTTGCGACGCCCCGTACTCGACGAGCGGATTTGTGGACATGGCCGTAGGCACCGACTCCAAGCGAACGTCCTTCCTGGACACCTATTTCAAGATCACCGAACGCGGTTCCACCGTGTCCCGAGAGGTGCGTGGCGGCATCGTCACGTTCTTCGCGATGTCGTACATCGTGGTCCTCAACCCGCTGATCCTCGGTAGCTTCTCCGCCGAGGACGCGAGCGCGAAGATCGACGTGATGGGCAACATCCTGCCCATCAACCAGGTCGCCGCCGTCACCGCGCTGGTCGCCGGCTTCATGAGCATCGTCTTCGGTGTGGTCGCCAACTATCCGTTCGCCATCGCCGCCGGCCTCGGCATCAACAGCCTGCTGGCGGTGACCATCGCGCCGCAGGTCACCTGGCCCGAAGCGATGGGCCTGGTGGTCATAGACGGCATCATCATCGTCGTGCTGGCCCTGACCGGTTTCCGCACCGCGGTCTTCAACGCGATCCCGGCAGAACTCAAGGCCGCCATCGCTGCCGGTATCGGCGCCTTCATCGCCATGATCGGCCTCGTCGACGCCGGCTTCGTCCGCCGCATCCCCGACGCCGCCGGCACCACCGTCCCTGTCGGCCTGGGCATCGACGGCTCCATCGCGTCGTGGCCGACCTTCGTCTTCGTCGTCGGTGTGCTGCTCATGGGTGTGCTCGTCGCACGCAAGGTGCGCGGCGGACTGCTGATCGGCATCGTCGCCACGACGATCCTGTCGATGATCATCGAGGCCATCGCCGACGTCGGCCCGTCGCTGGGCACCAACCCCAAGGGCTGGAACCTCAGCACCCCCGACGCCCCCGACTCCTTCTTCGGCATCCCGAACCTGAGCCTCGTCGGCAACGTCGACCTGTTTGGCGCGTTCACCCGCATCGGCGTGATCGCCGCGACCCTGCTCGTGTTCACGCTCGTCCTCGCGAACTTCTTCGACGCCATGGGCACCATGACCGGCCTCGGCAAGGAAGCCGGCCTGGCCGACAAGAACGGCACCCTGCCCGGCATCGGCAAGGCCCTCGTCGTCGAGGGCACCGGCGCCATCGTCGGTGGTGGCGCTTCCGCCTCGTCGAACACGGTGTTCGTCGAATCGGCCTCGGGTATCGCGGAAGGAGCCCGCACGGGCCTGGCCAACGTGGTCACCGGTGTGATGTTCCTGCTCGCGATGTTCCTGACCCCGCTGTACGAGGTGGTCCCGATCGAAGCGGCCGCTCCGGCTCTCGTCGTGGTCGGTGCCCTGATGATCGGCCAGGTCCGCGACATCGACTTCTCGGTGTTCGCTGTGGCGCTGCCGGCCTTCCTGACCATCATGGTCATGCCGTTCACCTACTCGATCGCCAACGGCATCGGCGTCGGCTTCATCACCTGGGTGATCCTGCACGCCGCGAGCGGCAAAATCCGCACCATCCATCCGCTGATGTGGATCGTCGCAGTGCTGTTCGCCCTGTACTTCTCGGTCGATCCGCTCACGGAACTGCTCACCTAGGCAGCCGACGCGTGTTTCGGGCGATGTGACGTATTCTGCACGCCATGATCTCGGATACACGCGCACTCGCCGGTGACCTCTCACTCGCCGTTGTGCGTCTGACGCGTCATCTGCGGGGGAGACGCACCGATTCCCGAGTTTCTCTGACCCAGATCTCGGCAATGGCCACCCTCGCGCAGGAAGGTGCGATGACCCCGGGGGCACTGGCAGCGCGCGAACGCGTCCAACCACCCTCGATGACCAGGGTCATCGCGTCTCTGCACGAACTCGGTCTCGTCGAGCGGACGCCGCACCCGACGGACGGACGACAGATCATCGTGACGCTGTCCGAAGCCGGGAGGGAATTGCTCGCCGACGAGGCGCAGGCACGCGAAGTGTGGCTGACCGAACGGCTCGACAAACTCGATCCCGACTCGCTCGCCACATTGCGCGACGCCGTCGGAATCCTCACGGCGCTCGTCGCTGAAGACGACTGACCGCACCGCGGTCGATGACGACTGACCGCACCGCGGTCGATGACGACCGACCGCACCGCGGTCGTGACGACCGACCCGGTGCGGGAGGGTGCAGGGCCGCTGGGAGAATGACCCGGTGGTTCACGTCATCGACATCGACGATCCTTCCGACCCCCGGGTGGACGACTTCCGCGATCTCAACTCCGCGGACCGTCGGCCCGACCTTCCCGGTGGCAAGGGTCTGGTGATCGCAGAGGGTGTGCTGGTGGTCCAGCGCATGCTCGACTCCCGGTTCGCTGCGACGAGCCTGCTCGGGGTGAGTCGGCGGCTGGACGAACTCGCCGACGACCTGCGTGACGTCGACGTGCCGTTCTACCGCACCGATGCGGCGACCATGGCGGAGGTCGTCGGCTTCCACCTCAACCGCGGGGTGCTCGCCGTCGCGCACCGGCCCGAACCGCTCTCGCTCGACGACGTCCTCGACAAGGCGACCACGGTCGCGGTGCTCGAAGGGGTCAACGACCACGAGAACATCGGCTCGATGTTCCGCAACGCCGCCGGACTCGGCGTCGACGGTGTGCTCTTCGGGAAAGGATGCGCCGACCCTCTGTACCGGCGTGCGGTGCGCGTGTCGATGGGGCACGTCCTCCGGGTCCCCTTCGCGCACGTCGACCGGTGGCCGTACGACCTGGATCTGTTGCGCAGCAGAGGATTCCAACTGATCTCCCTGACCCCGGACCCACGGGCGATCCCGCTCGCCGAAGCGATGACGGGGGAAAAAGTCGCGCTCCTGCTCGGCGCCGAGGGCCCCGGCCTGACCGAACATGCGATGCGGGCGACCGACGTGCGCGCCCGGATTCCCATGGCTGTCGGCACGGATTCGCTGAACGTGGCCACCGCGGCTGCGATGGCGTTCTACGAGCGGGTGCGGCTTCCGCGATGAGCCAGGCTCGCGGTCCCGCGCCCACTCCCTGGGCGACGGGGCTCACGCTGACGGCTTTATCCTTCGTCGCCACCGTCATCACCGTCGTCGCCTGCGGGCAGGTGCTCGGCCGGATCCATCCGGCCCTCGCCGTCGTCGTCAATGTCGTGACGGTCGCGGGAGTCGCGCCGACCGTGTGGTCGTGGCTCCGGGTGCAGGTACTGCGCTGGCTCGCCGCCGGTTTCCTGGCCGGTGTGCCGTTCGGCTGGCTCGCGCTGCTCGTGTCCTGAACGAGTTCTGGGTGCGATTGCCGGCGGAAAACCCCCAACCTCCATTGGAGAATTCCGACGAAGCGCACACTCGAGATGTCGGGTCATCCGGAAGGAGCATCATGACACGCAATGTGCATGCCGAGCGGGAGGAAATGTCGGTCAAGCAGGGTCTCGCCGCGGGAACGTCGGTCGGTGCCGCAATCATCATGACCTTGATCGGTGCTCTGCAACTGTTGCAGGGAATTGCTGCGGTCGCCGAGGACGAAGTCTTCGTCGCCGGCCAGGAGTATCTGTTCACGTTCGATCTCACCACGTGGGGGTGGGTCCACATCGTTGTCGGTGTCGTGATGGTGATCGTGGGCATCGCGTTGATTTCCGGGGCGACATGGGCGCGCGTCTCCGCAATGGTCATCGCCGCGCTGTCGATCCTGGTGAATTTCATGTGGCTTCCCTACTACCCAGGGTGGGCGCTTGCGATCATCGCCCTCGATGTAGTGGTCATCTGGGCGATCGCGACCTGGAACCCCCGCGCGGTGTACTCCTGACCGACTCGAGCCGGTACCGAATCGCGCCGATTGCGCAAACCGATGTCCTCCACCCATGAACGGGCGTATGGTATATCCGGCCCTCCCCGATCAGAGGGACGGAGGTCGTCATGACTGAAGATGGACCTGTCGAAGCCCGAATCGGACAGTCGTCACGATTCGACGCCGGTATCGATGAGTTGACCGGGGGGCCGCGAGTAGTGGCAGTGCCGTAGCGGCACACCGCAGGGGGAAGCAGGATTCGAGATCTTCATTCTCCGGTGGTTTCATGGGGGCATCGTCCCGCCATCGGTTCGGCCGAGGAGGTTCGGCTATGGATTCATTCTGGGACTACGTGTGGTACACCGTCGTCGTATTCGCCTTCGTGGCATACCTGATCGTCCTGTTCCAAATCATCGTCGACCTCTTCCGGGATCACTCCGTGTCCGGTTGGGTCAAAGCGATGTGGGTCATCGGTCTGGTGCTCCTTCCGTACCTGACAGCGCTGGTCTACCTGATCGTTCGCGGTCGGGGAATGGCTCCGCGGGCACAACAGGCCCAGGCCGAGGCGAAGCAGGCCACCGACGAATACATCCGGACCGTGGCGGTCGGGAAATCCCCGGCTCAACAGATCGCCGATGCCAAGGCCCTGCTCGACTCCGGTGCGATCACGCCCGCGGAGTACGAACACCTCAAGGCGCAGGCGCTCGGCAACGCCACGACCGGACGTGACGGCGTGCCCATCGCGTGAATCGTCGTCGCGGGGAGGGCGCTGCGGACGGAGTCCTCCCGTGGTCGGCTCGTGCGTTCGACGCCTCGTCGCGTCGAGGAGCCGGCGGTCGAAAGTGTAAGGGTGGCAGCATAACCCGCAGGCACCCTTGTTCCTGAGAATCGGACCGTGACCGTTCCTCGCGAGGATCGGCGCACGGTCGATGTCTCCTTCGTACACGAGAGGATTGTCATGTCACAGGATGTACGCCCCGACCGGGGCGGGGTCAGTGTCAAACAGGGCATCGCCGCAGGCACCTCGATCGGAGCCGCGATCATCCTGGCAACTGTCGGCATCGTCCAGATCTTCCAGGGCATCGCTGCGGTGGCCGAGGACGAAGTGTTCGTGCGGGGCGTGGAATACACGTTCAAGTTCGACTTCACCACGTGGGGATGGATTCACATCGTCCTCGGTGTCGTGATGCTGGTCGCCGGTCTCGCGTTGATGAGCGGTGCCACCTGGGCCCGTGTCACGGCGATCGTCCTCGCTGCGTTGTCGATCATCGCGAACTTCCTGTGGTTGCCGTACTACCCGTGGTGGTCGATCCTGATCATCGCGTTGGACGCGGTCGTGATCTGGGCGATCTCGACCTGGCAGCCACGCTCCGACTACTACTGACGCGACCGTGCAAGAAAACGGCCGCAACGTCCGGGGTGATCCGGGCGCGAACGTCGCGACCGATGTTCCCCGATCGCGGGCACGGCGGTGGGCACTGCACCTCACACTTCCCGGGTGTTGGGGTGCAGTGCTTTTCGCGTGCCTGTCGTTCACCCCGTCGTTGCTTCCGCGCGGCGGGATCCTGCAGGGGATGATCTGCGGGATCACTGCCGCGATCGGATACGGCCTCGGCGTGCTCCTCGCGTTCGTGTGGCGCGCCTTCGCCGACCGGCCTCCTCGGTCTCCCAAGGCTGCGTCGTGGTGGATCTTCGGCGCCTGCGGGGCGGTCCTCTTCGCGGTCCTCTTCGGGCTCGGCCAGTACTGGCAGCACGAGATCCGTACTCTGATGGGGGTTTCCGAGTACAACCTGGCACTTGCGGTTCTCTCCCCGCTCGTCGCGGTCGTGATGTTCGCTGTGCTGCTGGCGATCGGACGTGGTATCCGCGCTCTGTACCACTGGGCGGCACGGACACTCGACCGGTGGATCGGGCAGCGGGCCGCGAACGTCGTGGGGTGGGTTCTCGTCGCGGGACTCGTGTACGCGATCGTCTCCGGAGTGCTCCTCGCCGGTTTCATCGACGCCGCCAATGCGGCGTTCTCGGCGCGGGACACGAGAACCGA